>JAUQWL010000038.1 GCA_030835185.1 Solirubrobacterales bacterium | reverse complement strand
CTCGGCCCGATCATCTCGGGTGACGTGGACCAGGCCGAGAGGCTGTTCCGGTTACACCTCCTGGAGGCCACCGGAAAGCTCATTCAGCTTCACAGCCTCCGCAGCGAAGAAGCGCAAGAAGAGACCTGATGGAACCGACCGCGCAGACACAGGCGGCGCGGGTTTCAAATCTGGATGAGCTCTGCTCCCACGGGATCACGGCACTGAGGCAGGACGCCCTCGCCATCGCAAACGTCGGGCTGACGGCCTGCGACGGTGCGCGCGCAACCTCAGCCGCGGTCGCCCCCACTGCCGACGGCATCTCGATCTGCGGCCGGGAGTACCGGCTCGAACCGGGGGCCCGGGTTTTCGTGCTCGGCGCGGGAAAGGCGACGCTGCCCATCGCAACCTCCCTGGAAGAAACCCTGGGCGACCGGATCGACGGGGGTGTGGTCATCCTCAGGCGCGGCGAAGCCGGCCGGCTCTCGAGGATCGAAACCTTGATCGCCGATCACCCCCTGCCCTCGGAGGCCAGCGTCGAAGGCGCCCGGCGTCTGGTTGAACTGGCCGATGCGGTCGGCCCCCGGGATCTGGTCATCGCCTGCCTCACCGGCGGCAGTTCCGCCCTCGCCTGCCTTCCGGCCGAAGGCGTCAGTTTCGAGGAGAAACGTGACCTTCACGAGATGCTCCTCGGCTCCGGTATGCCGATCGCCGAGGTCAACTCGGTCCGCAAGCATGTCTCGCTGATCAAAGGGGGCAGGCTCGCCGAGCGGATCGCCCCGGCGAGGATCGTCAACCTGACCGTGTCCGACGTGGCCGGAGACCAGCTCGATGTGATCACCGACCCGACCGTTCCCGATACCTCGACCGTCGCCGAAGCGATCTCGGTACTCGAGGACTACGAACTCTGGGACCGGCTGCCCCCGTCAATCGTTTCGCACCTGACCTCGCCCGGCGCTTCGTCACCCGATCTCGCATCGGTCGAGGTGACCACGGAGCTGCTGGTAACCGGCTTCGGCGTCTGCGAAGCGATGGTCGGGGAGACCCGTAAAAGGGGCTACGAACCGGTGATCCTGACCACGACTCTCGAGGGCGAAGCCAGGGAGATGGGCCGGTTCATCGCCGACATCGCCCTCTCCAGCTCGACCGGTTCCTACCCTTTCAAGCCGGGTACGGTGCTGCTCGGTTGCGGTGGCGAGAGTTCGGTGGCGATAGCCGGCAAGGGCGAGTTCGGTGACGGCGGGCCCGGTCAGGAGGCGGCAATCGCTGCGGCACTCGAGCTGGATGGATCTCCGGTGGTGGTCCTGTTCATGGATACCGACGGCTCCGACGGCGGCACCGACGCGGCCGGCGCGATCGCTGACGGCGAGAGCGCCCGCCGCGCCTCCGAGGCCGGGCTCGATCTTCGAAAAGCGTTGATGCGGCACGGCGCCATGGAGCCGCTCGAAGCTCTCGGCGACCTCCTTCTCACCGGTGCCACCGGGACCAATGTCAACGACCTGTTCGTCGCGGTTGTCGGCGAACCTGCGACCTGAGGAGCAACGGCGATGCCGATGATCGAACTGCAGAACCTGACCAAGGTCTTCGGTG
>JAUQWL010000236.1 GCA_030835185.1 Solirubrobacterales bacterium | reverse complement strand
AGGAAGCAGCAGCAGGCTGCGAAGAAGAAGCGGAAAGAGCAGCAGGCTGCGAAGAAGAAGCGGGAGCAGCAGGCAAAAGCGAAGAGCAAGAAGAAGCCGAAGAACCGCAACAAAGCGAACGCGGGCGGTCAGTAGCGCGGGCGGGGCTTCCCGGGCCCGCCCTGCCGATACCGGAGCACCCGACGTGCCTGGCGGGCGCCTCACTTGCTCACGAGGACGTTGTTGAGCGCGGGTTCAGCCACCTCCCGTGCGTTTGTCAGATCCGGACGGGGATTCCGTTCTCGGCCATGTACCGCTTCGCCTCTTTGACGGTGTGCTGTCCGTAATGGAAGATCGAGGCACACAGGACAGCGTCGGCGTGGCCTTCCTTGATCGCATCGACCAGGTGCTGGAGCTCGCCGGCTCCGCCAGAAGCGATCACAGGCACCGCAGTCGCATCCACCACCGCGGCGGTCAGCTCGAGTTCGTAGCCGATATTCGTCCCGTCGCGGTCCATGCTGGTCAGCAGGATTTCGCCGGCGCCGAGTCTGGTTGCTTCAATCGCCCACTGGACAGCGTCGCGCCCGGTCGGCTTGCGACCTCCGTTGAGAAATACTTCGTAGTGGCCGTCCTGCCACTTGGCGTCGATCGCGACCACTACGCACTGGGTGCCGAAAACGTCGGCCATCTCGCCGAGCAGACCGGGGCGATTGAGTGCCGCAGAGTTGACCGCGACCTTGTCGGCTCCGGCATCGAGCACGGCCTGGGCATCTTCGACCGAGCGGATCCCCCCGCCGATCGTGAACGGGATGAAGACATTGTCCGCAGTTCGCCGGGCGAGGTCGACGATCGTGTCCCGACCCTCGTGGGAGGCGGTTATGTCGAGGAAGACCAGCTCGTCGGCACCCTCCCGGTCGTAGCGCGAAGCCAGCTCGACCGGGTCGCCGGCGTCGCGGATGTCAACGAAGTTGGTGCCCTTGACCACGCGGCCGTCGTCCACATCGAGGCACGGGATCACTCTTTTCAGGTCACTCACAGCGGCTCACCCGAACCTCCGGACGGGATCTCGCCGGCGAGGGCAGCCATGGCTTCCGGGACCGTGAACCTGCCCTCGTAAAGGGCCCGGCCGACGATCACGCCTTCGACGTTGCCGGCGGCGACCCTGGCCAGTTCCCTCAGGTGCCCGAGCGTGCCCACTCCGCCCGAGGCGATGACCGCTGCCTCGGTGGCCCGGGCCACCCGCTCCAGCTCCGGCAGGTTCGGACCCTCCATGGTGCCATCGACCTCGATCGGGGTGAACAGGAACCTGGCTACACCCCGCCGGGTGAGGTCGGCAACTGCGTCGGCGACGTCCACCCCGCTGCTTTCGGTCCAGCCGGCGAGCGAAACCTGACCGCCCCGGGCGTCGACCGAGACCACGACCTCTTCGGCGCCGCGGCCGGCGAGCAGTTCGGCCAGAAAGTCCGGATCCCGCAACGCAGCGGTACCGACCACGACCCGAGCCGCGCCCGCCTCCAGGACGGCTTCGACCGAGGCGTAATCCCTGAGGCCGCCCCCGACCTCGATCGCACAGCTGACGGCACCCGAAATCATCTCGATCGCCTTCAGGTTTTCCGGATTACCGGCCTTGGCTCCGTCCAGGTCGACCACGTGAAGCCACTCGGCCCCGGCGTCGGCCCACCGTTTCGCCACGTCGGCGGGCACGTGGTCATAGACGGTTTCACGTTCGTAGTCACCCTGCCACAGCCGTACGGCCCTGCCGCCGAGGATGTCGATCGCCGGATAGAGGATCACTCCCCGGCCTCCGCGCAGATGCCGACGAAGTTCTCGAGCACCCTGAGACCGGCCGCACTCGACTTCTCCGGGTGAAACTGGACCCCGTAAATACGGTCGCGTCCTGCTACGCAGGCGAACTCACCGCCGTAGGTCGCCGATCCGATCAAATCCTCTTCACGCGGCTCGACCACAAAGGAATGGACGAAGTAGAAGGGCTCGCCGGGCCGGATCCCGTTCCCCAGTCTCGAGGGCCGGTGCCAGGTGACGGGCGCCCAGCCGATGTGCGGGATCTTGCGGCCACCGGCGGGTATCTCTGCCACCTCGCCCTCGAGCAGGCCGAGACCGTCGGAGCCGCCGAGTTCGGTGCTCGATTCGAACAGCAACTGGAGTCCGAGGCAAATTCCGAGAACCGGCCGGCCGCTTTCGGCAGCAGTGACCAGGGCCTCGTCGATGCCGAGCTCGCGAATCCGCTCCATCGCTTTCGGAAACGCTCCGACCCCCGGCAATACGACGCCGTCCGCGGCTCCGATTTCCTCGTGGACGGCAGTCACTTCGCAGGACGCTCCGACCCGCTCGAACGCCTTCTCGACCGAACGCAGGTTGCCCATTCCGTAATCGAGGACGGCCAGCGATACGGTGGCGCTCAACTGCTCAGCGTGCCCTTGGTGCTGGGCACGCCCCTCTCGTCGGGGTCGATCGAGGCCGCGACCCTGAGTGCCCGGGCAAAGGCCTTGAAGCAGGCTTCGATCAGATGGTGGACGTTGGACCCGTACCTGACCTCGACGTGGACGGTCATCTTCGCTCCATTGGCGACCGCACGGAAGAACTCCTCGGTCAGTTCGGTCTCGTAGTTCGAAATCGCGGTGGTGGGGATCTCCCCTCGAAATACCGAGAGCGGACGTCCGGAGATGTCTATCGCGCATTGCGCAGCCGCTTCGTCCATCGGGACCACGGAGGAGCCGTAGCGCCGGATGCCGGAGCGATCCCCGAGGGCACGGTCGATCGCCTGGCCGATCACGATGCCGACGTCCTCGACCGTGTGATGAGAGCCGGTCTCGAGGTCGCCGTCGGCCTTGACTGCCAGACCGATGTTGGCGTGACGGGAGAGCAGGTCGAGCATGTGGTCGAAGAAACCGACCCCGGTTGTGATCAACGAGTCGCCACCGTCGAGGTCGACGGTCACCTCGACGTGTGTTTCACCCGTGTTTCGCTCAACTGTTGCTGTTCTGCTCATATTCTTTTCTCGCAATGGCCGAAAGTCCGTGGACCGGCAGTCCTTCGGCCTTCGCCAGGGCGTTCAGTGGCTCCGCGAGGGCATCGGCCGATCCGGAGGTCAAGCTTACCCGCGCCGTGCTGCGTCGGAAGGTCGCCGGAGAAACCGGGCCGAAACTTTTGCCGGTGCCATCGGTGGGCAGAATGTGGTTCGAGCCGGCGATGTAGTCGCCGAACGCCGTCGCGGCCACCCGGCCGGTGAAGACGCAGCCCGCAGTACGGACGTCAACCGCCAGCGAAGCGCTGGACTCGTCCATCAGCTGCAGATGTTCCGGGGCGAGTTCATTCGCCAGGGCGATCGCTTCCGAGCCGGAAGGGGCCTCGAGCAGGACCAGGCGGCAGTCTTTGACCGAAGCTTCAATCCCGGCGATGCGCTCCACTTCGGCTCGCAGTCCGTCGAGGTCTCCCCCGTTCACGGCCACGGCGACGAGCAGGCTTTCCGCACCGTGCTCGGCCTGGGCGCAGAGGTCGAGGGCCACCCAGTTGAGGTTCGTCTCCCGGTCGAAGACGACGGTCAGGTCCGAAGGACCGGCCAGCGAGTCGATCGCAACCTCTCCGCATACGGCCTTCTTGGCGGCCTGGACCCAGGCGTTACCGGGGCCGGCGATCACGTCCACCGGACGAATGGTCTCGGTGCCGCGGGCCAGGGCGAAGATCGCCTGGGCTCCACCGACCGCGAAAATCTCATCGACGTCGCAAAGCGAAGCCGCGGCCAGCGTGACCGGGTCGATCCGGCCATCCGATCCGGGCGGCGTCACCAGCACCACCCGCTCGACCCCGGCCACGCGAGCGGTGATGCAACCCATGATCACGCTCGACGGGTAGCTTGCGCGGCCGCCGGGCGCGTAGATGCCCGCCGAGCTCATCGGTGCGGCTCCGACTGTGACCTTCTGTCCCTGGGGGAGTTCGACCACCTGCTCACCGCCGAGCTGCGCCCTCGCGACCTGGCTGACGTTGGCGATGGCGATCCCCAGTGCTTCGCTCACGGTGGGCTCGACCCGCTCGAGGGCGGCACGGGCCTCGCCACGCGTGACCTCGAGTTCGATCCCGTCCGCTTCCGGTGCGTCAAAACGGCGGGTCAGCTCGACCAGGGCGTCGTCGCCGCGTTCCTCGACCTCACGTCCGATCCCCGAGACGTCGATCGGCTCGCCTTCGTCGGCGAACCACTCGCTGATCTCGGCGGCGAGTTGCTCAGGCGCCGTCCACTGAAGACGCCGGAACCTCATCCGGCAGCTTCCCGGAGCCGGGATGTGAGCGACGCGATCTCATCGGAGCGAAGTCTGTACGAGACCTGGTTGGCGACCAGGCGAGCGGTACAGGTGACGATCTGCTCGCGCTCTTCGAGGTCGTTCTCGACCAGGGTGCGGCCGGTGGCGACCAGATCGACGATTCCGTCGGCCAGGCCGACCAGGGGTGCCAGTTCGATCGAGCCCTTCACCTCGACCACTTCCACCTGACGACCCCTGCCTTCGAAGTACTGCTCGGCAATCCGCGGGTACTTGGTCGCGATCCTCATCATTCCGAGGCGCCGCTGGTGCTCGCTCGGCCCGGTGTCTCCCCTGCGAGTGGCCAGAACCATCCGGCAGAGACCGACCTTCAGGTCCAGCAGTTCGAAAACCCTGCGGTCCTCCTGTTCGAGCAGTACGTCCTTGCCGGTGATACCGAGATCGGCCGCCCCCGCTTCGACGTATGTCGGCACGTCGTAAGGTCGCATCGTCACCAGGATCACTTCACCACCGTCGAAGACCAGCGAGCGGGAGTCGCTTCTGACGCCGGCGGTGTCGATGCCGATCCGGTCGAGCAGGCCGAGCACTTCCTCCAACAGCGCTCCGCGGGGAACGGCAACCTTGAGCGGCCCCCCGGGTCTGGACAGGGAGTCAAGCATCGGATACTCCTGATCCGGCCTTGCCGTTCTGTTCGAGCTGGGCTTTGTGGATCGGCTCGAGGTAAAGGCTGAATCCCGCCGCCGGCTGGTCGACTCCGAATCGCTCCATCAGACCGTCGTAGCGACCTCCACCGCCGATGGCCTCGCCGACCGACGGATCGTAGACCTCCAGGACGGGGCCGGTGTAGTAGCCGAGGTCGCGCAGCATCCCCATGTCGAGCTGGATCCGCTCGCCGACATCGCGCGCCGAAACCGCTTCACAGGTGGCTTCAAGGCGATCGAGGACGCTCTCGAAGCGCTCTCCCCCGCGTCCGCGGCAGTCGGCGAGAACATCGGGGCCACCGCGCCGCTGGACCAGGCTCAGCATGGTCTCGATCCGGGCCGCCGCGAATTCTCCACACTCTTCGAGATCTGCTCCGAGGCCGACCATGTCGTGAGCGGCCAACCGGCGGGACGTCGCCCCGACCGTCTGCTCGCTACCGCCGAAATCCCGGACGAGGGCTGCCCACAGGTCGGCGTCTCCGAGACCGATCACGGCTTTCTCCAGACCGACGGCGTCGAGCGAACGAGCCAGAATCTCGACGACTTCGGCAATGCAGTCCGGGCCGTCCACCCCGATCAGTTCGATGCCCGCCTGGCCGAACTCGCGCAGGCGGGCCCGCTGGGGCGTCACGGCACGATAGGAATTGGCGACGTAGCTGAGCCTCCACGGTGGCTCTACCTCGCCGAAACGGGTCGCGACGAGCCTGGCGATCGGGATCGTCATGTCCGTGCGAAGTGCGAGCAACTCGCCCCGGTCGTCGAAGAAGCGGTAGGCGTCGCCGGCCAGGTCTTCGTCACCGCGACTGACCACGTCGGCGTATTCGACAGTCGGCGTCCTGACCTCGCTGTAACCGAAGGTCTCGAAGACGCCCAGGAGCGAAGCCTGGAGGCGCCTGAGCTCGCGCATCTCGTCGGGGAGCACGTCCCTGGTTCCGGGTGGAATCGGGTGGATCACATCTGCTCCGATCAGTCGTCGACGCGCTCGATGTGCGCGCCGAGTGCCTTGAGGCGGCTGTCGATGTCCTCGTAGCCGCGATCGATCTGGCGGATGTTGCCGATCTGGGAAGTGCCCTCCGCCGCCAGCGCCGCGATCAGCATCGCCATGCCGGCACGGATATCCGGACTGTCGACGCGCTCGCCGTGGAGCTGGGCCGGGCCGCTGACGATCGCGCGGTGAGGGTCGCAGAGGGTGATTCTCGCCCCCATCGCGACCAGCTTGTCGACGAAGAAGAGGCGGTTCTCGAACATCTTCTCGAAGATCAGGATCTCGCCTTCCGCCTGCGTCGCCAGGGCGAGTGCGATCGAAGTGAGGTCCGCGGGAAATGCGGGCCAGGGTCCGTCTTCGATCTTCGGGATCGCCCCACCGGCGTCCGCCTGGACACGAAGGTTCTGGGCAGGCGGCACGATCACGTCGCGCCCTTCGATCACGGACTGGAAGCCGAGGCGGCGGAACTGCCGGCGGATCATCAACAGGTCGAGTGGCTCGACGTCGTGGATCCTCATCTCCCCTCCGGTCGCGGCCGCCAGGGCCATGAAGCTGGCGATCTCGATGTGATCGGGGGTGACCGAGTGCTCCGCACCTCCGAGTTTGTCGCGGCCGGTCACCACCATCACGTTCGAGCCGATGCCGGAGATCGGCGCGCCCATCTTGACCAGCAACCGGGCCAGATCCTGAACGTGCGGTTCGCAAGCGGCGTTGGAGATGATGGTTTCGCCAGGGGTGAGCGCCGCGGCCATCAGGGCGTTTTCAGTTCCCATCACCGACGGTTCATCCATGAAGATCCCGGTCGCTCTGAGTCCGCCGGGCGGTGCGGTCAACTCGATCCAGCGCTGTCCGCCGACCCGGGCACCAAGCTCGCGGAATGCCTCAAGGTGGGCGTCAAGCCGGCGGCGACCGATGAAGTCCCCGCCCGGAGGCGGCATGTGGACTTCGCCGAAGCGGGCCAGAAGCGGCCCGGCCATCAGGAAGGACGCGCGAATCGCCGCCGAAAGATCTTCGTCGAGCGCGGTGTCGGTGACGTTTTTCGCGCAGAGCTTGACCGTGTTTGGCTCCGTCCATTCGACCGTGACCCCGAGGTTGGCCAGCAGGGCGATCTGTGCTTCGGTATCGCGGATCCTCGGCACGTTGGCGATGACGACCTCTTCCTCGGTCAGGAGGCAGGCGGCGAGGATCGGCAGGGCGGCGTTCTTGTTGCCCGCAGCGGTGATTTCACCGGAGAGCGGAACACCGCCCTGTATGAGGAACTTCTCCATGTGTATTCCCGCAGGTAGTCGGATTGAATGGACCGGGTCGCAGACAAAGCTGACCCGACCGAAAGTCGGACTAGGGTAACAGCGCAGATGCCCGGATCTTCTTCAGCCCTGAATCGGGGCGCAGCCTCCCGCAGAAGCCGCGGACTCAAGGTCCTGCTGGTGATTCTGCTCGGACTGGCCGCCCTGCTCGCACTCAACGTCTTCGCGCTCGACAACGAAACAGATTCGGCCTCCGTGAACATCGTCGACGGCCGGCTCGTCAAGACGACTTCCGGACAGCTTCAGGTGCTCGACACCCCACCGAATCCCGGTATGAACGGCCTTCAGGACGGTCCTCGACCGGGTGTCGCGAGCGCGGCGGTGCCCCTCGCGCCGCCGGTGGTCTTGATCCACGGGTCCGGTGGAGCGATCGACTGGTGGGATGAGATGATCCCGCTGCTGGCGGAGCAGGGCCGCCGGACGATCGCCATCGACCTGCTCGGCTACGGCGGCTCGGACAAGCCGTCCTCCGGATACTCGATCGAATCCCAGGCGAGCCTGGTTGCACAGGTGCTTGCGAAGCTCGGCATGGAACGTGCGGCAGTGGTCGCACACTCACTGGGCGGAAAGGTCGCCACCGCCCTGGCAGAGAGCTCTCCGGAACTGGTAGCCGGCATCGGCATCATCGACACGGCCCCCGATTCTTCCTACGGGGGCCAGAGCGGTACCGCCAGGGTTGCGAAGTTGCCCGTCGTCGGCCAGGCCCTCTGGCGCATTGCGCCCGACTTCATGGTCCGGCGAAACCTCGAACGGGCCTTCGCACCCGGTTTCGACGTGCCGGAGAAATTCGTCGACGACATCAGGGCGATGACTTACCCGGCCTACCGTGATTCGACCGACGAATCGGATGCTTACACCGATGCCGAAGGGCTGGATGTCCGGTTGGAGCGGGCCGGCCTGCCGCTGCTGGTGATCTTCGGCGAACAGGACAGGCTCTACTCGGCACGGGAGGCGATCAGCGCCTATGCCGCGATTCCCGGCGTCGAGACCGTTCTGATTCCCGAGGCGGGCCATTCGCCCAACGTCGAAACCCCGGAAAAGACGGCCACGATCCTCGGCCGCTTCGTCAACTCCCTCGCCCCGGAGCCGAAGGTGATCCCGACACCTGCGGACCGGCCGCGGCGCAACGGCAAGCAGAACCAGGGCCGGGACGCCGGTTCTCAGCCGGGGGCGTAGCGCCCGCCCGCCCTGGCCCACACGAGAACGGCCTCGGGTCCGATGAAACCGTCTGCAACCACGACGTCACCACGACGACGCACCAGGTAGTAGGCGCCCTCTTCAAGCTCTTCGCCGGTCTGGGCACAGACCGGAGCGGCCTCTCCGGGCACCTCGACGCCGGGCCAGATGTGCCAGTCGTTCTTCTGCATCAGCCAGGGCACGACGTGCTCCAACCGGCAGAAGGAAGCGCCGAGATTCCTCTGCGGTTGAATCAGCCGCAGTCCTTCGTCCTCGTCAAGCCCCACCCCGCACCAGTCACACTTCTTCTTTTTGGCCATACCGGCATTGTGCCGCAGACCCGGTCGGAGATCGAATCGGTCCTCCGGGACGAGACGCTCACCCCGTGAGTCCCTCTGAGGCTGTGAGTCCTTCTGAGGCTGTGAGTCCTTCTGAGGCTGTGAGTCCTTCTGAGGCTGTGAGTCCTTCTGAGGCTGTGAG
>JAUQWL010000037.1 GCA_030835185.1 Solirubrobacterales bacterium | reverse complement strand
GATCTCTTCGCCGTCGCTCGGGGGAAGCGGGGTTACCGCCGTGGGCGCCTCTCCCGGAGGCTGGATCGTACCGGCCCCGGGCGGGTCTTCCGGGCGGGCCCCGGACGATGCCTGGGTGTCGGGCTCGGAACCGGACCCGGTTTCCGTCCAGGTCGTCTCGGTGGCACTCTCCGCCGGGCGGGCCGGCGGGGTTTCGTCGGGGCGGCTCGCCGCCGCACCGACGGCAGCTCCGGCTGCGGCACCTGCCGCCGTGACCACCCCGGCGGCGGGGGCGGTTTGACTCGGGGAGACAGGAGCGGGCACCGGCCCGCCCTGGGGAACGGGAGCCCGCGGAGGAGGGGTGACGACGGTCCCGGCGCGGGAGACGGCCCCGGCTGCGCTGGCCTGGTCGCGAGCCGCCTGCTTCTCGGCTTCGACCGGATCGACCGCAACCGGAGCCTGGGTTGTCGACACCTGCGGCGCCCGAGCCGGGGCCGCACCGGCACCACGACGCCGGCGCAGGCGTTCGTCTTCCCGGGCACGCTGCATCGCGGCACGCTTTCGACGACGGAGTTCGGCGCTGCTCACGCCGGCGGCCGCGGCACCACCGGCGGTGGCACTCAGAGCACCGGCCGGAGGCCTGTCGGCTGCGGCTGTCTCAGTCTTGCGGCGGCCACGC
The DNA here is from genome assembly GCA_030835185.1 of Solirubrobacterales bacterium. GTDB lineage: Bacteria > Actinomycetota > Thermoleophilia > Solirubrobacterales > 70-9 > 67-14. Next base: position 43,745 of record JAUQWL010000037.1, on the reverse strand, counting down.
ATGATGAGGATGCCGGCGATGATCGCCGCCAGCACGACGATGCCGATGATGAAGTACGGCGCGTTGTCGCTGATGAAGTTCCCGGCATCGTCGATGAAGCCCGAGTTCGAAGATTCCGGAGTCCCCGTTGCGTTTTCGAGGTCGGCGATCTCCTCCGGGGTCAGGGTCAGCGGGGCGGTATCGGTGGCGGTCGTGCCGGTATCCCCGTCCGCCGCGACGGCGGTCGCGGGAATGCCGGCGACCAGGGCGATCAGGACAAGAAGATGGGCCGGGCTGAATCTCATTCTCATTGGCTGGATCCTCTCATGCTGCCTGCTTGGTCGAAAGAAACGAGGGCGGGTTGGTGTGCATCTTGCCTCGGACTCGCCGGTCAGGAACGATACCTGCCCTTGAATTCCCTCTCAACGTCACGCTGGACGTCCCGGTCGGCAATCTCGCGGCGGCGATCCCGCCCTTCCTTGCCTTTCGCCAGGGCGAGCTCGACTTTGGCTTTCGGGCCCTTGAAATAGATGCGCGAAGGGATAAGGGTCAACCCTTTCTGCTGCGACTTGCCGATCAGGCGTTCGATTTCGCCCCGATGGAGCAAGAGCTTGCGCGGACGCTCCGGCTCGTGGTTGTTGCTTGTGGCCGGTGCATAGGGCGGAATGTGGAGGTTGCGCAGCCAGACCTCGCCATCCTCGATCGAGGCGTAGGAATCGACCATCTGGGCATTTCCTTCACGCAGCGCCTTGACCTCGGTGCCCTGCAGCACGATGCCTGCCTCCATTTTCTCGATCAACTCGAACTTCTGGCGGGCCCGGCGGTTCGTCGCGACGTCACCCGACGCCGGAGCTCTCTTTTTCTTGCTCTTCCTGGCCATCGCCGTCCAATCTAGCCGTCTGCGGGATCGAGGTCGACCCGGCCGCGTACCGCGTCGACCCGCTGGACGGTAACCGTCACCGGATCGCCGAAGCGCACGGCTTTTCCACTCCTGCCCCCGATCAGGGCGGTTTCTTCCTGATTCAGGTCGTAACGGTCGCCGCGCATCCGTCTGACCGGGATGAAGCCCTCGTAGACGTCACCGAGTTCACCGCCGAAAGCGACGAAGGCACCGGCGCCGATCACACCCGACACCTCGCCTTCGAAGCGCCGTTTCCAGCCGCCTTCGAAGAGTTCCCGCTCGAGCAGGAAGGCCGCGCAGACGTCGTCGGCATCCCGCTCGATCCGGGATGCCTCGCGTTCGCGGTCGGAACAGTGCTCGGCCGCATCACCGACCTCGCCCGGATCGGGTGCCTCCTCCCCACCCCCGACCTCCGAGAGCAGACCGCGGTGGACCAGCAGGTCGGGGAAGCGGCGGATCGGCGATGTGAAGTGACAGTAAGCCTGGCTGCCGAGTCCGGCGTGGCCGAGGTTGCGAGGCGAGTAGCGGGCCGGCTTGAGCGAGCGCAGGATCAGCGAACCGAACGGCACAACGCCGTGGCTGCGGCGCTTCGCCTCGGCGGCGACGCTGCGCGAAGCCTCCACCGCGTACCGGCCGGCCTCTCCGGGTCCCATCCCGTCGACCAGAGCGGGTGCCGGCAGATCCAGCGAGGCAAGCTGCTCGGCCAGGCGGGCGATCCGTTCCGGATCCGGCTGCTCGTGGACCCGGTAAAGCGTGGGCGTGCGCCTCTGCTGGAGCAGCTCGGCAACCTGTTCGTTGACCAGCACCATCAGGTGCTCGATCAGCCGGTGGGATTCGGTCTGGATGTCGGCAGTGGCCGAGATCACGTTTCCCTCTCCGTCGAAGGTGAATCCGGGTTCGCTGGAATGCACCTCCAGCCGGGTCTTCTCCCTGCGCCCGGCGAGAGCTGCCGCCGCGGCGCGAGCCAGTCGAATCTGCTCGGCGACCGCGTCCGGCGGCCGGTCCTGTCCATCGAAGATCCGGTCTATCTGCTCGTAGTCGAGTCGGGCGTCGGAGATGATCCGGCTGCGGTAGAAGGAGGACGAGACTACGTCGCCGGAACCTGAAAGCAGGATTTCGGTGGTCACGGCGAGCCTCTGTTCGTTCGGCGAGAGCGAGCAGACCCCGGCGCTCAGCACTCCGGGCAGCATCGGCTCGACCGAAGTCGGCACATAGACGCTGTTGGCCCTGTCCGACGCGAGCGCCTCGAGGTTCGAGCCGGGCCTCACGTAAGCGGCGACGTCGGCGATGTGAATCCAGAGCCGCACCGAGTCCCCGTCGACTTCGGCCGAGACGGCGTCGTCGAAATCCCTGGCCGTAGCGGGGTCGACCGTGAACGTGGGCAGGGAAGTCAGGTCACGGCGCTCGACCGGGTCGACCGGTGCGGCAGCCACGGACTCCGCCTCGGATTCAATCGCTCCGGAAAACCCCCGGCGACGCAGCCGCTCCAGCGCCAGGGCCTCACAGACGTCGCGGGCGTTGTCGATCCGGCCGAGGTTCTTCAGCAGTCGCGCCCGCCCGCCGCGGAACTCGACCCAGGCGATCCGGCCTTCCCCGCCCTTCACCTTGCGGTCGAGCGCGACCTGTTCGCCGGGCTCGAACAGGGGCCTGGCCACGGTGAAGCGCCCGCGCCTGCCGAGAACTGCGACGTGACGATCGCCCGCTCGCCCCCGGCCGCGACTTGACTGCTTCGACGGAGCCATCAGGACCCTTCGATCTCGTCACCGAGAACCTCGAAAGCGCGATCCAGCTGCAGGTCCCGCCTGGCCTCTGGTCGCGACGGTGAGAACACGTCCGGCTTGAGCCCCTCCCCGGCCAGCGAGACTCCGTCGGCGGTGAGGAACTCACCGACCGTCAGGTCGAGGGCGCCGCCGTTATCGAGATTGATCACCTGCTGGAAGACACCTTTGCCGAAGGTCCGGGTGCCCACCACCGGATCGCCGTTGTCTGTCTGCAGGGCGGCGGCGAGGATCTCGGCGGCCGAGGCCGTGTCGCGATCGACCAGTACGACCATCGGAGGCGGATCGAGGTCCCCGCCGACCGCCTTGTAGGTTCTGCCTCCCTGGGTGCGGGAACTCGTCTCGACGACGACCTCCCCCTCCGGGATGAACAGGCTGGAGGTCAGCACCGCCTCGGGAAGCAGTCCGCCGCCGTTGGCCCGCAGGTCGAGCACAAACCCTTCGGCGCCCCGCTTGCGAACCCTGTTGACCGCTTTTCTGAGGGCCACGCTGGCTCCGTTGCTGAAGCTCGTCAGCCTGACGTAGCCGAGCTTGCGGCCGTCCACTTCCCGCACGCGGTTCGAAGTGACCGGCACCGAGATCTCTTCACGAGTCAGTTCGAAGTCCCGCGGCTCGCCCTTTCCCCGGACCTTCACCCCGAGCGTCACCCTGGTGCCCTCGGGCCCCTTGATTTGCGAGACGACGAGGTCGACGCTCTCGCCGAGGATCGGCTCCCCGTCGACCTCGACGATCACATCCCCCGACTCGAGTCCGGCCCGCTCTGCCGGCGAACCCTTGAACACCGTGCCTACCCTGAGCCCGCCTTCGTCGAATTCGCCGACCGTCATCCCGACTCCGCTGAAGCTGCCGTTGATCGCCTCGTTGAAACGGGCCAGCTGTTCCGGGTCGAAGTAGTGGGTGAAGCGGTCGGCGTACTGCTTGCGCAGACGCGTGACCATTCCGCGGATCGAGGCGTCCTCGAGTTGCGTCGAATCGGTCTCCCTGAAGTACTGATCCTCGATCACGTTCAGGGCGTCGTCGGAGGCCGACTCCTTCCCGGCGATGCTGGACTCGACGAACAGTTCCTGAACGCCATCGGGCAGGTTCTCCGGATGGCCGCCGATCCAGATGCCGGCGACCAGGGCGACCACCGCGGTCGCCAGTACCAGCCAGGAGGTTTTCAACTCGAGACCGGCCCGTCAGTCATCCCGACGGCCGGGACGGCCCCACCGGGAGCCGGGCTGGAGCCGGCTGCGTCGCTCAGACTTTGAGGAAGCGGCGCAGCGTCAGGCCCGAACCGAGCGCCGAGACGACGATCGCCGCCCCGAACAGGCAGGCGGCAAGCAGGATGAAAGACATCGAGTCCTGGGCCTGCATCAGCGCGAAGCTCTCCGAGAGCGGGTCGACCACTGTGACTTTTCCTATCCACAGGACAAGTATCGCAATCGCCCCGCCGAGAACCCCGACCACGACCCCTTCGATCATGAACGGCCAGCGGATGAACCAGCGGGTCGCGCCGACCAGCCTCATCACCTCGATCTCGCGGCGGCGGGTGTAGATCGAGAGCCGGATCGTATTGCCGATCAGCAGCAGGGAGGCGCCGATGAGCAGCGCGGTGATCACGGTCAGCACCAGCTTCAGTGCCCCGGTGACCTCCTCGATCTTGTTTGCGGTCGCCTGGCGGTTGTCCACCTGCTGGACGATCGGCGAAATGTAGGTCGGCTTGCCGCTCTCGTTGGGAGGACGGATCGCGGCCCGGATCGCGTCGAGGTTCGAGGCGTCGTCCGGACGCACGATGAAGTTCGCCGGCAGCGGGTTGCCTCTCAGCTCCCTGAGGACGTCACGGTTCTCCTGCCCGTAGTCGCGGCGGAACTCGGCCAGGGCGTCCGCCTTGCTCAGGAAGTCGACCTCCTTGACGTTGGGAATCGCCTGAATGTCGCTCTGGAGCGAGTTGATCTCGGTTCTCGTGGCGTCGTCGAAGAGGAATACGCGAAGCTCGAGTTGGTCCCGCACCTCGGCACTCTTGCTCTGCGTCGTCTGGAAGATCGGCACCAGAACGCCGATCAGGATCGCGGTCAACACCGTGGTCACGACCGCGGCCGTGGTCGGGGCGACGTTGCGGCGCATGGCGCGGATCGCCTCGCCGGTGAAGAAGAAGATGCGTCCCATCAGTGGACTCCGTTCGAGTGGCCTTCGAGGCCGACGCCCATCTCGGCGCGCATCCGCACCCCGAACTCGGTGGTCGACTCCTCCGTATAGCCGCCGGCGATCTCGTCGCGGATGACCCGGCCTTCGTAAAGCTCGATCACGCGGCGGCGCATGCGGTCGACCATTTCGCGGTCATGGGTCACGACCACGACCGTTGTTCCGGTCTTGTTGATCCGGTAGAGCAGCTGCATGATCCCGACCGACGTCACCGGATCGAGGTTTCCGCTGGGTTCGTCGGCCAGCAGCAGGGGCGGGTGGTTTACGAATGCCCTGGCGACCGATACACGCTGCTGTTCCCCGCCGGAAAGCTGGTCGGGATAGTTGTGAAGCTTGGTCGAGAGGCCGACCAGCCGCAGGGTCTCGGGGACCTTCTGCCGGATCTCGGCTCGTGAGGCGCCGATAACCTGAAGCGCGTAGGCGACGTTGTCGTAGACGGTGCGGCTCGGAAGCAGCTTGAAATCCTGGAAGACGGTGCCGATGTTGCGGCGGAGCTGCGGGATCTTCTTGTCCGAGAGGGTGCCGACGTCACGGCCGGCGATCGACACGGTGCCGTCAGTCGGTTCGAGTTCACGGATCAGCAGCTTGATCAGGGTGGACTTGCCACAGCCGGTCGGACCGACCAGGAAGACGAAATCGCCGCGATCGACCGCCAGCGACACCCGGTCGAGGGCCAGATGACCGCCCGGGTAGACCTTGCTGACGTCCCGCATCTCGATGATCGGGGTGCCGCCCTTGCGGGGGCGCTCGACCGCCTTGCGCTCACGCGCCTGCTCGAGTTCGGCTTCCACCTTCTGCTTCTTCTTCTTTCCGAATGCCATCTGGTTTCGAGTATTCACGGAGCGCCTCCCAATTCCTTCACCCGGGATCGCATACCCGGCCGGTTGGTCAGCAAAACGTGAGCGGGACCTTAGCACTTACTAACATTGTCCAGCCGGTAGGATTACCGGATGGTCGCGACTGCCCACTCGGCGAGAGTCCGAGCCGCCAGTCTCGGCTGCGGCTTTGTTCTGCTTGCCGTCTTGGCGATGGGCATCGACCGGAGCCAGGCCGCCCACCCCCCGGGCAATGGCGCCGAAGCCAGCATGATCAACGGCAAGAATGCCAAGGCCGCGGAGTTCCCCTGGCAGGTTGCGCTCGTCGTCGGCGGACCCGGGAGTCGCTCCCGGTCGGCGCGCAAGCGCTACTTCTGTTCCGGATCGCTGATCGCCCGCGACCTGGTGATCACCGCCGCGCATTGCGTCGCCGAGTTCTCGCAGCGGCAGATCGGCTGGATCGAGGCCATCGCGGGACGAACCTGGCTCAGCAACAAGTCCGGCAGCAGCGCCTTCGTCAAGTCGAGGCTGATGCCACGCAACCGGAACAACAGGTTCAAGTACAGCAGCTCGAAATCGAGCCCGGCCTGGGACGTGGCCCTGCTCAAACTGAAGCGTCGCCTCCCGGTTGAACCGATCGAGCTGGCCGGCGACAGTGAAGCGGATCTGCTCTCGACCGGCACTCTGGTCAAGGCCTCAGGTTGGGGGGTCGCCAAGCCGGGGAACCGGATCGGCACCAACAACCTGCGCGTAGCCAACCAGGTCATCCTGCCGGATCCGGTCTGTCGCAGAGACAACGGCCGTAGCTACCAGCCGAAGACGATGATCTGTATCGGCGGACCGTCCGGTAACACCTCGACCTGCTTCGGCGACAGCGGCGGCCCCATGATCGCGCAGCTCGATGTCGGCTGGAGATTGATCGGCGTGACCAGCTTCGGCGATCCATACTGCAGTCCGAACCTGCCCTCGGTCGACGCCAGGGTCGCCGGCCGCGCGATCAGGGCCTGGGTTCGCGAGAGGACGATGCGCGCCTCGGGCGTCGATCCGGTCGGCTTCGGCGGCGTCGTGCCGCAGAAACGCACATGGTGCCGGGTGCCGAACCTCATCGGTCGAACCGTCGGCCAGGCGAGAGCGGCGCTGAGCCGGGCCGGGTGCCGCCTCGGCAGGACCCGGGCCGACTTCTACGGCTACGGCAGGCGTGGCAGGGTCAGTGCTTCGAGCCTCCCGCAGGGCTGGCTGACGCCGCCCGGCAAACGGATTCGGCTCTGGGTGAACCGTTGAGCGATGATCGAAGCGATGAAGAGAGCAGCAACGCTGACCGCGACCGTGACAATCGCCGTCTCCACTCTGGTTGCCTGCGGGGGTGACGGCGACACGCCGACCCCCGACGGCACCGTGACTGAGCCCACCGGAGCGGCCGGTCCCACCGGAGACCCGGCCACAGGCGGCGCCCCCGCCAACAACGGCTCCGGAACGACCGGCGTGACAGGCAACGGCCCACAGAGCGCCGGTGACCGCAACCCGGATGCTCCCGACAGCGGGATTTCAGACAGACCGGGCGGGCCGGACGAGTCGAACGCGTCCCAGAACAGCGGCGGCTGAGCCAAGCCCCGCCCTTGTCTGGGCCGGGTCCCGTCGGCGGCTGGGCCGGGTTCCGGCGGTGGCTGAGTTGGATCGGCTGAACGTCCCTGCCGGCGACGCCGGCGTCCCCTTCAGCCCTCGGGTGCCTCGTCCTGACGGGCCGCCAAGGAGATAGCGAGCAGCACGCATCCGGTGGCAAGTGCGCCGATCAGCATGGCGACGCCGGCATAGAGACCGGCACCATCGTCGAAGACGAGGGTCATCGCCGCGCCGGTCGTGGCCACGAGGATCGTCAGGCCGACAGAGCGGCGCTTCGGCAGATCGAGATCCGTAAGGTGGACGGCGGTTCCGCCTTCGACCAGGTCCGGGTGATCGACGACGTCGCCACCGGCCGGGTCGAAACGGCCGGCAAGGACCAGCCCGTAGAGCAGCAGCAGCGACGGAATCAGGATCAGCAGCCCGATCGCGATTGCCACCAGCAGGCCGATCAGTACGTTGTCGGCGGCCGCTGCCTCGGCCACCGTCAGATCGGGAGGGAGGATGTAGGGAGACTGGGCTATTCCCCAGCCGGCGACGATCGTGACCACAGCGGCCGCCGCGGTATAGCGCGCCGCCGGAAAGCGGCGAAGCGCCAGCAGGCCCAGGGTGACGATGCCGGCCACGGCCGAGACCGCCAGATCGGCCAGTCCGAGGCCGGATGTCAGTCCTTCGTAGACGAACCGGCTGTCCTCCCGGAGCACCACCACCCCGGCCGCAGCGACCAGACCGGTGACGACTCCGGCGGCCAGGCCGCGGATCCTGAAGGCGTCGGCGAGGTCGGCCCTGCCCTTGCGATCCGCATCGGCGGCCAGGTAAACCGCAGCGAGGTAGGCACAGAGCGTCACCGCGACCACGCCGATCGTCATCGAGGTCGGATTCAGCCAGCTGGAGATGATGTCACCCTCGGCGTTCCCCACCGGCACCCGGCCCGATACGACTCCGCCGACCACCGCCCCGAACATGAACGGCGTCACGAAGGAAGCGACGGTCGCCATCCAGGTGACCCATCTGCGCGTCGCATAGCCGCCGACCACATAGCCCACCGCCCGCATGATGATGCCGAGGCAGCCGACGATCAACGGAATCCACAGCGTCGAGAAGATCGAGCCGAAGACCTCCGGGTAGGCGGTCCAGCAGACAACCAGCACGAAGATCAGCCAGACGTGGTTTGCCTCCCAGACCGGAGCCATCGATCTGTGGGTCTGCTCGCGGATTTCACCGGCCCGCTCGCCTCGCGCGGTCAGGGTCCAGAACGGCGAGCCGAAGTCGGCGCCGGCCAGCACCACGTAAGCAGCGATGCCGATCAGCATCAGCAGTACCGGTATGTCAGCCAGATCCATCCCCGCCCCCCTTCCGGTCAGTCCCGCCGCCAGATCCGGCTCCGGGCCTTTCGTTCACGCGCAGGCCGGCGGCATCCACCCGGGATCCGCCGGCATGCTCGAGCGCGACGATCTCCGGCGGCAGCGGCGTCCGGGCGAGTTTTCGCAAGACCCAGAAAACGGCAGTGAACAACGCCACATAGACGACGACGAGCGCCGCGTACCCGAAAACGATGCCGTCGGCTCCCGAAACCGCCTCTTCCGTCCTCATGACGCCGTAGACGACCCAGGGCTGGCGGCCGACCTCGGTGGTGACCCAGCCGGCGATCAGCGCCACCACCGCGGCCGGGCCGGCGGCGATCACTGCGCGGTAGAACCACTTGCTCCGGGGCAACCGTTTTCGTCGCCACCAGGAGAACAGGAACCAGGCGGCGAGTGCCGCCAGCCCCGTGCCGACAGCGACCATCGTCTGGAAGGCGATCCGGACGACGTTGATCGGCGGCCGGTCCTCTTCAGCCACCGTCTCCAGACCCTGGACGGTGGCGTTCGGGTCGTGGTAGGCAAGCAGCGAGAGCAGCTTCGGGATCTCGATCCCGTACTCGATGGTGTTTTCGTCGGTGTACCAGCCCAGGACCGTCTCCGGTGCTCCTTTGGTCGTCTTGTACAACCCCTCGAAAGAGGCGAGCTTGATCGGCTGATCACGGGCGACCGTCCGCGCGGCCCAGTCGCCGATCAGTATCTGGGTCGGCGCGGCCAGACAGGCGATCGCCAGCGGGACGACCATCGCGGTGCGGAAGTAGGCGCTCCGCCGACCCTTCAGCCAGGAAAACGCATAGACCCCGGCGATGAGGAAGCCGACGACGACGTAGGCGGCCAGGTACATGTGGGTCAGCTGCGGCCACAGGTGCCCGTTGCCGAAGAGCGCACTCCACGGCTGGACGTCGGTCACTTCGCCGCCGACGACTTCGAAGCCGGAGGGGTTGTTCATCCACGCGTTGACCGCGATAACCATCAGCGAGCCGGTCAAGCCGCTGACCATCACCGGGATGCCGGTGAGCAGGTGCTTCCTCGGCGACAGACGGTCCCAGCCGTAGACGTAGATCGCGATGAAGATCGCCTCGATGAAGAAGGAGAAACCCTCGAGCCCGAAAGCCAGGCCGAAGACATCCCCGAACACCGACATGAAGCCGGGCCAGAGGATGCCGAGCTCGAAGCTGAGCAGCGTGCCGGTGACGACGCCTGCCGCGAACAGGGTGATCATCACTTTCGACCACCGGCGGGCGATCGCGGTGTAGTGGATCTTGCCTGTCCTCAGGCCGAGCCACTCCATGAAGATCACCATCGCCGGGAAGGCCACACCGAAACAGACCAGCGGGATGTGCATCGCGAAGGACAGCGCCTGCATCTGACGCGCCTCGAGGAGGTAGTTCTGATCGACTGCCGGGAAGGCGTCGGTCGGCGGAAAGACCTGGGAGGCCGAAGCCATGAGGTCGATCAAGGATCAGCCGATCGACACCATGCGCTCGATCGGGAGAAGGGCCTTTTCGGCGATGTCCTCGTCGACCCTGACCTCGTACTTCATGTCCCGCAGCGAGTCGCGCAGCTTCGGGAGCGTGATCATCTTCATGTACTTGCAGAAAGCCATGCGGTTGGCTTCGATCAGGTTGGCCTTCGGGACGGCCTTCCGGATCGGATAGAGCATGCCGTTCTCCGTGGCGACAACATAGCTCTGCTCCGGATTCTGCTCGACGTGCTCGATCATCCCCGAAGTCGAGAGCATGTGGACGCCCTCGGGATCGATGTCGCCGGAGGCGACGTACTCCATCGCCTGCGTGGAGCAGCCGCATTCGGGGTGGATCAGAAATTCGGCTTCCGGGTTGTCTTCGCGGGTGCGGGTGATGTCATCAGGGCGGATGCCGGCATGGACGTGGCACTCACCGTCCCAGATGTGGAAGCGCCCATGCCGCTCCGGGTCGTCCTTCAGGCCGGTCGCCCGTTCGACGAAAGCACCCAGCCACATGTCCGGGCCGAACAGGATCTCGGTGTCCGGACCGTGTTCCTCCCAGATGTGCTTGACGACCTTGACCGCATTCGAGGAAGTGCAGCAGTAATCCGTCTCGGCCTTGACTTCGGCCGAGGTGTTCACGTACATCACGACGATCGCCCCGGGATACTTCGCCTTCCAATCCCGCAGCTGATCGGCGTTGATCGAGTCGGCCAGTGAGCACCCGGCAGCCAGGTCAGGGATCAGGACCTGCTTCTCCGGTGAGAGGATCGAAGAGGTCTCCGCCATGAAATGAACCCCGCAGAAAGCGATCACCGAAGAGTCGGTCGCCGCGCCCTTGCGGGCCAGGCCGAGAGAGTCGCCGATGAAGTCCGCCACATCCTGGATCTCCGGAACCTCGTAGTTGTGGGCGAGGATGATCGCGTCCCGCTGTCTGGCCAGATCGCGGACTTCCTCGGACAGCACGGTGATCTGCTCAGGGTCGAGCGGCGGCGGTACATCGGTCGGAAGGAGGGGAATCTGTGGAGCCATGATCAGATCTTACGCATCCGGGCTATCCGACCCGGAGCAACAGCGAAACATCGAGCTGCGGCGCCGAGTGGGTCAGGGCACCGACGGAAATGAAGTCGACCCCGGTGGCTGCGATCCCGCCGACGGTGGCCAGGCTGGCCCCTCCCGAGGCCTCGAGCTCGACCCCGCCCCCCGCCGAGTCCCTCAGCTCGACCGCCGCGGCCATGGTCGCGGGATCCATGTTGTCGAGCAGAATCCGGTCGGCACCCGCCTCGATCGCGGCCGCAGCCTCGGCGAGCGTCTCGGCCTCGGCTTCGACCTTCAGCCCGGGACTCCGCTCGCGGCAGGCCTCGATCGCGGCTTCTACCCCACCCGCAATCGCGATGTGATTTTCCTTGATCAGGATCGCGTCGTACAGGCCGAAGCGATGGTTGATGCCGCCTCCCCAGGAGACCGCCTGCTTTTCCAGCGCCCGAAGCCCGGGGGTGGTCTTGCGGGTATCGAGGATGCGGGCCCTGGTACCAGCCACCGCGTCGACGAACCGGGCGGTGAGAGTTGCGATTCCGGACAGGTGACCGAGGTAGTTGAGGGCGACCCGCTCCGCGGCCAGCAGCGCGCGGGCCGGACCGTGAGCCAGGGCGATTTCCCGCGGCACCGATTCGTGCCAGTGGCCCTCGACCACGGTCCGGTCGAAATCCGTGACTCCGCACTGACGCAGTACCTCTTCGACCACATCGAGCCCGAAGATGACGCCCGGCTCTTTCTGGATCATCCGGGCCTCGGCGACCAGATCAACGGGGACGGTCGCCGCCGCGGTCACGTCACCCGGGCCGATGTCCTCGGCCAGCGCCGACGCGATAAGAGCCGCGGTTCCTTCGGGCAGGTGATCCATCCCCGCAGCCTAAGGCGTACGCTTGCAGGGGATCGATCCGGGGAGCCATCCTGAGCCATTTCGCCCACACCGCCTTTGATACCGCCTTCGGCCCGGTCGTGCTGGCCGCGACCGATGCCGGTGTCATCCGGTGTTCGCTGCCGGGTGCGGACCCCGACGCCCTGGTCGAAGAAGTCATGACCCGCACCGGACTGGACCCCGAAGAAGGCGGACCCGAGGCAGATGAGCCGGCCGAGCAGGTAATCGCCTACCTGGAGGGGGAGCTGTCCGGATTCGACCTCACGATCGACTGGCGCCTCATCCCGGGCTTCAGACGGCGCGCCCTGATGGCTGCCCGCCGGATTCCCTACGGTGAGACGGCCAGCTACGGCGAGGTCGCCATCATGGCAGGCAGCCCCGGTGCAGCCCGGGCCGTGGGCACGGCGATGTCACGGAACCCGATCTCCCTGGTCATTCCCTGCCACCGGGTGATCCGGGCCGACGGTTCGATCGGAGGCTACGGAAACGGAACCGCCGGAACCCGCCTCAAGCAGCAGCTCCTCGACCTCGAGTGCGTTTCGGGGCCGACCCCGGACCGGAGTTGATCCACACCGGACCGACACTGCTCTTGACATCCGCCGGAAGAGCAGGCCGGGTCAGCCGACGGTGCGGTTGAGGTACTCGCGGATGAAGCCGTCGATGTCGCCGTCGAGGACCCGCTGCGTATCGCCGACCTCGTACTCGGTACGGTGGTCCTTGACCATCGTGTAGGGGTGCATCACGTAGCTGCGGATCTGTGAGCCCCAGGCGACGTCCTTGACCTCACCGCGCTCTACGTTGACCGCCTCGGTCCGCTTGCGCTCCTCGAGTTCGATCAGCTTCGAGCGCAGCATGCCCATGGCGACGGCCTTGTTCTGGGTCTGGGAGCGCTCGTTCTGGCACTGCACCACGACTCCGGTCGGCTCGTGCGTGATTCGCACCGCCGAGTCGGTCTTGTTGACGTGCTGGCCGCCGGCACCGGAAGCGCGGTAGGTGTCGATGCGGAGGTCGGATTCGTCGATGTCGACATCGACGGTCTCATCGACCACCGGCGCGACGTCGACCTGGGCGAAGGAGGTGTGCCGGCGGGCCGAGGAGTCGAAGGGCGAGATCCGTACCAGGCGGTGAACACCGCGTTCGGCGGCGACCAGGCCGTAGGCGTTTTCGCCCTTGAGCAGGAAGGTGGCGGACTTCAGCCCGGCCTCGTCGCCTTCGGAGGCCTCCTTCATCTCGACCTTGAAGCCGCGCCGCTCGGCCCAGCGAAGGTACATGCGAAGGAGGATCTCGGCCCAGTCCTGTGAGTCGGTACCGCCGGCACCGGCGTGAACTCCTACCAGGGCGTCACCGGTGTCGTACTCGCCGCTGAAGAGGCGGGCCTCCTCGAGGGCTTCCAGGCGGCCTTCGATCGACTCGAGCTGGCCGCTCAACTCGGCGGCCATCTCCTCGTCGGATTCGGCCATCTCCGCCATGTCGTCGAGGTCTTCAGCCTCCGAGCGCAGCGAGAGGAAGTCCTCCAACTTGCGCTGGGCGCGGGCGTGTTCGGCCGAAACCGCCGCTGCTTTCTCCTGGTCGTCCCAGAAGCCCGGCTGCTGCATTTCGTTTTCCAGCCGTTCGACTTCCCGCCCGAGTTCGTTCAGGTCGAGATACTCCCCGAGCAGGGTCAGGTTTTCCCGGATCGAGGCGATCCGGGACGGGACGGAGTCTGTGTTCACGGCCTCGGCCACCGGATCAGACTAACGCTCTGGGAGTATTCACTCCGATGACCGGCAACGTGGACGAGAGCCGCCGCAGAAAACGCCTGATCACGATGATCTCGGTCGCGATCGCGATCTCGCTGCTGACCATCTCCATGAAGGCGGTCGCCTGGCAGCTGACCGGGTCTGTCGGACTGCTTTCAGACGCACTCGAATCGGTGGTCAACCTGGTTGCTGCCCTGGTCGGCCTGGTCGTGATCCTGTGGTCGACCCGCCCTCCCGACGAAGAACACACCTACGGGCACGAGAAGGCCGACTACGTTTCTGCCGGCTTCGAGGGGGCACTGATCCTTCTTGCCGCCTTCACCATCGCCTTCGCGGCGATCGAACGCCTGATCAATCCCGCGCAGCTGACCGAGGTCGGCATCGGTCTGACGATCTCGATGGTCGCGACCCTGTTCAACTTCGTGGCCGGCACCCTGCTGATCCGGACCGGCCGGGAGGAGCAGTCGCTGACCCTGGAGGCCGACGGTCGCCATCTGATGACCGACGTCTGGACCACCACCGGCGTGATCGCGGGAGTCGGCCTGGTCTGGTTGACCGGCTGGGAGACCCTCGACCCGATCATCGCCCTCGCGGTCGCCGCCAATATCGTGCGCACCGGTTCCTCTCTTGTCCGGGATTCCATGTCGGGGCTGATGGACAAGGCACTGCCGGCCAGGGAGATGGCGGCGGTGAACGAGGTTCTCCGCCGGTACTCGGAGGGGAGCGTCGACTTCCACGCTCTGCGGACGCGCAAGTCCGGGCGGCGCTCCTTCATCTCGGTCCACGTGCTGGTCCCGGGGGACTGGAGCGTGCAGGCAGGGCACGACTTTGCCGAGCAGGTCGAGGAAGACCTGCGCAAAGCCGCCGAACCGGCGACCGTCTTCACCCACCTCGAGCCGGTCGAGGATCCCGTTTCCTTCGCCGATACCGAACTCGACCGGGACGAGCAATGATCGCCGGAGCCGGCGGCACCGGCCCCCCTTGCCGTGGCAAGGTCGCAAAGCCGCTCGGACGCTACGGCAGCTCGGGCGAGTAGGGACCTTCGGCCTCGAAGGCGACCCGCGCCGCGTCGCGGTCCTCGAACGGACGCCAGGAGCAGACCAGGCCGTCGCGGAAGCCGAACAGCCAGGCGAGCTCGTCGGTGGCTGCGTGGCTGCCGTCCTCGTCCCAGTGCCAGTGCCGCTCGACAGTCAGCAGGACCTCGGTCCCGCTCTCTGCCGAATCGGTCGCTTCGATCGTCTGCTGGACTCCGCCGGGGGCCCGGATCGCCCAGGCGCGGGCGGCGTCCCGGCCGCTTCGCAGGCCCCTCGCCGAATGGATCTCGATGCCGGGATCGAGCACTTCGTTGAAAGCGTCGAGGTCGCCTTCGTTGAAGGCCCGGACGAACTCGAGGGCGGTGCCGGTCAGGCCCCGTGACACTTCTTGAACTTCTTGCCAGAACCGCACCAGCAAGGGTCGTTGCGACCGATGTTCTCGCGCTCGTCCTTGACCTTGGTCGCGGTCCCGCCGGCCGGCGCACCGCCGACGTTCGGCATCCCGCCGGGAACGACACCGGGGATCCCTCCCGCTTCGGACGGTCCGCCGGGAGTCTCACCCGCAGCGACCTCGGCCAGCGCCGACGGCTGACCTTCGAGGGTGCCACCTGAGTAATCGAGGTCATCGAGACCGTCGTCCGTAGCGGCGAAGGCCCTCTGCACCTCATTCGGCTCCAGCTGGACCTCGACGTTGAAGACCAGCTTGCTGAATTCCTCCCAGATCGCGTTCATCAGCTCCGAGAACATCGAGTAGCCCTCGTTCTTGTACGCCACCAGCGGATCGATCTGGGCGAATCCGCGCAGGTGGATGCCTTCGCGCAGGTAGTCCATGTCGTAGAGGTGCTCCCTCCACCGGTTGTCGATCACCTGGAGCAGCAGGGTGCGTTCGATGTAGCGCATGATCTCGTCGCCAAGCTCGCTTTCGCGTTCCTCGTATGCGTCCTGTGCGTCCTTGTGGAGATCCGCCTTCAGCCCTTCGCGGTCGACCGAATGGGGCTGCATGCCGGCCACGTCCAGCGAACAGGGCCAGATGAGCTGCAGCTGGGTGTCGAGCTCGGGGAGATCCCACTCCTCGATCAGGTCGCCGGGCGTGTACTCGTCGACCAGACGTGAGATCACGCCATTGAGCTCCTCGCGAGCGATCTCGGACATGTCGCGCCCTTCGAGGATCTCGCCGCGGTACTTGTAGACCACCCGGCGCTGCTCGTTCATCACGTCGTCGTATTCGAGCACGCGCTTACGGATCAGGAAGTTCTGTTCCTCGACCTTCTTCTGGGCGTTCTCGACTGTCCTGGTCAGCATCTTGGCTTCGAGCGGCAGCTCCTTGCCGTCCTCGTCAACCGGACCGAGCCGGTCGAGGATCTTGTAGATGCGGTCGCCGGCGAAGAGCCGGATCACATCGTCTTCTGCCGAGAGGAAGAAACGCGAGGCGCCGGGGTCACCCTGACGGCCGGCACGGCCGCGAAGCTGGTTGTCGATCCGCCGGGACTCGTGGCGTTCGGTGCCACAGATGAAGAGCCCACCCAGTTCGCGTACCTCCTTGGCTTCTTCCCTGCACTGGGGGCGCAGGTCGGCGGCCAGTTCATCGACCGCTTCGCGGTAACCCTCGTCCTCGGGCTTGAGTCCCCTCTTCGCGACGATCGGATGGGCCATGCCCTCGGGATCGCCGCCGAGCTTGATGTCGACGCCGCGGCCGGCCATGTTGGTGGCGATCGTGACCGAGCCCTTGCGGCCGGCCTGGGCGATCGTCTCACCCTCGCGCTCGGCGTATTCGGGCTTGGCGTTGAGGACCACGTGCTCGATGCCCTCGCGTTTCAGGGCGTCGGAGATCATCTCCGACGTCTCGACCGAGACGGTACCGACGAGGATCGGCTGGCCCGTCTTGTGGCGTTCGACCAGTTCGTCGATCACCGCCTGCCACTTGCCCTCCCGGGTCTTGAAGATCTGGTCGTTCTGGTCATCCCGGATCGTCGGCTCGTTGGTCGGCACCTCGACCACCGGGACCTTGTAGATCTTCATGAACTCGGTCGCCTCGGTCAGCGCCGTGCCGGTCATGCCGGAGAGCTTTTCGTAGAGGCGGAAGTAGTTCTGGAGGGTGATCGTCGCCAGGGTCTGGTTCTCCTCGCGGATCGCCACTCCCTCCTTGGCCTCGACTGCCTGGTGAAGGCCTTCCGACCAGCGGCGTCCTTCCAGGATGCGGCCGGTGAACTCGTCGATGATCATGACTTCGCCGTCGACCACCGCGTAGTCCTTGTCCTTGCGGTAGAGCGACTCCGCCTTGAGCGACTGGATCAGGTGGTTGACCATGTTGCCGTTCTCGGCCAGGTAGAGGTTGTCTAAACCGAGGAACTTCTCGGCATTCTCGACCCCGCGCTCGGTCGGGGCGACGGTCTTGTGCTTCTCGTCGAACTCGTAGTCGTACTCGGCCTCGGAGGTGTCGCGGGTCTCGCCCTGGGACTTCAACTTGGTCTTGGCCGGTACGCCGTCGAGCTGCTTGGCGAGGCGGGCGAAGGTGTAGTAGGTCTGCGCCGCCTGTTCCGGGGCGCCGGAGATGATCAGCGGGGTCCGGGCTTCGTCGATCAGGATGTTGTCGACCTCATCGACGATCGCGAAGTCGTGGGTCCGCTGGACCTTGTTCTCGATCGAGGTCGCCATGTTGTCACGCAGGTAGTCGAAGCCGAACTCGGAGTTCGTCCCGTAGGTGACATCGCAGGCGTACTTCTCGCGACGCTCCTCGGGCTCGTCGTCTTCCTGGATCCAGCCGACCGAGCAGCCGAGCATGTCGTAGATCGGCTTCATCCAGAGCGCGTCGCGCTTGGAGAGGTAGTCGTTGACAGTGACCACGTGGACGGTGCCGCCCGCGAGAGTGTTGAGCACGATCGGAAGGGTGCTGGTCAGGGTCTTGCCTTCGCCGGTCTTCATTTCAGCAATCGCCCCGTCGTGGACGACCATGCCGCCGATCAGCTGGACGTCATAGTGCCGCTCTCCGAGGGTCCGGCGCGCGGCCTCCCTGGTCAGCGCGAAGGACTCGGGGAGCAGTTCGTCAAGTGACTCGCCACCTCGCGCACGTTCGCGCAGGGCATCGGCCTCGACCTTCAGTTCATGGTCCTCGAGGACCTCCATCTCGGGTTCGATCCGGTTGATCGAGTCGACCCGCTTCTGGTAAGCCTTGAACTTGCGTCCTTCGCCGAGTCTCAGAGCGCGGTCTATCAGCTGTTTGGCCATTGATCAAGATTAGCCGCTGCCGGACGTCGGCACCACGGCGGGAATGTGGCGGTGCCCGCCTCTCGCCCCGGCGGCGTCTGCGCTGACATCTTCCGGACGCGGATGGAGCTGAACCGGGAGGGAGTCGGGCCGAAACGAGCCGACCGGGCTGAAACGTGCGTCCGCGACGGATGCCGACCGGACCGCCGACGTGGACGGAGGCCCCGTGCGGGGCCTCCGTGATCACCTCACTCGGTTGTCCGCAGCCGCAACCGGCTGCGGGGTTTTCAGAAGTTCTCAAAGACTGGCGGAGGCCCCTCCCGAGGGGCGGCCCTGCATGCGGTTCACCAGTCGCCGGGTCTCCTTGCGTTTGCGCCGCTTCGCCCGGTGACGCTTGACCTGCCGTCTCATGTCTTCGGCCAGCTCGTTGACCGTGCGGATCATGTCGGGAGTGGCTTCGTGAGCGTGGAGCGTGACCCCCTTCAGGTGAAGCTTCGCCTCGGCAACGAACTTGTCCGTCACGGCCGGGTTCTGCTCCTCCGAGACCACTACCTCGACTCGGGAGAGGGGGGAAACCTGCTTGCCGATCCCCTCGAACCTGTGGGCCACCTGTTCACGCAATTCGTCGGTTGGCTCGAAATTGCGACCACGAATCTCAATTCTCATGAGACCTCCTTGCGGGGTTGTGAACCTTTTGCCGATACTAGCCACCCGACCCGACGGGGACAAGACACTTCCCGCGAAACCCCGGTGTCAGACCCTGCGGGTGAAGCTGACTGCGATCACCGGGCCGGCGCCATTTCGCCTCAGGGCGGCCGCACAGGCGCTGAGCGTCGCGCCCGTGGTGATCACGTCATCCACCAGAAGCACCGGTCCGGCGACCCGCGTCACCGGCAGGATCGTCGGCGGAGCGGTCAGACGGGCCTCCCTGCCCCGGCCACGTTGTCGACCGCGATCGACCCGCCGGATTGCCGTCGTATTCGGGCGATGACCGGCGACCCCCACCCCGGCCGTCTCGACGACGCCCGCCGCCAGCAGGGCGGCCGCGTCGAATCCGCGCATCCGTCGCCGGAGCGGTGCCGATGGAACCGGGACCACGGCGGTCAATCCGTCCGCCACATCGACGTGTTCGGCCATGAAGCCTGCCAGCAGCGGGGCGAGTCCCTCCATGCGTCCGAACTTGAAAGCCCGCAGCAGCCCGGCCGCCACGCCCTCGTGCCTGAAGCTGGAAACCGCCTGCGAGACCCCCGGCGGAGGATCCCCCCAGACGGGCGACTCCGCATTCAATTCACCGACGCAGTCCTCGCAGAGAAACACCGCACCGGAACAGGCGGAGCGGCAGGCCACGCAGGAGGGAGGCAGGAGGGCTCGGAGGATGGCGGAAGGGTCGATCCGCGCAGGATCCGGCCCTATGGCTCACAGGTGTTTCACAATCCGCCTGGAATCAGCCCGGCCCGTGAGACAGAAGCCAGACGGCTCGAAACGGAGCGAACCCGAAGCACCGCTTTCCGGGGGTCCGGGCCGGAGCGTCTCAGCGGCCGACTACGCCACCGACCGCGAAGGAGTCATCGACCAGTTCGCAACCGTCGAGCAGGACGACCTCCCGGAGCTTCACATCGGAACCGATACGGCAGTTCCGGCCGAGCACGGCGGGGCCGGTGATTTCCGCTCCCGGGCCGATCCGGCTTCCGGCGCCGATCAGCACCGGGCCGGTGATTTCGAACCCGTCGGTGTCCACCCCGCCGGCTATCCAGACACCTTCGCTCACCTTTGGTTCCGGGATCTCCAGGCGTACTTTTCCGTTGAGACCGTCGAAGCAGCCCTGAAGCAACTCGGCGATCGTGCCCACGTCGTTCCAGTAGGCGTCGACCTCGTGCGAATAGAAGGGCTCGCCGGATTCAAGCAACGCCGGGAACACATCCATTGCCCAGTCGGCGAAGCCCTCCGGGTCCTCCTCGGAGGCGAGTCTGCTTTCACCCGGGGCGGGAAAGAAGTCGAAGATGCCGGGATCAAACATGTAGATGCCGCAGTTGGCCAGGTCGGAGAGGGCGGCAGCCGGATCGGGCTTCTCCTGAAATCCCTGGATGCGGCCCTCGTCGTCGGTGATAACCACGCCGAACTGGGAGGTGTCCTCCACCGTGCGGGTGGCCAGGGTCGCGACTCCGTCATGGCTTTCGTGGAACTCGCGCATGGCGCTCAGGTCGATGTCGGTCAGGGCGTCTCCGGAGATCACCAGGAAATCGCCGTCGAAGAAGGCCGAGGCCTTGCGCACACCTCCCGCAGTACCCAGCAGTGCCTCTTCCGGGCTGTACGAGAGTTCGATGCCTAGGCCGGCGCCGTCGCCGAAATGACCGGTGATCTCGTCCGGGAACCAGTGGGTGTTGGCGATCACCCGGTCGAAACCGTTGTGCCTCAGCAGGACGAGAATGTGCTCCATGACGGGCCGGTTCAGGACCGGCACCATCGGCTTGGGCATCCGGTACGTAACGGGACGCAGCCGGGTCCCGAGGCCGGCCGCGAGCACCATCGCCTTCATCAGCGGGCGCCCAGCCTTCTCTTGAAGTCGGTGATCTGGTCGACCGGCAGCGGGTCCACGCCGCGCCTGTCAGCGAGGTTGATCGAAATCAGGTCGCCCAGCATCACCATCCACAGCACTCTTTCCGAGGGCGTCCCGCCGCGGCTCTCAACGGAGAAGACGGCGGCGCCGGTCCGCTCGATCGCCTCGGACGTCAGCTTGAGACGCTCGCGCTCTCTGTCGGTCTGATCCTCATCGACCAGGAAGACGGCGCCGAGGCCGCCGTTTCCGGCATCCCAGGCCTCCATCAGGTTGTGATTGGCCTCGGGCACTTCGACGGGAAACGCGAACTGCTTCGTATTCTCGTTGAGCTGGTTCGCCCATCTGCGGGCCACCGGCACGGTGGTCTCGGCGCCGTGGACCACCAGGGGAATGCCGTCCATTCCAAGCGCCAGGTCGGCCGCCACTTCCTGCATCTCGGCTTTCGATTCGTCGAGGAAGTCCGCGGCTGCCGCGAGTTCGTCATGCACGTCCGGGGCGATGTCGGCCAGGTAAGCCGCCAGGGCTGCGGCGGTCGTCATATAGGCCACGGTCGCCCGGGGCTGGAAGGAGCCCGGAAGCCCGACGAAGCCGATGCCCTCGTCGCGAGCGTACTTGCCGAGCCGGCCGCCGGTCCCCACCGCCCAGCGGTGGGCGCTGACCTCACGGGCCTCGACGAAGGCGGAGAAGGTTTCCTCGGTATCGCCCGAGTAGCTCGACCCCAGTACGGCCCAGTTCGAATTGACCCAACGCGGCAGGCGATAGTTGCGGACGACCACCAGCGGTCCGCTCAGCCTGCTGCTGAGGATTCCCCGGGCCAGTTCGCCGCCGATTGCGGATCCGCCCATCCCGCAGACCAGGAGCCCCACCGACTTCTTCGGTTCGAGGCGGGCCGAATCGAAGCGCCAGATCGCGTCGCGGATGTGATTCGGGATGTCGAGTATGTCGTCAAGCATCTACGTGCCCATTCTTGCCGATCACCAGTTCTCCTACCGCCACGCCGGATGCAACGGAAACTCCTGGTGCAAGAATCGAGTCGGTGATGACGGCGTCCTCACCGACTCGACAGCCTTCGAGCAGAACCGAATCGGAGATTCTTGCGCCGTCGCCGACTTTGCAACCGTCGGCGATGACCGTTCGCGGGCCGATCGTCGCGCGTGACGATACCTGCGCTTCCGGGGATACGTAAACCCCACGTCCGTCAACGTCCGCGGCGGTCTCGACGCGATTCTCGATGATGTCCCAGGTCGCTTCCAGATAGCGCTCGGGGGTGCCGATGTCCTTCCAGTAGCCGTCGAGCCGCAGGCCGTAGAGGCCGTCGCCGACCAGCAGCGGGAACACTTCGTGCTCGATCGAGACCTTGCGGTCCTCCGGCACCAGGTCGAGCGCCTCGCGGTCGATCACGTAGGCACCGGCGCTGACCAGGCCGGAACCCACGTGGCCGGGATCGGGCTTTTCGTGGAAGTCGCGCACGGATCCGTCCTGGTTGAGATCGACCAGGCCGAAGTTGCTGGGGTCGTCGACCGGGTAAAGGCCGAGACTGACCCGCGCCTGCCGCTCTTCGTGGAACTCCCAGAGTGCGGTCAGGTCGAGGTCGGTGAGAACGTCGCCGTTCAATGCGAAAAATCGATCCGCGAGGTAGGGGGCGGCAAACTTGATCGCCCCGGCCGTGCCGAGCGGTTCGGGCTCGACCAGGTAGCGCAGTCTGGGTCCGTCTTCGCCACCGTCGCCGAGGACCCCCTGAAGCTGGTCCGGCAGGAAGCCGCAGGCGAGCACCACCTCGTCGACTCCGTGGGATCCGAGCCACTCGATCATGTAGCGCATGAACGGCCGGTCGACCAGGGT
Source organism: Solirubrobacterales bacterium (assembly GCA_030835185.1). Taxonomy (GTDB): domain Bacteria; phylum Actinomycetota; class Thermoleophilia; order Solirubrobacterales; family 70-9; genus 67-14. Next base: position 21,348 of record JAUQWL010000037.1, on the reverse strand, counting down.
CAGGATCGGCTTGGGGATTTCAGATGTCAGGGGCTGGAGGCGGGTGCCTTTTCCACCGACCAGGACAAGTGCCTGCAAAGTCATCTACTCCGTTCCGGTGCCGGTGCCGGGACGCCCGATGCCTTCATAGGCGAACCCGGCGGACTCCAGAAGATCGGCATCAAGAAAATTCCGTCCGTCAATTATCAGTGGCCGAGTCATCCGTTCTGCTGCCCCGGCCCAGTCCAGCTCACGAAACTCCGGCCATTCAGTGACCAGCACCGCTGCGTCGGAACCTTCGAGGGCCATCAGGGCCGTGTGCTTCATTTCCACTCCGGGCAGCAGTTCCCTTGCGTTGCCCATCGCGACGGGGTCATATGCAACAACTTCTGCACCCTCGCCCCGCAGGCGAGCTGAGAGTACGAGGCTCGACGCTTCGCGCATGTCGTCGGTCTCCGGCTTGAAGGCGAGGCCGAGCAGGGCGATGCGACGGCCGACCAGCGATCCGAGGTGGCGGTGAAGTTTGTTCACTACCCGCCGCTTCTGCAGCTCGTTGACCTCGATGACCGAGTTCAGGAGCTGGAAGTGGTAGCCGGAGTTACCGGCGAGGAGCTTCAGCGAGCTGACGTCCTTGGGGAAGCACGAACCGCCGAAGCCGATACCGGGTCGCAGGAACTGTGGTCCTATGCGGTCGTCGAGTCCCATGCCGCGGGCGACCTGCTCGACGTCGGCCCCTACTTCCTCGCAGACGTTGGCGATCTCGTTGATGAAGGAGATCCTCGTCGCCAGGTAGGCGTTGGAGGCCAGTTTGACCATCTCCGCGCTGGAGATGTCCGTCTTCATCACTTCGCCGCCGAGTGGCCGGTAGAGCTCGGCAACCTCGGCGGCGGCCTCCTCGTCTCCGGCAGAGAAGCCGATCACCACCCGGTCCGGATGCATGAAGTCGTCGACCGCGGACCCCTCCTTGAGGAACTCCGGACAGGAGACGTACGGCATGCCGGGCAGCTCGCGGCGGACTCTCTCACCCGTGCCGGCGGGCACGGTGCTCTTCATGACCAGGATGTGCTCGCCGTCGTCACCGAGATCGCGGACGACGGAGTGGACACGGGAGAGATCGGCATCACCGGAGTAGGTCGGCGGCGTGTCAACGCAGACGAAGAGCAGGCGAGCCCGGTCGAGCAGCTCGTCCATATCCGTCGTGAAGTGGAGACGGTCGAGGTTGCGGCCGATCAGATCGGCGAGACCCGGTTCGTGGATCGCGACCTCGCCCCGGCTGAGCGCCTCGACTTTTTCCGGCACGACGTCCCTGGCGACGACCGGGTGACCCAGCTCGGCGAAACATGCTGCGGTGACCAGCCCGACCCAGCCGACTCCTATCACGCCGACCGTCGGCAGTTCTGAACCCTTCATGGGAAAATCCTTCCTAACCGGGAGTGAAGGCCCGCGTCGCGCGCGCCATCCCCAGCATCTGTTCGTTCGTCAGGGTCAGCAGGAGCGAGTTCGAGATCCAGTACGTGTTGCCACGATCGAACCAGGCGATCATACGGATCCGGTCGCCCTCCGTGTAGACGCGGAAATCACGTCCGTCGATCTTCATTTCGTCGTGAGGAGCCTCGAGGATCGGCGGATCCTCCCAGCCGCGGATTCCCTGGAGCCCGAAGTAGTGGAGGCCGTCAGAGGCTTCAAGAACCATGACCATGCGGTACGCCGAGTGGGAGTTCTTGTCGGGGTCGCGCAGGTGATACGAGCGGCTTCCTTCCGAGTAGGTCGCCATCGGCGGCAGCCGCTTCGTATAGAAGACGTCGAACTTGCCGCTCCTGCGTCCCCCCTGGATCGCGATCGCCTGTTCCAGTCCGGCCTGGGCGGCGTCGACCAGGCCGTCGTCTTCCTTACCCGGCGCACCCTTGGCGACGATCTGTTTGTTGACCTTCCTTGCCTTGGCCTTCGACCGCTCCCTGGCCTTGTTCTTCCCGCTGCCTTCGGCCAGGGTCCCCACCGGCCCGGCCGTGTCCTTGAAGCCGAGGAACTTGTCCACCGCAGCCTGGATCTCGTCCGGTGTCGCCGTTACGTAGGACGGGCCGAGCGTGGCCGGAAACTTGACCTCGACCACCCTGGCGCCACGCGAATCGAAGAGCAGCTTGAGCAGCTCGAGAGACTCCCTGGAGCCGGAGATGTCGGAACGCGTGTTCTCGACGAAGGCGTCGATCAGTTCGTTGCGGCGCTCGAATATCTCGTCGAACGAGAGCCGGTTGCGGACCTCACCCAGCAGATCCTGTTGTCTGGAAGCACGGACGAGGTCGGTATCGGTATGGCGATAACGGGCGAATTCGAGCGCGTCCGGTCCGCAGAGCTTCTGGTACCCGGATCCGATATCGATCTCCGCATACTGCTCGGAGGCCGGCACCCCCTCGTTGGAGTGGTAGTACTCGCGATCGACATCTACGAAAACGCAGCCGATCGCATCCACGACCGACGCGAAGCCCTGGAAGTCGACGTTGATGACGTGGTTGATTTCCAGGCCGGTGACCTGCTTGATCGTCTGCAGGGTCAATTTCGTGCCGCCGTAGCTGTAGGCGGCGTTGAACTTGTCGGTGCCGACACCCGGGATCTCCACCTCGAGATCCCGCGGGATCGAGAGCATCGCGATCTGGTCGGTCGTCGGATCGAGCCGCAGCAGGATGGTTGTATCCGAACGGCCGGGATCGCCTTCCGGCGCCCCGCCCCCGGTCCTGGCGTCGGAGCCGAGAATGGCGATCGTCTGCGGACCGCCGTTGCTGTCCGGCAGGAAGTCGTCGCCCAGCTTCTTGAAGGCGGGGTCCGAGAGCCGGTTGGTGATGTCGTCGACCATGTTGAGGATCGAGGCCGAGGTAGCGCCGGCGAACGAGAAGACGATGATGAGCGTGGCCAGTGCGAAGCGCCACAGGATGCCCCTGCGTTTCGGTGGAGACTCGAAGTCGCCCGAAGCCGATGGCCTCGGGGGGTCGAATGGCCGGCCGGTGCGCCTGGCCGTCTCGATCGCCTGGTGGACTTCGCTCCTTGCCGCGGCGGTGAGGATGGCCGTCTGCTCTTCGGTTATGAAACTGTCGTCTTCGGCCGGTTCGGGCTCGCCCGCTTCTCCTGTCTCCGGACCGTCCGGTTCGGCCGTCCCGGCCACCCCTTCAGGTGCTTCCTGGTCCGCAGCCGGCTCCTGTTCAGTTTCCGGGGCAGGTGTGGCCGCGCTCTCCGGACTCTCCAGCAGCGCCGCCCTGAAAACCGGGTCCAGATCGGGAACGTCGTCACTCTCGCGCAGTCTCGCTTCGAGGGCGAACACCTCTTCGGTCGGCTGATCTTCGTAATCCGGCCGGGCGTCGGGCCGCTGCGAAGCCGAAGATGGATCCGGCACTGCGGAGCCGGACTCGCCGGGGATGTCCTCCGGGGCCGGCGCGTCGGCCGCCCCGGGCCCGGCGGCCTCTTCCGGGGTGTCGGCCGCCCCGGGCTCTTCGGGTGTGTCGGCTGCTTCGGACTCTTCCGGGGTGTCGGCTGCCCCGGGTCCGGCGGTCTCTTCAGGCGCGGGGTCTCCGTCGTGACCTTCGATGCCACCCATCAGGTATTCCTCAGTCGGTTCGTCGTGTTCTTCCCGGTCACTCATCGGCTTCTCCCACTGGCGGCGAGGCGCTCTCGGCGAGGAACTCGCGCAGGGTACGGTGAAAGGTATCGAGCGAGCTGACCGAGACCCACTCGTCGGGCCCGTGGTGACCGGCGCCCACCGGGCCGAACTCCACCGCCGGCATGCCGGCCCTGATGAAGGAGAGTGCGTCGGAAGCCCCGTCCCTCCCGATGGAGACGGTCGGCCCGTCGTGATGTCGCCCCGCAACCTCGATCAGCCGCCTCACCCAGGGGCAGTCCGCATCGCTCTGGATCGGCGGCAACGTGATGATCGGCTCCATCGACACGGGTCCGAGGCCGCGAATCTCTTCGCGGATCACCTCTGGATCCTGATGGGGCAGGAAGCGGATGTCGACGTCTATGGCGCAATAGTCGGGAACCTTGTTCAGTGCATCTCCGCCCCAGATCCGACCAAGGCTGATCGAGGGACGGTCGAACATTTCGGAGCTTTCTCTTGCAAACGGTAGCGATTCGATCGCACGGAACATCTCGACCGCCCTGAGAACGGCGTTGTCGCCGAGCCAGGGGGTGGAACCGTGGGCAGAGCGGCCGCCGACTCCGAGCCGGATCCCGAGCACGCCCTTGGCGGCAACCCCGACGTGGAGATCGGTCGGCTCGCCGGTGATCGCGAAGTCTCCGGTCATGCCGGTGGCGACGAGGTGGTCGCTGCCGCGGTTCTCGCTCTCCTCCGACTCTTCGTCGGAGACGATGCCGAGCACGACCCGCAGGCCGGGTACCGGTCGTTCGGGGTCGGGCAGGGCCATCATCATCGCCGCGAGGGCCGCTTTCATGTCGTAGGCACCGCGGCCGATCAGCCTGTCGCCTTCGACCCGGGGCTCGAACTGGCCGGAGTCCGCCGGCACAACGTCGAAGTGCCCGTGGAGGATGACCGTCGCGCCAGCGGGGTCGCCGACCGCGGACCGGATGACCGGCAGTCCGCGGCACTCGTCCTGCTCGGCGTCGATTCCGCGAGCGTCCAGCCATCCCTTGATGAAACCTGCCGCCTCGTGGACACCGTCCACGCGGGAGGTGTCGTAGGCGATCAGGCGTTGCGCCAGGGCGAGCAGGTCGGAGACTGCCTACTCACCCTTCGCGATCGCGATGAAGGCCTTGATCCGCTCGAGGTCGCGCCCGGCCACCGCGCGGGCAGCCTCGCCGGATTCGGGATCGGCGAAGCGGGCTTCGGCACCGGAGAGTTCGGTCTCGAGCCGGGAGAGATCCAGCTCGCCCGCCGGGACCGCCTCTTCGAGCAGTACCTGGGCATGGTTGGCGAAAACCTGGAGCACGCCGTGTGACTGAGCGTACTCTTCGACTTCGGAGTCGGAGATCCGCAGGCGGAGCCGATTCGGCATCAGTCCCGCCAGCACCGGTACGTGGTTGGCGAGCACTCCGATCTCGCCGTCGACCGTACGGGTCGAGAGCTGGACCACCTCGCCGCTGAAGACCTCGCCCTCGGGGGTGAGGACGTCGACCGTGAGTGTCGATTCGCCGGCCAAGGTCTACGCCGCGCTCTTGCTTTCCGCCGTCACCTGATCGATCGCGCCCTTCATGTAGAAGGCACTTTCGGGGTAGTCGTCGAGCTCGCCGTCGAGGATCATCCGGAAGCCGCGCACCGTCTCCGCAACCGGCACGTACTGGCCCGGGCTGCCGGTGAACTGTTCGGCGACGAAGAACGGCTGGGACAGGAAGCGCTCGATCTTGCGGGCGCGGAACACCAGCACCTTGTCTTCGTCGGAGAGCTCGTCGATACCGAGGATGGCGATGATCTGCTGCAGTTCGCTGTAGCGCTGCAGGATCTCCTGGACATCGGTCGCCGTCCGGTAATGGTCCTCGCCGAGGATGTCGGGTTTGAGGATGGTCGAGGTCGAGTCGAGCGGGTCGACGGCCGGGTAGATGCCTTTCTCCGAGATCGCCCGCGAAAGCGCGGTGGTCGCGTTGAGGTGGGCGAATACCGAGGCCGGGGCCGGGTCGGTGAAGTCGTCGGCGGGAACGTAGACGGCCTGGATCGAGGTGACCGATCCACGCGAAGTCGAGGTGATCCGCTCCTGGAGGGTCCCCATCTCGGTCTCCAGCGTCGGCTGGTAACCGACGGCAGAAGGCATCCGGCCGAGCAGGGCCGAAACCTCGGAACCCGCCTGGACGAAGCGGAAGATGTTGTCGATGAACAGCAGAACGTCCTGGCCGCCGGCCTCACGGTAGTACTCGGCCATGGTCAGGCCGGAGAGCGCCACCCTGAGGCGGGCTCCCGGAGGCTCGTTCATCTGGCCGAAGACCATCATCGTCTTGTCGATGACGCCGGACTCGGTCATTTCGATGTAGAGGTCGGTGCCCTCACGGGTGCGCTCGCCGACTCCGCAGAAGGCTGAGAGCCCGCCGTGCTCCTGGGCGATGTTGTGGATCAGCTCCTGGATCAGAACGGTCTTGCCGACACCGGCGCCGCCGAACAGGCCGATCTTGCCGCCCTTGGCATAGGGCGCGAGCAGGTCCACGACCTTGATTCCGGTCTCGAGGATCTCCTGGGTCGGTGTCAGGTCGGTCGCTTCGGGCGAGGGACGGTGGATCGGCCAGCGCTCGATGTCGTCGGGCAGCGGGTCGCCGCCGTCGATCGGCTCGCCGAGAAGGTTGAAAATCCGGCCGAGGGTCGCGTCGCCGACCGGTACCGTGATCGGGCCGCCGGTGTCGACCACGCGATCGCCACGCTCGAGGCCGTCGGTGGCATCCATCGCCACTGTGCGGACCCGGTCGTCACCGAGATGCTGCTGAACCTCGCAGACGACGCTCATCGCGTCGCGTCCGTTGCCTTCATCGACCTCGATAACGATGGCCGAGAAGATCTCCGGCAGCCGGTCGGGGAAGACCACGTCGACCACGACGCCGGTGATCTCTTCGATTCGTCCTACGTTCTTACCGTTGTTCTCTGACATATCTCCAGTTTCCAGTTTCCGTTTGGCGTCCGTCTAGCCGAGCGCTTCCGCGCCTCCGACGACTTCCAGGATTTCCTGCGTGATCTCCGCCTGCCTGACCCGGTTCATCTCGAGGGTGAGGTCGTCGATCATGGTTTCGGCGTTGTCGGCGGCGCTGCGCATCGCCGTCATTCGGGCACCGAGCTCGGATGCCGCGGAATCGAGCAGGGTGCGGTAAAGCGAAGTGTTGATGTAGTCGGGGATCAGCTGAGCCAGCAGTTCCTCGGGTTCGGGCTCGTACTCCCAGAGCGAACGACTGTGGGCTTCGGCCAGCTCGCTTTCCTCCCCGCTGCCGTTCTCGTCCTCGGTGCCCTGGCCAACCACTTCGGCCTGCTGGGCCGGCAGCAGAGTGAGCGTCTGAACGTGCTGGGTCAGCGGCGATACATAGCGGTTGTAGACGACCTCGATCCGGTCGATGTCCCCGTCGATGTATGCCGAAGTGAGTGCGTCGCCGATGGCCCGGGCGTCGGTGAAAGCCGGACGGTCGGTGAAGCCGGTCCAGGACTCGCCGATGTTCTGCTTGCGGAAGGTCATCGCGCCGTCGCCACGGCGGCCGACCACGTAGAAGACCACTTCCTGGCCGTTTTCGATCGCCCGGTCACGGATTTGGAGGCCCTCGCGGATGATGTTGGCGTTGAAGGCGCCGGCCAGACCGCGGTCACCGGTGATCAACAGAATCGCCAGACGTCTCACCTTCTTGCGCTCGTCGAGTATCGGCAGGTGGGAGAGGTTGCCGGCCTCTGCTGCCGCACGCCTGGTCAGGCTCTGACGGGCCTGGGCATAAGGTCGAAGGTGGGCGATCCGGTTTTCGGCCTTGCGCAGGCGCGCAGCTGCAACCGCCTCCATCGCCCGCGTGATCTGGCGGATGTTCTTGACGCTTGCAATCTGTGTTGCGACTTCTTTGCGGTTGGCCATCTGGGTTCCGGATTCTCGTTGTGGTCGGGATTGCGACGCCTAGACGGCCGTCGCTGTCTCTTCCTCGGCCTTTTCCCCGGCATTGGCCTCGTCTACACGGTCAGACTCGCCCCGGGCGATCGGCTCGCCGATTGCGTCGAAGTCGGCTCCGAAATCGTCGACCCAGCCGGTGATCACCGCTGAGAGCTCCTTCTCGTCCTCTTCGGGAAACTGGCCCGTTTCGTTGATCCGGCTGCAGAGGTCCGGGTTCTCGGTGTGCAGCCTGATCAGCAGGCCCTCGAGGAACTCCTGGACCCGCTCGACCGCGATGCGGTCGAGGAATCCACCGGTTCCCGAGTAGATCGAGGCGACCTGGTCGGCGACCGAGAGCGCATTGCGTTCGTTCTGCTTGAGCAGCTCGACCAGACGCTCGCCGCGAGCCAGGGTCTTCTGGGTGTCGGCGTCGAGCTCCGATCCGAACTGGGCGAAGGCGGCGAGGTCACGGTACTGGGAGAGCTCGCCCTTCATCTTCCCGGCGACCTTCTTCATCACCTTGGTCTGGGCGTCGCCGCCGACCCGGGAGACAGAGATGCCGACGTTGATCGCAGGACGGATGCCCGAGTTGAACAGGTCGGACTCGAGGAAGATCTGACCGTCGGTGATCGAGATGACGTTGGTCGGGATGTATGCCGAGACGTCGTTGGCCTGGGTCTCGATGATCGGCAGCGAGGTCAGCGAGCCTCCACCCTCTTCGTCACTCAGCTTGACCGCCCGTTCGAGAAGCCTTGAATGCAGGTAGAAGACGTCACCGGGGTACGCCTCACGTCCCGGCGGGCGCCTCAGCAGCAGCGACATCTGACGGTAGGCGTAAGCGTGTTTGGTGAGGTCGTCGTAGACGCAGAGCGCAGCTCCGCCCTTGTAGAGGAAGTACTCGGCCATGGCCGTACCGGCATAGGGAGCGATGTACTTGATCGGGGCGGCCTCGTCGGCGGGAGCGGCGACGATGATGGTGTTCTCCATCGCACCGGCTGCTTCGAGGACCTCGCGGACCTGGACCACGGTGGCCATGCGCTGGCCGATCGCGACGTAGACCGAGATCACGCCGGTGTCCTTGTTGTTGATGATCGAGTCGACGCCCACCGTGGTCTTGCCGGTCTGGCGGTCGCCGATGATCAGCTCGCGCTGGCCGCGACCGATCGGGATCATGCCGTCGATCGACTTGATGCCGGTCTGCATCGGCTCACGCACGGGCTGGCGGCTGATCACGCCGGGAGCCTTGAACTCCGCTGGACGGGACTTGCCGGTGTTGATGTCGCCCTTGCCGTCGAGCGGACGGCCGAGCGGGTCGACCATGCGGCCGAGGAACTCCTCGCCGACCGGGATCTCGAGCAGGCGGTTGGTCCGCTTGACCGTGTCACCCTCGACGATCTTTTCCCACTCGCCGAACAGCACGGCACCGACATTGTCCTGCTCGAGGTTCAGGGCGAGGCCAGTGACCCCGTGAGGGAGGTCGAGCATCTCCAGCGACATGCAGTTGTCGAGGCCGTGGATGCGTGCGATTCCGTCGGCGATCGAAAGCACTGTGCCGACTTCGGACAGGTCGGCGCTGCCGGGGTCGATCCCCTCGATGCGCTGCCGCAGGATGCTGGCAATCTCGTCTGGCTTGATCTGCATCTCGGTTCTGATCCTCCTTATGCCGCCCGAGCAACGCTCTGGCGGAGTTTCTCCAAGTTGTTTTGAATACTCGTGTCGAGAACCATGTTCCCGACCTGAAGCACGAGACCGCCGATGATGCTCTCATCGACACGGCTCGTCAGTTCGACCTCTTTGCCGGTCTGGCGTTCAACCTCGGCCCCGACCTGCCTGGCAATCGCCGGGTCGAGTTCGATCGCGCTGGTGACGGTGACCTCGATCCGTCGGTTCTCCTGCTTCCAGAGTTCCTCGAACTGCCTGTTGATACGGAAAATGGCGGGCATGCGGTGCTTCTCGATCAGCAGCTCGAGGAAGTTGAGCAGTTCCGGGTCGGCCCCGCTGATCGCCGTGTTCAGTCCGTCGAGTTTCTCCTTCGAGGAAAACGACGGGCTGAAAAAGAAGACCTGAAGGTCCCTGTCATCTTCGAGCGCAGTGCTGAACTGCGCAAGCTGGTCGCGCACGGTGTCGAGCGTCCCTTTTTCCTTGGCCACGCCAAAGAGGGATTCGGCATATACGCGGGCCAGCTCTTCCATCAGTTGTTCCGGTCTCCCGCCAGGCTCGAGAAATCGACCTCGCGCAGCGCCTCTTCGACCAGTTGCTTCTGGTCAGCTTCGGTCAGCGACTTGCGGGTCACCCGCTCGGTTGCGAGGACCGTGAGGTTGGCGACCTCCTTGCGGATATCCTCCAGGGCCTTGCGGGTCTCCGCCTCGATGTCGCGGCGCGCGGCTTCAACCAGTTCCTCGCGCTTCTCCTGGCCGGCGGACGTCGCTTCGGACTTCGTCGCCTCGGCAGCCTTGCGGGCACGACTGATGATCTCGTCGGCCTGCTCCCGTGCCTCGGTCAGCCGCTGCCGGTAGTCGGCCAGCAGCAGGTCGGCCTCGGAGCGGGTCTTCTCGGCCGAAGTGATCGAGTCGTTGATCAGCTGCTGGCGCTCATCGAGCATTTTGGTGATCGGAGGCCACGCGTACTTCTTCAGCACCAGCATCGCCACACCGAAGGCCAGGATCGTCCAGATCATCAGGCCGGGTACGACCTTGACCAGCGGGCTCAGACCTTCGTCGGCCCCTTCGGTTGCCGCTACGAGCAGCGGCATCGTGGTGTTCAGCAGATCGCCGGGCATCGGCTTATACGAAGAAAGCGATCAGGCCGGCGATGAAGCCGTAGAAGACGGTCGCCTCGGTGAGTGCGAAGCCGAGCCACTGGATGCTCTGGATCTCCGACTTCAGCTCGGGCTGGCGCGACACGGCTTCGATCGTCTTGCCGAAGATGAATCCGAGGCCGATACCGGTGCCGAGAGCGGCGAGACCGGTGCCGAGGCCCAGACCCATGGCACGGCCGGCAGTCTCAGCGTAGGCGCCGGCGGTCGTTACGTCCACAGCAGCGAGAATGATTGATGGGTCCACTTGTCTTGTTTCTCCTTAGTGTTCCTCGGCGACGGCGCCGTCGAGGTATATCGCGGTCAGAGTGCAGAAAATGAAGGCCTGGAGCGTTGCCACAATGCCGATTTCGAAGAGGAAGAAGGCCACGGCGAGTACTCCGGTCGCAAGGCCCAGGATCGTCGATCCGACGAAGCCGAGGCCGAGCAGGATCACGAGCCCGCCTCCCATGAACAGCAGCAGCAGATGTCCGGCGAGGATGTTGGCGAAAAGACGGACGGAGAGCGAGATCAACCTGACCAGGTGGGAGATGACCTCGATCACCAGGATCGGGCCGACCATGAAGCCTTCGACTCCGGCGGGTACCCAGCCACGCACGTATCCGACGAGGCCTTTGGCCCGGATCCCTTCAACGTGGTAGGAAATCCAGACGACGAAGGTCAGCACCAGCGGCATTGAGATGTTCGCAGTCGCTGCGTAAAGCGCGAAGCTCGGAATCTCGAGTCCGGCGATGTTCATCGTATGTTCCGTATTGACCGGCAGCGGAATGTAGCCGACCATGTTGGAGAACCAGATGAAGAGGAACAGGGTGCCGATGAACGGGAACCAGCGCGCGGCCATCTTCGGATCCAGGTTGCCGTCGGTGATGTTGTCCTTCATCAGGCTGTATGCCAGCTCGACCGTGGTTTGAGACCGGCTCTCGGGCCGTACCTTCATTCTGCGCGCGACCAGCGATACCACTGCCACGGTCAGAACCGTGGCGAGGAATATGTAAAAGACGGCCTTGTTGATCGACATGTCGATCCCGAAGATGTTGATCTCGATCCACGGAGGGAGGGCGAATTCATCGTCCGGGGAGAACTCGACTTCGGATGCGAAAGCCGATACCGGCGCAAACAGGGCACCGAACGTGACCGTCAGCCAGGTTGCGAGCGCGTACCAGCGACGGTTCACGACTGCCCCACCTTCGGGGAACGCGGCCGGGTGACCAGGGTCACGACGAGGTAACAGGTGAAGATGATCGCCGAGAGCACGGCAGCGGTCAGACCGGCCTGCTGCTCGATCAGCCCGACCGTGATGATGCTGATCACCAGGAACCACGAACGGCCGATGATCGAGCCGGCCATCAGCTGGAAGAAGCCGCGGGTGTCATCGGTCCGGGCGGCCCTGGCCTCGACCAGGTGCTGGATCAGCCGCTGGCCGGTCCAGCCGACGGCCGCACCCGCCCACCCGAGCAAGGGAAGCCCGGCGATCAGGAAGACCGGCAGGGCGATGGCTGTCAGGGCGAGGTCGGCGTACTTGAGCAAGGCGATACCGCGCCCGCCATCGTGGCCCTCTCGGGGTCTTTCTATGGCAAGCGTCGTCAAGGGACCGCGACTATATCCGAACGTGGCCCGGGTTGCGCTCCGGCCCGCGCTGGTGGCAACCGTCACTAATCCTTTAGTAGAGCCAAACAGAGCCGTCGCAGGCTCCTCTCAGGAATCCGATTCCTGGGTACGCTTCAGCTTGACGATCTCAAGCACGATGACCAGGTAGACCGAGACGCCTACCGCACCGAGGATCACCGCCGCCATCAGGACCGTGTAAACCGGGTCGAAGTTGCCCCGGTTGTCGCTGTACGGCACGAATCGGAGGGCCAGCGCCAGCAGAGCCAGGACCAGGGTCCAGCCGTAGAGATAGGCGAGCGTCCGGCGCTGCGAGAAGCCCTTGTTGGCCATACGGTGGTGGAAGTGCCAACGATCGGCCTGGTAGATCGGTTGCCTGTACTTGATCCGCTTGGCGACGACAAAACCGGTGTCGAGGATCGGCACCGCGAGGATCACCAGCGGGAATGCCAGAGCGACGACCGCGTTGGTCTTCAGCGCGCCCTGTATCGAAGCAACGGCGATTATGTACCCGAGCAGGTTCGACCCCGCGTCTCCCATGAAGCTGGAGGCCGGCGGGAAGCCGTGGCGAAGGAAGCCGAGCGCCCCGCCGGCCGTGATCGCAGCCAGGATGCCGGCCTCGGTCCGGTCCAGCGACAGGGCGATGACGGCCATTGCAGCGGCAGCGATGGCACAGACTCCGGCGGCGAGGCCGTCGATGCCGTCGATCAGGTTGATGATGTTGACCACCGCGACGATGCCGACCATGGTCAGCGGCCAGGCGGTCCAGCCCAGCTCGAATCCGCCGATGAACGGGATCGTGAGCACGTCCGGATGAACTCCTCCGGCGACCGGGATCGCCGCGGCGGCGAACTGTCCGACAAGCTTCACCAGTGCGGGCAGGTCGAAGACGTCGTCCAGCGCTCCGACCAGGGTCACGGCGACGGCCCCGAGCAGGATCGCGGTCACTTCGGAGTTATGGGGAAGCCAGATCCAGCCGGCGACCTCGACACCGGCGAGGATGGCGATCCCCGACATGCGAGGGGTCGAAACGGTGTGCTGGCTGCGCGGGCCGGGCTCGTCGAGCACGCCCAGACGCCTCGCCAGCTGTTCGGCGACCGGCACCAGCGCCCAGGTGATCACCGCCGCGGCCACGAAGGCAAAGACGGCATCCGTCGTATCGACCATCGGGAAAGAGTCTCACTCCGGCCCGACGGACGCGCCGCGACCCATCTCCCCAAGCCTCCAATCAGCCGGCTGGCAAGGATTCTCGGCGCATACGACCGTCAATCGCTGCCAGTCCAAGCGGCATCAGTGGTTTTTCCCCGCATGGGACGCGGATCACCAGCGGTTCCGATGGGCATCCAGCTCATACGATGTCGGTGCTCCGGACCCGCGCCAACCCGAGGGCAAGCATGGCCCCTGACCACGCGGCAAGTACCAGGAGTGCGATCAACGGGCTGACGGCTATCTGACTGCCGGTAAGGACCGGGGCCTGACCGTCGCTGATCTGGGTTGCCAGGGAGCTCAGAGCAATGATCAGCGATGCGTCCGCGAGGCCGCTCACGGCGAGGATGCCGGGAAGAATCTCGATCATCAGGAGGGAGGCGACTATTCCGCCGGTCATGCTGCCAGTGATCAGGCCGAGGCCGAAGCAGGCCGGTGCGACGAGCGCGATCTGAACCACCGCGGCCGGAATGTTGGGCGCAAAATCCGCCATGGTGGAATCTCCACCATGCGAATTGACGGCCGCGACGGTAATCGGCAGAGTCACAAGGCCGAGCACTGCGACCACAACGATCGGCAGAACGGTCGCCAGGACAGCCTTGGCGAGGATGACCCGCGACCGTCGCGGCTCGACGCAAAAGGCGCGGGAGAGCGTCCCCTGACTGACCTCGACTGCGAACATCCAGACAGCGAATGCGGCCGTGCCGAAGATTCCGGCAACCAGGAGTCCGAGGCCGGCGCGTTCGGGAATGCCATCGGGCGACTGCCCGTCGGCCCCCAGGGCGGCGACGGCGCTGCCGACCGCTGCAATGATCACGGTGAGCAACAGGTAGCGTGGGAGCGGAAGGCGGCGGACCTTGATCCATTCGGTGCGCAGGGCGGTAGTCATCGAATCTCCTTGTTGGTGAGGGTGAGGAATGCGTCCTCGAGGCTCGGCTGCGTCGAGTGACTGTCGCGATGCAGGGTTGCGGCATCAGCCAGCAGCGACTCAAGCGACCCGTCGGCGAGCAGATGTCCGTCAGACATAACGGCTACCCGGTCGCACATCAACTCCAGCTCGGCCAGAAGATGCGAACAGACCAGGACCGTGGTTCCGCGGCTGGCCAGTTGGCCGAAAAGCGCCCGCATGCCGGCAATGCCGACCGGATCAAGGGCGTTGGTCGGTTCATCGAGGATCAACAGGCGCGGCTCACCCACCAGCGCGACGGCAAGCCCGAGGCGCTGGCGCATTCCCTGCGAGAACCGGCGCGGCTTCTGATCGCCGAACTCGGCCAGTCCGACGGTGGTGAGCAGCTCGTCGTCGCCCCGGGGATCATCGCGCAGGCCGAGGGCGGTCCGGTGAATTCGCAGGTTGGACCGCGCGGTCGCATTTCGGTACAGCGCCGGCTCCTCGATGATCGAGCCGGTCCGCCGGAGGGCCGCGGGATAGCCGGCGCTGCCGGGAGGGCTACCGAACAGACGAATCGTGCCGGCACTTGGCCTGACGAGGCCGAGCAGCATGCGAATCAGGGTCGTCTTGCCGGCACCGTTGGGGCCAACCAGCCCATAGACGCAGCCGGCAGGGACCGTGAAGCTGACGTCGTCAACAGCGACGCTGTGGCGGTACCGTTTTGCGACGTGTTGCAATTGGATCGGAGCGGTGGTTGTTTTCATGCCACCACGCTAGGCAAGCGCGAAGCGGCCGACAATCCGGAAAAACCCCCGTTTCGACCTGATCTTTCCGCAGCGACGCCTCAGGGTGAGATCAGGGGCATTCCCTATGGCGATCAGCGGCTTCGCCCGCGATTGTGCGCTTTATGGTCGCCTCAAGAGCGAAGCAGCGGTGGCACCGGGCCGATGGCGGTCGCATCGTTCTCGGCGTACTTGGCGGGACCGCGCAAGCGCTGGGTACCGGTCCGGCGGTTGTCCGCGTGATCTTCCTGTGCGCGATGTTCGTCCTGCCGATGCCGATGTTCGTGGCCTACGCCATAACTGCGTTGATACTTCCTGGCGAAGACGGCGCTAGCCTGCTCGAGCCTGACTCGCGGGACCGCGCGGGGCGGGCATTGGGCTGGCTCGGAGCCGGTGCATCGGTACTACTCGTCTCCGGAGCCGGATACGGTCGGGCCCCGTTGCTTTTCGCCTACACCGCGCCGGCCGCGCTCGCGGTCATTGCCGTCGTACTCGCGGCGGTAGGACTCTCCGGCCTTCTTCGAGCGCGGAGGCCCGGATGAGCCGCCGACTGTTGCGCTCGCGCCGGGACCAGCTCGCGTTCGGCGTTTGCGGCGGGCTGGCCGAGCGCACCGGCATCGATGCAGGCATCGTGCGCCTCGCCTTCATCGCGATGTTCTGGCTCGGTGGCGTCGGGCTGCTCGTCTACGCATTTCTGGCCGTGTTGATGCCCGAATCCGGCGAATCGACGGAACGGGTGCGCGCAGGCTGGGCCGAAGCAGTGGCACTTGGGGCGATCGCGCTGGCCGGACTGTTTGCGATGGCTGCCACCGGACTGCTTCTCGCCCCCGGGGTACTTGCCGCGAGTGCGCTGCTGCTCGGCGGCGGCGCGGTGGTGGTCAGGCAACTGCTCACACCTTCCGATGGCAAGCGGTCATCGGCCGATTGGCGATCCACTCTGGGTGAAACAGACGGCGTGCGCATCACCATCGGCGGACTGCTCGTAGCCGGCGGCGTTGCGTTGTTCATCCTCGGAGCTGGTGATCTGCGTGCATTCCCAGGGGCCCTGGCGGCGGGCACCGTCGTCGCAACGGGGTTCGCTCTTCTGGTTGGTCCCCGGGTCGCACGGGCCCGTGCCGAAGCAGCGCACGAGCGCACCGAGCGCGCCCGCACGGACGAGCGCATGCGAGTTGCCGCACGGCTTCATGATTCCGTCCTTCAGACCCTCGCACTCGTCCAGCGTGCCGATGACGCCGCAACCGCCCGCGCTCAGGCACGTCGCCAGGAGCGCGAGTTGCGATCCTGGCTGTACGACGAAGAGTCACAAGACGGGCCGGATACGCTCGCTTCTGCGATGAGCGCGATTGCGACCGATGTGGAAACCGGCTACGGGATCGTCGTCGAGCTGGTCCAGCACCGCGACACGCCCTTCGACCCCGCGCTCTCAGCGCTCGCTGACGCCGCGCGCGAAACGATCGTCAATGCGGCGAAGCACTCGGGGGCAGAGACAGTCTCGGTATTCGTTCAGCTGGCTGAACGCGAGGCCGTCATCTTTGTCCGCGACGAGGGGCGCGGCTTTGACCCGGCGATAGTCCCTACTGACCGGCACGGTCTTCGCGACTCGGTGGTGCGTCGACTGGCCGAGCACGACGGCACGGCTCGAGTAACCACGACCGAGGGACAGGGCACCGAAGTGGAACTCCATGTGCCGAGAATGAGCAGCACATGAGTCGTCCACTCCGCCAGGTCGTACTCGTGGACGACCACGCGATCTTCGTCGCGGGTCTGCGTGCCGGGCTACCACCGGATATCGAGGTCGTTGGCGAAGCGGCCACGGCGGAAGACGCGATCCCGCTCATCCGTTCCCTCGACCCCGACGTCGTACTGCTGGATATCCACCTTCCGGACGCCGGAGGCTTCTCGGTCATTCCGGCTGTCCACGCGGAGCGCCCGGCCGTGCGCTTCCTGGCGCTTTCAGTTTCCGACAGCGCCGAGGATGTCATCGCAACGATCCGCGCCGGCGCGCGCGGCTACGTGACGAAGTCGATTGCTCCCGCCGACCTCGCTGCGGCGATTCACCGGATCGCCGATGGCGACGCAGTCTTTTCGCCGTGGCTCGCCGGGTTCGTACTCGACGCTTTTTCTGATCGGCCGGAAGCGAGCAGTGACCCCGAACTCGACCTGCTCACTGGCCGTGAGCATGAAGTCATGCTGCTGATCGCCCGTGGCTACCTTTACAAGGACATCGCAGCCCGGCTACACATATCCGTAAGAACCGTCGAGACCCACGTTTCCAACGTGCTGCGCAAGCTGCAGCTGTCAAACCGCAACGAACTCACCCACTGGGCCGCACGTCGTCGCATCATTTGACCTGGCTTCGAACCCGGCCCCGACGGGCATCGATCCTTCAGTCGAGGGCGCCGAGGATGCCCTCGACCAGTACGCCGGGATCGCGTGGATTCTGCGGACCGGCCAGGCCGGTACGTTTGACCAGCTCGAACTGGTCGGCATCGGTCAGCACGGTCAGCCTCCCGTCGGCAATCAGCTCCTCGTCGACTCCGCCCATCTTTCCGGCGAACGTCGTGTAGACGGGAGTACCCAGCGCCACCGCTTCGCGATTCATCGTGCCACCGGCACTCACCACGAGGTCGGCAAAGGCGATCAGGCTCTGGGCATCGACCGCCCGGTCGGGAACGACCAGATTGCCGGAGTCGCGACCCCTGGCACGCTCGGCCTGGCTCCCGGTCCGTGGAATGACCACTGCCGTCGCTCCGTCGGCGCCGGCCAACCGATCGAGGACTTTCTCGTAAAGCGGGTTGTCCGCGTGGTATTCGGAAGTCTCCGGCGGCGGCCTGACGATCACCAGGACCCTCGCGATATCCAGCCCCAGGTCTGCCAGGACCCCTGGATCGGGCTCGAAGTCAGCCAGGTAGTAATCCTCTTTCAGCCCCGGGTACCGGACGAGTTTGCTGCCTTTCGCTCCGACCTTCGCCATGCGCTCCGGCGGGATCGCGTCCGGAACCAGCACCCGCTTGGCGATGCGGAAGGCGAGTTGGCGCTGGATGCCGGCGAACTCGTAATCCTGAAGCTGAGCCGACCGGATCCTCAGCGCCGCCGAGACCAGAGCGAGATCGACCGAGCCGTGAGCGACGGCGAGTTCGGGCCGAAAGCCCCAGACGAGGTGGCTGAGCCTGGCCGAACGCGAAACGAGCGCGGCGACTTTGCCGGGCTTCGAGCCTCCGCCGTGCCGGCCGACCACCGTGTGTTCGATGCCGAGCATCTCGAGCAGCCCGACCGTCTGGCCGTACTCGCGGGCGGTGACGAGCACATCGGCACCGTCCTCGGAGAAGCGCTCGATGATCGGTCTCAGTACCAGCGGGTGCGCCGCCGCAGTGCAGTCGAACCAGACCCTCATCGTCAACCGGCCGGGGCCACCGGCGTGCGAACCCCGGTCGTATTGCACAGCGGCCGCCGGGCCCGGAACGGCCTCAACCGAGTCCCGGGTAAAGCGGGTAACGGTCCATCAGAGCCCTGCTTCGGGCGACGAGCGATTCACGCCGGCCTTCGAAGTCGTCCGACAGTGCGGCGGCGATGATCGCCGCGATTTCGCGGAGGTCGTCCGGCTCGAATCCCCTCGTGGTCAGAGCCGGGGTTCCGATGCGCAAACCCGAGGGGTTCATCGGCGGGCGTTCGTCGAACGGGATCGTATTGCGATTGACCGTGATCCCGACCTGGTCGAGGCGGTCTTCGCCGGTCTGGCCGTCGAGGCCGGTCGAAGTCAGATCGACAAGCACGAGGTGAACGTCGGTGCCACCGGTGACGATGTCGATGCCACCGTCGACCAGACCCTCGGCAAGTGCCTTGGCGTTGGCGATCGTCCGCCGCTGACGTTCGGCGAAATCGTCGGACTGGGCGATCTTCAGCGCCACCGCCTTGGCCGCGATCACGTGCATGAGCGGTCCGCCCTGCTGGCCCGGGAATACCGCCCGGTTGATATCGGCCTTGAGCTCCTCCCGGCAGAGGATGATGCCACTGCGCGGACCCCCGATGGTCTTGTGGATCGTGCTGGTGACGACATCGGCAAAGGGCACGGGGTTGGGGTGCTCGCCCGCGGCGACCAGGCCGGCGAAGTGCGCCATGTCCACCATGAGCCGGGTGTCGATCGAGTCGGCGATCTCGCGGAAGGCAGCGAAATCGAGCTGGCGCGGGTAGGCCGACCAGCCGGCGATGATCAGCTTCGGTCGATGCTCTTCAGCCAGCCGCGCCACCTCGTCCATGTCGACCCGCAGGTCTTCACGCGACACGTGGTACGGCACGACCTTGTAGAGCTTGCCGGAGACGTTCAGCTTCATTCCGTGGCTGAGGTGTCCACCGTGATCGAGAGCGAGGCCCATGATGGTATCTCCGGGCTCGAGCATCGCCATGTAAGCGGCGTTGTTCGCCTGTGCCCCCGAATGAGGTTGGACGTTGACGTGATCTGCGCCGAAGAGCTCCTTGGCCCGCTCGATCGCCAGCGTCTCGACGATGTCGACCT
The DNA here is from genome assembly GCA_030835185.1 of Solirubrobacterales bacterium. GTDB lineage: Bacteria > Actinomycetota > Thermoleophilia > Solirubrobacterales > 70-9 > 67-14. The sequence goes on along the minus strand of JAUQWL010000037.1, from coordinate 2,024 downwards.
GCTCGCAGCCGCCGTAGTAACGGCGCCCGGGGTAGCCCTCGGCATACTTGTTGGTCAGCACCGAGCCGGCGGCCTCGAGGACCGCCTGCGGAACGAAGTTCTCCGAGGCGATCATTTCAAGGGTGTCACGCTGACGGGCCAGTTCGCCGTCGAGCGCCGCTGCGACCTCGGGATCGACATCTGCCAGCGGTGCATCGAGAATCTGCGCGGAAACGGTACTCATTTCAGGGTCGGCCTTTCGGATCTGCCCGACCGGATGCGGCCGGATCTCCGGGGTTGAAAGCGGACTGTCAGCCTAGCAACGCCGGAGGTCGCTTCAGGTGGATGAATCCGCTCTCGGGCGGTCCTCGAAGTACTCGTTGCCCTCGATATGTCCCCCGCGCACGAGCCGTTTCGGCCATGCCGACCGGCCTCTGGAAACCGCTCAGTGGCCGAGTGCGGCGATCAGGTCGCCCCGGCTCATCCCGCCGTCGCGCAAGACCGTCCAGATCCCGTTCTCGTCGAGGTCGGTCAGATCGACGACGGTCGACGGAAGACCGGTCAGGCGTCCGCCGTCGATGGCCAGATCCACGTTTTCGCGAACCTCCGGTTCTACGTCGACGAAACTCGAAGGCGGCGGCTCACCGGTCAGGTTGGCGCTGGTCTGGAACAGCGGGTAGCGCACCCCGGCCAGCGGGCCGCCGATGACCCGCACTCCGAGCCGGCCCGGATCCTCCCGGCAGGCCAACGGGTAACGGTGTCTCGGGTTGGGCACGATGAGGGTGACCGGCCCCGGCAACAGACGGACGAAGGCCTCCCCCACCTTCTGTCCGAGGTCCCGGATGAGTTCCCTCATGGCCAGCGGCGAGAGATACATGACCGCGGACGGCTTGCCGTCATCTCTTCCCTTGATTTCGTGGATCCGGTGGACCGCCTCGTCGTTCAGCGGGTCGCAGGCCAGCCCGTAGAGGCCGTCGGTCGGGATCAGGGCCACTCCTCCCTTGCTGATGCAGCTCTCCAGAGCCTGACGGGCGGCGTCTCCACCCGCGATATCGGTTGTCACGACCTTCACCCGGAAATCATGTCAGGAAGGAGCGGTCGACCTGCGGCCGGTCACCACGCGTTCCAGTCCGGCCAGGTCCAGCCGGCATTCGATCGACTCGAAACCGGCCCCCCGCATCAGGGATGAGACCGCATCGGCCTGACCGTGGCCGATCTCGAGGGCGAGGACCGGGGCGTGAACGCCGGAGCGCTCCATCGAACCGAGAACGGCTTCGAACGCTTCGAGCCCGCTGCTCCCTCCGAAGAGGGCCGCGGCAGGCTCCCACTCCCCGACCTCCGGCGGGAGCGGATCGCCCTCGGCTATGTAGGGCAGGTTCGAGACGATCAGGTCAAAGGCCTGCCCCGACTCATCCGGCCGGGGTCCCGGCCAGGTGCCTTCGAAGAAGCGGATCCGCCCGTCCAGGCCGAGCCGCCGGGCGTTGGCGGTTGCGACTTCGAGCGCATCGGACGAAATGTCTCCGGCCGTGACCTGGCAGGCAGGAAGCTCGTCGGCGATCGCCAGGGCGACGGCACCGGAACCGGTTCCCACCTCGAGCACCGAGGTCGGCGTCAGGGAGAGTGCGACCTCAACCAGCATCTCGGTCTCGGGTCGCGGCACCAGGACGCGGCGGTCGACCTCGAGTTCGATGTGCCGGAATCCTTTGCGACCGAGAATGTAGGCGACCGGTTCGCGGCGCAGGCGCCGGCGGACAGCCTCGGAGAAAGCCCTCGCTTCGGCAGGCGTGATCGTCGCCCCGCGGTCGGCGACCAGATCGGCCGGGCCTCGTCCGGTGATCGCGGCCAGCATGACCTCGGCGTCAAAGCGCGGAGTATCGATGCCGACCGCCGAGAGGGCGTCCGTGGCGGCGCCGAGCGCGTCACGGACGCCGGCACCTCCCGCAGCCGAACTGCGGACCGGCTCCGCCGGAAAACTGCCGCCTTCGACCGGGCAGTTCACGGGAACGGTGGACGCGGGCGGCTGCGCCAGAACCCGATCGACCGGC
>JAUQWL010000235.1 GCA_030835185.1 Solirubrobacterales bacterium | reverse complement strand
GGATCGAGGCGTGATCTCCCGAGTCGGCGATCACCGTATCCCCTGGTCCGAGAATCGCCTGCAGGCAGCCGAGGTTCGACTGGTAGCCGGTCGAGAAGACGATCGTCTGCTCCGTCTCCATCCACTCCGCCAGCTCCTCTTCGAGCTCGACGTGGAGCGGAGTGGTGCCGTTCAGCAGACGGGACCCGGTCACCCCGGTGCCATAGGTGTCCAGCGCGTCCCGGGCAGCCTGCCTGACCCGCTCGTCGCCGGTCAGGCCGAGGTAGTTGTTCGAGCCGAGCATGATCGTCTCGCGGCCTTCCATCTCTACCACCGGACCGGCCTGCGAGGTGAGCAGTCGGAAATACGGATTGAGGTCGGCGGCGTTGGCCGCTTCAAGCTGTTCCCGGCGCTCGTGGTTTCGGACCTTCTCGAAAAGGTCAACCGGCGCCGAAGTTGTTTCGCTCATGCCCGCAGTCTGCCAAAAGCGGAGGCCGGAGCCAAGCGCAGTCCTGACGGCGGACTCATCGCGGACCCGCCGCGGGTCGTCGATGGCATCGATCCGGAGGCCGCCCCGGGGAGGTCTGCGGATTCGCCGGATCGAACGGCACGGCCGCCCTCCACGGTTTCTGCCTCACGACATCGTCGCCACTTTCCTGGTCGCACTCGGGATGATCTTCCTGCAGCCCTTCTGGACCGTGTCCCAAGCCGAGCCGTGCCGAAACCGCCGGCTAACTCTGCGGCTCTACGGCGGTGGTCCAGGTCCGGCCGGCGTCGTCGGAGACGAGCACCCGACCACCGTCTGCGGCGGCGAGGATGCGCCCGTTGCCCGAGTTGAACGCCTCGGGCGCCGCGCCGATCGAACCGACCCTGGTGAAACTCCTGCCGTCGTCGTCGGAAGCGACCACCTCACCGGAAGCATCGACCATCAGTAATCTGTTCGCTGAGGGCCAGGTCAACAGTCCGATCCGGCCGCCGGCAAGAGGATTCCAGCTTCCGCCGCCGTCATTCGATCCGTAGAGCCCGCTGTCAGTGGACGCGACCAGGCGTTGCGGGTCGTCGGGTGCTATGGCGAGGTCGATTACCTGGCCGGGGACGTTGCGAGGCTGCCAGGATTCGCCTCCGTCGGTGCTGGCCAGAAACGCGCCTGTAGTCGAGTCGACCCCGTAGATCCGCTCGCCTGAGGCCTTCAGGACATGGAGGTCAGCTTCCCCGAGCAGCGATACCGTCTGCCAGGTCGAGCCACCGTCGACCGAGCGCTGCAGACCGAGCAGCGACGGCAGGTCGGAGCCCGGGCCCGGGTGTCCGGAGGACAGAAATCTGTCGGGGCCGACCACTGTGAATCCCATGAAATCATCTTGGGAATCACCGACCTGCTCGGCTTCCGTGGCTCTCTCGGGAACCTGCCAGAGTCCGTTGTGGGTCGCGATCAGGATCTCACCGTTGGCGGGATTGACCCCGAGTCCGTGGACATGCTCTGCACCTGAGATCGAGGCGACCGGTGCCTTCTGGCTGTTGTCGCCGGTCGCCGCTGAAGCCGGTGGCGACTCGGTTGCCGGACGGTCGGAGGGCTGCTCATCGTCACCGCCGCAGCCGGCCAGGAGTGCGGCCGCCAGTAGAAGTCCGACCGCCGGCGTCGTGAACCGATGCCGGTATTTCGTAGCGCCGTCGCCAGGTGTGATGTTCAACGACCTCATCCTTCCGCTCCCGAATTGGAAATGGTCAGGGCCGGTAACGGGAACCGCTTCGACATCCGAACTCCCTTCTGTGGACCCCCGGACGCCACGAAAACATACCCCACACGGGTATTCTGTCTGAACGGCAGAGTCAATTCAGGGCGAGGGTCTGGTTTACTCCTACGAATAGTAGGAGTTATCTTCGCAGATCGCTGAGTCGGAGGCTGCCGCGCCGTCGGGGGCGGCCGGAACCAGCCAGGTTCGGGACAGGCGAACCGGATTCTGTGATCGATCTGGCTCAAGGCTTTCGATGATCGAGTCCGAAGTAGCCGACGACCCGAGTCGTACAGGCCGCGAACAGGAGCGTCATCGTGATTGCGCTCGCGACGCACCACTGGCAAATCGCTTCGATGACCCAGAATTCGAGGTAGGTCAGGTACAGACTGAATCCGAGGCCGAACAATGAGAGTGTGAAAGCCAATATCCGGCCAAGGTCACCCCGCCACAGCGTCGCGGCGAGGATCGACGCATAACCGATCAGTCCGAACACAGCGACGTGAACCCCGAGGAGTTCCGAATACCTGCTCTTCTCGACGGTTGCGCAACCGGTGCTGCCTCCGACGCACTGTGGTATCCCTCCGGCCGCCACAGTCGCGGCAACAGAAGCTGCGATGCCCAGGCCCACCAGACACAGGGCGATCGCGGCGATCCGAAGTTTCCTCTCGGAGGGGATGGTCATGAACCAGGTCGCCTTGGACCGTTAGGTTTGGAAGCCTGCATAGTGCTGAGTGTTCCGAACACAGTCTGGAAGCCGCCAGTTCGCTCGGCGCGTTCGAGACCGGCCTCCTCCAGGATTTCCGTCAGTTTTCGGTCGAAAACTCTAACTCGCGGGGCCGGGGAGAACTGTCCGACCAGCTGGGACCCGGACCGCCGTTCCCGGGCCGTCAGGCTGACAACCGGATCGCAGAAGCGCGTCAGGAAGGGGAAGCGGAGGGCGGAAATGTAGGTTCGCTCGCTCAGGTCACGGCTTTCGGATCGGCATGTCTGCGGTTGATTCGGCACCTCCGCAACGGAGGTCTCTCGCAGCGATCGTTGTCCGACAGTCTGTAGGATACAGACGTCTGATGGGCTGGACGGCGCGCAGGCGACCCTTGACAGCAGACTCGCGACAGGAAAGGCATGAATGCTGCCGCTCGACGTAATCACGATCGGGATCGAGCCCGAATTGGATGTCGGGCCGGTGACTCTTGCCTGGCACGGCGTCACCATTGCGCTCGGCCTGCTGGTGGGTGGCTTTGTGGCAGCGGATTATGGACGCGAAAACGATCTCCGTATGGATCCCCTGCTGAACATCGGGATGCTTGCCGGGGTCGGCGGGATCGTTGGCTCCAGGCTGCTTTACGTCACCGAGCAGGGCGGTCCGCTTTTCGGGACCCGGGGCTTTTCGCTGGCCGGTGGAGTGATCCTGGCGACCCTGCTGATTGTCGGTTATGTCTGGCGGCAGGGACTTTCGTGGAGATACATCGATGCTGTCGCACTCGCCTTCCCCGCCGGGCTCGCGGTGGGCCGCGTCGGCGACGTGATCAACGGTGAGCATTTCGGACCGGAAAGCAGCTTCTTCCTGGCCGTACGAAACTCAAGTCCCGAAGCGCTGACCCCGGATCCCGAACTCGCGTACCACAGCGGTGGCCTGTACGAAGTGATCATCGGGGTGCTCATCTTTGCCACGGTCTGGCCGCTCAGACACCGCTTTCCGGTCACGGGACAGATCACCTGCCTGGTCCTCGGGCTCTTCGCGGCCTTCCGGTTCGTCGAGTTCTTCTTCCGCTCTGACAGCCCCGATCTGTCCATCGGCCTCAACTACACCCAATGGATAAGCCTGCCGATGCTCGCCGCCGCGCTTGCCGGCTGGATGACCATCACGAACCGGCGGCCCGGCTTGGGCCGTCAGGCCGGATCCCGACCGGACCTCTGATGCTCTCAAGGTCGGACCAGCGCTTCAATCGCGGCCAATTCGGCCCGATCGTACTTCAACTCTTCGCCCCTCCCCGCTGGACCGAGCGCGTGAGGAGTGCTACCAGGACGAGGGTCAGCCCCGAGAGCCACGCCAGCGCCAGGACCAGGCCTCCAGTTGCGTCGAATCCTGGCGAGAAGGCTCCATCAATCAAGATCCTTGTCGGACCGTAGGCGGGCAGGAAGTGGGCCCAACCCTGAGGAGTTCCTTCGAAGAACATCGGGTTCTGCGCGACCCCGAAGTCCATCATCGGCAGGAAGAACATGAAGTAGACGGCTCCCATTTGGCCGAACAGTATGCCTGAGAGCCCTCCGACCAGGCCGTAGATCAGGGCTGACAGCAGGTTTCCGGTCACGAACGGCCCCCACGATGCCGGTGTGAAGTCGATCGTGGTGACGCCGATCGAAATCACGGAGATCAGGAATGCGCCGGCCGTCAGGACGAGGAACCTCGGGACGACGACCTCGACCGGTAGGAAGCCGGCGACGACCAGGCGCCGGTCGGACTCAAGCGCCGAGCTTACGATGAAGAGCCCCAGGAGGCCCGTGAGGAAACCGACCGTGATCGGGACCATGATGGCGCCATGGATCTGCCGCATGTCGGTCAGGAAAAGCGCTCCCCCCGGCAGGCTGATCGCTCGGGGGGCGGGCTCGGTTATCGCGAAGCTCCACGTGATGAAGAGAATCGGAACCGTGACCAGGAGCACGAGCAGCAGGCTCCTTCGCCGCTGTTCCCGAAAACCCATTCTTGTTGCAGTCAGCGCCCGTCTCACGCTTATCGCCTCGGTCGGGCCGAGAACCAGAATGCGAGTGAGGAGACAACAAGGGCGACTGCGGCAATTGCCATCACGGTCAGCCAGTCTCCGGTCGGGGAAGTTCGGCCGGCTCCGGCTGTGATCAGAAGGTCGGCCGCCTCCCGGGTCGGCATCAGTCTCGAGACGCCATCACTTGCGCTCATTCCGGGCCCCGAGAAAGCATCGATGAGGAAAATGAATGCAACCGCGAGCGAGCCTTCCAGCGGCCCCGAGACGAAAGACCCGACCAGGGTGCCGATGCCGATGTAGATCACAGCGAACATCAGTATCGCGGCGAGGGTATGCAGCGGGTGGACCGCACCCGCTCGCAGCCAGAGCGTCGCGAAGGCCAGTAGCGAGATGATGATCCCGAGAACCAGCGAGGCGCTGATTCGGGCCACCGCGAGCCTGATCGGGGCGAGTCCCGCGAGGGCCAGTCGCCGATCGGCGTCGCGTGAGGAGGCTATCTGGAAGAACCCCAGGGCGCCGGCAAGGAAGGCAGCCGCCCAGCCGGCTCCGAGGGCAGCCGCCGACGAGCCGGCCACGGAGCCCCCCAGGGCCGAGGCGAATTCGCCGAGCACGTCGGCCGAGACGACGACAAAAAGGATCGGGATCGCCACCAGCATCGCGACCGTTGAGCGGTTGCGCATCTGCTCGACCAGAAAGTAGCCGGCGATCGGATTCGAACCGGTCATGTTTCCTCGCTCTTGCCATCTCGGAGTTCGTAGATGCGGTTCAGACGCTCGCGTTCCGGGAGGAAATGCGAGACGATCAGTATCGCCATTCCTTCGTCGCGGAGACGCTCGCTCATCTCCCAGAAACGGATGTAGGTCTCCCAGTCAAAGCCGGAATAGGGCTCATCCAGCAGGAGGAGCTCAGGATCGTGGAGCATCGAGATCGCGAGGTTGAGCTTTTGCCGGGTGCCCCCGGAGAGTTCTTCGACGCGGTACGAGCGGTAGCGGTCGAACCGGAGGTCATCCATCAGCGCTGCCGCCGACGCTTTCGCTTCGCTTTCGCCGAGTCCGTAGGCACCGGCAAAGAGATCGAAATGCTCGTCGACAGTCAATTTGGCCCACAGCAACGGCAGCTGCGGGCAGTAGCCGAATCGGCCGTTGAGCTCCACTGTGCCGTCGTCGCGTTCCATCATGCCGACGAGGATCTTCATCAGTGTGCTTTTCCCGGAACCGTTTTCCCCGACCAGCCCGACCATCTCGCCACGTCCCACCTCAAGATCGGCTCCGCGGAGAACGTCGGTCCGCTTGCGAAAAGGGAGGATACCCTGTCGGAATCCTTTCCGGATTCCGGCCGCATGCAGAACTTCAGTGCCTTTCGAGTCCGGTCTTGCGGACTGGACCTGGGTGGGATCGGTTTCCCGGGTCGACTGCTCCACGGATCTCAATGTAATACCCCCGAGGGGTATTGTCAAACCGTCCCG
>JAUQWL010000036.1 GCA_030835185.1 Solirubrobacterales bacterium | reverse complement strand
AGGCGTCAAGGTGAAAAAGGCGGCCGGAAGGATCGCGGCCGGCAAGTCGAAGATCGTCAGGCTCAAGCTCAAGCCGAAGAAGCCCGGCAAGGTCAGGCTCACCTTCAAGGTGTCTTCCAGGAACGCCGGCGGCAAGACTGTGAAGAAGAAGGTCAGGGTCAGGAAGTAGGTTCGTCCGGCTGCCGCCCGCCGGGTCACGGCTTCGGGCTCAGGACGCGACTCGCCGTCCCCGTCACCGCGATCCGGTCGCGGCCGGCCCGCGCCGGACGGGGTTCCGGGGGAAGACGGCTCTATAGCATGAGCTTCTCGATGCAGGGGGTGTCTGAAAAGAGCGAGTCGGACCCCGGGGAGTCGCGCCGCGGGCTCGATCTGACTGCACAGCAGTGGATTATCGCGCTCCTGGTCGGGGTCGCCACGGTTTCGGCCGCCGGATTCGGCTGGCGCGCGGCTGCGACCGGCAGCACGGCTGCCTACGACGACCGGCAGTCGATTTCGGAGACGATCGCGGTGAAGCAGCAGGAGATGGACATCGGTCTCGCAGTCAGCGGCGATACCCGCAACTACAGCCGGTATCTCGCCGGCTACGCACTTGCGGCCGAGCTCGAAAACCAGGCAGATGGACTGGAGCAGGCCGGTGATCGCGGCGCTGCCGCCGCGGCCCGCCGGGAAGCTGTTCAGCTGCGCAGATCGGCCACCAGGCGTGCCGCCGACGCGGGCGTTTTCGGCAATTCCACCATCGCGGACGATCTCAGCCGCCCGAGTCCGACCCCGCGACCATTCAGCTTCGAAGAGCGGCTGAGGGCCCGCACTGCCGAACAGCAGACCGGGGTGAACTCGCCCGGCGAGCTGAACCCGGATCGCTGGGCAAAGGAGGCCGAACAGATACGCGACCGGATCAACGGTCTTGCGGTCTGGGCGTTCATCGTCCTGTTCGCGGTGCTGATGTTCTCCCTTGCCGAAGCGAACTCGGCCCGTCGGCCCGTCTTCTATCTGGCGATCGGTACCGGGATGGCCGTGCTGCTCGTCGGTGTGTTCTTCGGCCTGACCGTGGACTTCTTCGCATGAGCCCGGTCGAAGAGACAGGAGAACCGGAGGCCGGCAAGGAAGAGAAGGGCGACGATTCGGCCAAGGGTCCCCTGGGCCGCTGGATCGCGGTATCGCTGGCTGCGATCGCGGTGATCGGTGCCGGCATCGGGATCCTTCAGACCAGGGCGGCTGTCAACGAGTCGAACACCGCGCGCGAGACGACACGGACCGGCATCGACGCGCTCAGGGCCGGAGTCTCCCTTCAGGGAGCGAAACTCCTCGAGAAGGACATCGAAGCCGAGGTGGCCGCCCTGCGTCGGCAGGCGGATGCCCTTGCACGCGATTCGGGCACCGGGACGGATCCGCTCAGCGCCGCCGAGCTCGAGTCGATACTGCCGGCCGGCGGTGAACTGCCCGGAGCTCGCACCCCGGAGGAACTGAAGCAGCTTGCATTCGAGAGCGAGCGGCTTTCCCTGCGACAGTCGGCCCTCGCCGAGACCCGGGTTACCTGGAACGACCGCAGCACCCAGTACACCACCGCGATCGCGGTCCTCGCACTGGCTCTCTTCCTGGTCGGTTTTTCACTGGTGCTGGCCGGCAGACGACGGCTGCTCTTCTATGTATTCGGAATCCTGGTCGCGGTGCTGGCAGTGGGCGCTGCCACTCGCATCTATCTGGCTCCGATCCCCGAAACACCGGACGACGCGATCAACGCCACGGCCGCGGGCACCGTCGCGTCTGACGAGGGCGATCAGCCCCGGGCGATCAGGCTGCTCGACGATGCGATCGAGACGGACGGTGACTATCCCACCCCTTACTCGCGCCGTGCGGTCGCGCGCGCCCGCGAGGCCAACCCGGACTTCGAGAGGACCGGGGCGGTGACCGGAAGCGACGCCGCCCTGGAGGCTTCGGTCGCCGACGCCGAGCGGGCACTCGAACTCGGCGGGGGTCGCGACCTGCTGGCATTGGCCTTCCTTGCCATTTCGGATCTCTACACCGGCGAATACGAAAAGTCCGTCCAGGTCGCGACCGATGCGATCGCGCTCAACAGCGAGGTCGCCGACCTGTGCTTCATCAAGAGCTCGGCCGAGGTCGGCGCCGGCGCCGAGGATGCCGCGATCGCTTCGCTGAAGGCGGCGGGCAACCTGCTCGAAGGCAGCGACGCCTCCGAGCGGACCCGCGGCCTCGTCGCGGGCTACCTGACGTACCTCGAGCAGATCGTGCACAGAGTGCCCGGGCGATCCGCAATCGTCCGCACCATCGAAGAGCGCATCATCGGGACCGAAACGGAGCTGAGTCTGGATCGCAAACTCAGCCGCGAGCTGCCCGAGGGAGGCTCGGTCGAAGTTGAGGGCCTGCGCTACGAGGACGGAAAGTTCAGGTTGCGCACCAGCTGGAAAGGCCTTCCGGAAGGGACGGCGGTCACCCTGGTCGGCTTCGAGCGGCCCGCCCCCGGCAGCGCCTGGGTGCAGCCGCGGGATCTGTCGCTCTTCCGCACCCTCGGTGGCAGCGGCGCGGATTCCGGCCAGGTGACGATCGAGCGCGAATGCACGCCGGTCGAGGTGCGGGTCGATGCGTATCTGGACGGGGCTTTCTCCGACTCGTTCACCGGACCGGGCGGCAAGCCGACCTGCTGAGCCGGTGCACCCGGCGGCCGGACCGGGCCGTTCGCAGCGGGAGCGAGTGCTTGCGTTTTTCCACAGGGAGCGTTAGTAATGGAACGTACTCTCGTCCGGGGGTGACGCCGCTGTCAGGGCGTTGAGCTAGTGAAGGAGGACCGGGGACCATGACGGAAAAGAGTGGGCGCCGTGAGTTCATGCTTGCCAAGGGATGGCTCCAGGCGGTAATCCTGGTCATGCTCGTCGGGTTCACGGTTCTCGGGATCCTGGCCTATCGCACGTACCAGGCCGGGGCACCGGTGCCGGTCAAGGTGCTCGACAACAACGGGGAGCTGCTCTTCGACGGCGACGACATCTCCGACGGGCAGCAGGTCTTCCTCCACAACGGCCTCATGGAGTACGGGTCGATCTTCGGGCACGGGGCCTACCTCGGCCCTGACTACACGGCTGACTACCTGCGCCGGGCCGCCAACATCTCGACCGCCGCCAACGGCGGCACGCCGGTCGACGAAGACGGCATCGAGATCGAAGGGGAGAGCGGACCTTCTCCCGACCGCGCGCGTCAGGATACGATCGACGCCTTCCGGGTCAATCGGTACGACGAGTCCGACGGTGTCCTCGAGTTCACCGAGGAGCAGACCGACGCCTTCAACAAGCTGATCCCTTACTACAGCCGGTTCTTCTCCGAACCGACCACGAAGAACGGCCTGCGCGAATCGGCGATCACCGATCCGACCGATCTGCGCAACCTGACTGCATTCTTTGCCTGGAGCGCGTGGGCGGGCGCGGCCGAGCGTCCCGGCAAGGACTACTCCTACACCAACAACTGGCCACCGGAGCCCCGGGTCGACAACTCCCCGACCGCCGACGCCCTCGTCTGGTCGGTGCTCTCGCTGATCGCGCTGCTCGGCGGTATCGGGCTCCTGTTCGGCGCCTTCGGTCGTTACGACTTCCTCGGCTGGCGCGGCCGCCAGCAGACAGTCGTCTCCTTCCGCGACCCGTCGACCGTCGCCCTGACCCCGGGCCAGAAGGCGACCGCCGGATTCTTCCTCGTGATGGCGGCACTGTTCCTGATACAGGTCTTTGTCGGCGCCGCCGTCCAGCACTACCGGGCCGAGCTGTCCAACTTCTTCGGCTTCGACCTCGCCACGATCCTGCCGTACAACCTGTTGCGTACGTGGCACGTCCAGCTCTCTCTTTTCTGGGTTGCGACCTCGTTCGTGGCGGCCGGCATCTTCCTCGCTCCGATGATCGCCCGGCGGGAACCAAAGGGCCAGGGCAAACTCGCGTACTTCCTGCTGGGAGCGCTGGCCGTCGTCGTCTTCGGCACGCTGATCGGCTCCTACCTCGGCATCCACGGGGTGCTCGAGGACGCGGCGACCAACTGGTTCGGCCTGCAGGGCTTCGAGTACCTCGATCTCGCCCGCCTCTGGCAGGTGCTGCTGGTCGTCGGGCTGGTGGTCTGGGTTTTCATGCTTTTCCGCGTGCTGCGGAGCCGGCTGCGCAAGGAGCATCCGGGCAACATGCCCTGGCTCTTCTTTCTCGCGGCGTGCGCGATCCCGGCCTTCTACGCGGTCGGCCTGCTGGCCCGCACCTCCGACGACTTCACGATTACCGAGTTCTGGCGCTTCTGGGTCGTCCACCTGTGGGTAGAGGACTTCCTCGAGATCTTCACCACGGTGATGGTCGCGTACATGTTCGTGCTGCTCGGGGTGGTGCGCGAGCGGGTCGCGCTGGTGGTGATCCTGCTCGACATCGCGCTCTACTCGGCCGGCGGCGTGATCGGCACGATGCATCACCTGTACTTCTCCGGAACGCCGGCCGAGCACATGGCACTCGGTGCCTTCTTCTCCGCCGCCGAAGTGATCCCGCTGACCTTCCTGACGGTCGAGGCCTGGTCCTTCCTGCAGCTCGGCTCCAACCAGGAGTCGAAGACGAAGACACCGTTCCCCCACCGGTGGGCGGTCATGTTTCTGGTCGCCGTCGGTTTCTGGAACTTCCTCGGAGCCGGCATATTCGGCTTCCTGGTCAACCTGCCGATCGTCTCCTACTACGAGATCGGAACGGCGCTGACCGCCAACCACGCGCACGCGGCCATGTTCGGCGTGTACGGAATGCTGGCCATCGGACTGGCGCTGTTCTGCCTGCGCTACATCATCCCGTCCGACAAGTGGCCGGAGAAGTGGGCCAGGGTCAGCTTCTGGGGCGCCAACATCGGACTGGCGTGGATGACGTTTGCCACGCTGCTCCCGCTGGGAATCATGCAGCTCTACGAATCGGTCAACGAGGGCTACTTCGAGGCCCGCCAGCTCGACTTCATCACCGGTGACACGGCTTCGCTGGTCGAGTGGCTCAGGTTGCCCGGCGACGTGATCCTGATCGTCTTCGGTGCGATTCCGACGATGTACATCGCTTTGCTCGGGATCAAGCACGCGTACAGGAGGCGGCGGGAAGGATCGGGCGACGACGTCGATCGCGAAGGCGATCTGTTCACCGTCGTCACGGGGCCGGCTCTCGACAACGATGCTCCCGAGGGGCCGGAGGGCGGTGCCGGGCGGACCCCTCCGACTCACGGCACATGAGCACCGAGGTCCTGCTGGCGGCCGGGTACGCGCTCGCACTTCTGGCCGGGGCGCTGATCGTCGAATGGCTGTCGATCCACACCCACAATCGCTCGCAACAGTTTCGTACGTCGGGGTTCGATTACGAGGAAAAGCACGACTTCTGGATCTGCCACCAGGGCGAGCAGCTCTGGCCGGAGGAGTTCGATCGTGAAAGGAGGCTGGTCCGCTACCGGGCCAAGTCAGCCACATGCAAGGCCTGCGAGGCCTACCGCAACTGCACCGACGATCCCGAGGGGCGCGAGATCACCAGGGCGATCGACCCGTGGCCTCATTCCGAGGCCGGGCGGTTTCACCGCGGGATAGCGGTGATGATGGTCGGTCTCGCCGTGTTCGTCCTTCTGGTCGAGCTGGTCCGCCACCACACGCCGGTCGAGATGGCCGTCCTGGCCCCTGTGTTGGCACTGGCGCTCGGCTTGGGCTACTGGCTGGGCCGGGACCTCGTTCATACGCCGACCGGGTTTCCGGAGGCGATGCCCTCCCACGGCAACCGGCTCAAAGGTTCGACCGGCAACGCAGCCGGCGGAGCCGACATCAGGAAGTGGATCACCGATCCCGACGTGATCGGGCCCGGCGTGAAGGACTCGACCAGCGAAGACTCCGGGTATCTGCGCAGCGGCAACTCGCCGGCGCCGGACGTGGCCGCAGAAGGAGACTCCGGCCTGCCCGCATCGCGCCGCCGCCAGTGGTGGGAAGGCGAGCCCGACCGGGAGGTGGAGACGGGATGAACA
>JAUQWL010000035.1 GCA_030835185.1 Solirubrobacterales bacterium | reverse complement strand
GCAGCACCCTGCCGCTCGACGGCGTCACCAGTCCGGCGATGATGTTGAAGAGCGTCGACTTGCCGCAACCGGACGGACCGACAATCGATACGAACTCGCCGTTACCGATCTCGATGCCGACGTCCCGGAGGGCGGTGACGTTTTCACCGCCACCTGCCCCCCGGTAGGTCTTCGAGACGTTCTCGACCGTCAGTTTGTTTGCTGTCGCGGACAAAACGACTTTCCTTTCAGGTCAAACCGGAGCTATTGCCCCGCGGAGAGCTCTTCGCCTCCGGTGAACTCGTTGGTCGCGTAACGATCCGGTGCGATCGGTGCCTTGGCCAGGTCGTTGTCGACCAGGAACGAGGAGAGCTCTTCAAGAGCCTGGTTGCTGAACTGACCGTAGGTGTCCGACTCGCCCATCAGCGGGATGTAGGCATCGAGCTGCGCCGTGGCGAGCTTCTTGTCCACGCCCTGGGTCTCGCTGATCAGATCGTCGACGGCCTGTGCCGGGTCGGCCAGCGCATCCTGGTAACCCTTGGTGGTCGCTTCGACGAAGCCCTTCATCAGTTCCGGGTCCGATGCAATCTTGTCCTCGGTCGAGAACGCGACCAGTCCCGGGTAGGCAGGTCCACCGAACTCGTCGAGTGCGAAGGACTTGGTCGGGAAGCCGTCTTCGTCCACCTGAACGCCGTCGGCCGGGATGAATCCGGTAAAGGCCGAGACCTTGCCGGCTTCGAGCGCCTGGACGCCGTTGAAACCGATCGTCACGACGTCGACGCTGTCCGAATTGGAACCGTCGTCGGCCATGATCGTATCGAGGATGGCGTTGTCCGAAGGAACTCCGGTGACGCCGACAGTCTTGCCTTCGAGTCCGGCGGGGCTTTCAATGCCTTCTTCTTCGAGCGTGATCAGACCCCCGGGCGGACGCTGCAGCAGCGCCATGACGCCTTTGGCTCCACGGCCCTGGTCGATCTGACCGGCCATGTCGATGCCGTCGGCGATACCGATGTCGGCCTTGCCGGCGTCGATCAGGCGCAGTGTGTCCGCCGTCGAGGTCGGCTGGATGATCTCGAGGTTGATGCCGTTGTCCTCGTAGTAACCGGCAGCCTGTGCACGGTAGATGCCGGCGTGGACCGCGTTGGGGATGAAGTCAAGGACCAGGGTCGCATCCGTGGCTTCGGCAGTCGTCGTGCTTCCGGAATCCCCGGACGAGCTGTCGTCGTCCCCGCCGCAGGCGGCAACGCCGACCCCGAGCGCCATGACTGCGGCCAGCATGAGCAGCAGTCGCTTCCAACTGAACTTTCCATCTGTGTAACTCATTGAATCCTCTCTCTTCTCTGGTACGAAACAGGTCACTTCTTCGTTACTGCGGTAAATCAGGAATCTCCGGCATACCTCCACCGCATCCATGTCCAGGCCCGGGCGCTCTCCTTTTCGAACCACCTCGACCGGAGCGAAAGCTCGGCCGGATCGAGACCGCCCCCCGGACCGGCTCCTTCACCGACCAGACAGCGCTCCTCGAGGTAGCGGGCCCTGACGACCGCCTCCGCCAGGGAGCCGCCGGTGGCCACGGCCCCGTTCGCCCGGATCAGGAGGCAGTCGGCGCCTCCGAGATCGGCCGCTACCTCGCGGCCGGCGTCGAGATCGATGACCAGGTCGGTCCTCGGGCAAAGAGCAATCTGACCGGCGAGTCCGGCGAGCCCGTGGAGCAGCGGCGGAACGACGCCGCGGGCTCCGGCCCGGACGGCCGCCCCGGAGTGGGTCCGGCAGATCGCGCTCACGTCCGGACGGGCGGCGTAGATCGCCGCATGCATGGGTGCTTCGAGCGGCAGGTCGGCGGGCCGCTCGGCCCCACCTGGCGGCCGGCCATCCGCGTCGAGTCGGAATACGTCACCCTCGCCTGCGCCACCGAGCGGCCGGGTCGCGGTGATCATGAAACCGTCGGGGGTCCGGGCCGAAACGTGGCCGAAGGCCTCGACCAGCCCGGCGCCGGCGATTATCCTCGCCGCCTCTGCGACCTCGACGGGCCGTGTCACCTGGGATGTCAGGGCCGGCCCACTCATTACTACGCGCTGACCCGGAGTGCCATCGGCGTCGGGTTGTAGGCGTTTACGGCGGAGATGTCCTGGGGGCAGGCCGAGAGGGCAACCACCAGGTCCTCCTGGGCCTCCATCGCGATCAGCGACCCGGCCGCATGGGGCGGTTCATAGGTGACGATCTTTCCGTCTTCGACGACGTTGTTCATGAAGACGTTCCAGCACATCTCGCCGCGCAAGGGGAGATCGAGACCTTCGTCCACCAGCGCCTTCTCGAGCGAAGCGAGACAGGAGCCATGGTCGGGTTCGCCGTAGTCGATCGCGTAACGCTCAGGGTCGCAGCACGGGACGACCAGGTCGTGGCGGCCGACGTCGTCACGAAGGATCTTCAGCAACGGGGTGCGGTGATTGGAGAGGACCGGGTCGCCGACCTCGGGCACCAGCTTCGAAAGGCTCGACACCGTGTGGGAAGGCGAGAGGTACTCGTTCGGGTCCGCCGCCATCCAGACGGCGACATCGCCGACCTGTTGGCCTTCGAGATCCACGATCTCCAGGATCTGGCCCTTCTTCACCTCGATGGTCCGGGCTTCGCGGGCCGGCACTATCACTTCTTCGATCAACTCAGTCATGAGAGATCACCTTGCCTTTTCGGTCAATTGACATGCCCCGTCCGGGGCCGGAGTGTTGCGCGAACGCATCGCCTTGACTTCGCCGTCGACGACCACGGCGGCGATGCCGGGGATGTCCCCGAACTCGATCGCCGCCAGCGGTCCGTCACAGGAGGAGCCGAGCGGTGCGAAGGCGCAAAACAGGTCTGCCGGGCGGCCCGGCTCCAACACGCCCTCGGGCCGTCCGAGCACGGCGCCGTTGTTGCCGGAGGCGAGGGCGATCGCCTTGGGCGCCGCCAGCCCGCAGAGGGAAGAAATCTCGCAGACCGTCTTGATCATCCCGAGCGGCATCACTCCCGTGCCGGTGGGGGTGTCCGTGGCCAGGACGATCCGGTCGAGCGCGTCAGCGTCGTAAGCGCGCTCGATGATCTCGGTCGACGAACGCAGGTTGCCGGCCTGGACCAGCTGGATCGCGCCGGGCGCTTCGAAAAGCCGGAGGAGAGCACTGTCGGGCAGCGCCGTGGTGCCACCGTTGGCGTGGCCGATGATGTCGCAGCGGAGAGCGAGCACGTCCTCGATCGTCACCGGTGAGGAGTCCGGGATCGAGGCACCGCCGGTGTGGTTCATCACCACGAAGCCGTTCTCCTGGGCGGCCCGCACCAACGGCGCGGCGTCCGCCTGCGGATTGAAGTCACCGAAGCCGACTTTGGCGAGCCAGACGCCCTTTTCCTTGAGGTCGGCGAAGTCTTCGGGCTCGAGCGTGGGTTCGATGATCACCGAGCCGGCGAGCACCTTTACCCCGCCCGGGCGGTAGCTGTCGAAGGCGCGCTGGGCGGTGACCGCAAGCGCCTTCACGCCTTCGCGGTCGCGCGGACGGCCGGGCAGGTGAACCTCGGAGGCCGACATCATCATCGTCACCCCTCCGTGGAGCGAGGACTCGATCCAGCCGAGCGTATTCTGGCGCGGCGTCCAGTCGCCGAAGACGATGTGCGCGTGAGAGTCGATCAGGCCGGGCATGACCACCGCCCCGCCGGCGTCGAGCACGGCATCGGGCTCGGGGCCCGGCTCGAACCCCGCTATCAGGCCATCCTCGACACGGATCACCTCGGGTTCGGCAACCGGATCGCCGAGGCGACCGGTCACCATGCCGGAGAGGTTCCGGATCTCGAGGCTACCCGTCATTCCACCTCATCCACGGTCTTGCCGCCGACTCGCGCGTTCAACCGTCCGCGCGAGGCGACCGCACCGATCAGCACGATCTCGTCGGGTGCCGGCGCGTCGGAAATCGCGACGGTGACTGTGTCGTAGTGGGAACGGACCCAGATTTCGTCCTTGTAGCAGAGGGGCACATCGATCTGGGCTCCGGTCGCACAGCGCTTGGTGGTCGAAGGCAACCAGGCCTTGCCGCCGCCGAATCCTTCGCGGAACGGGTTGCCGAAAGTGGTCGTTTTGGCGGCGTTGCCGTGCTCCTGCTCACCGGCCATGCCGACCATCACGGCCTTGCCGTGGCTCTGGACATGCCCGTCGAGCGCGTCGTTGCAGCGCTCTCCGATCAGCTTGCCGAGTTCGGCGCTGGCGTCGGTCAGGGCACTGAGGTCCTCGGTGAAGCCTTTGCCGGCGTACGGGTTGGTGAAGACCACGGCCACGGCGGCCTTCTTCAAGGGGTCGCCGTCGGAGCGGCCCCCCTCGGAGTCGATCTGCTCGACCACGGTGACGATCTTGCGGATATCGAGTTCGAGGCTCACTTCGGCACCTCCTGGTCGGTGTTTGCCACTCCGGTCGGAGTGTTCGGTCCGCAGGGACGCTGCGGCAGCGACTCGATGTAATCGATGACCTGGTCGGTCGTCTTCACGTCGCCGTACTTCATCTGGATGTCAAGCAGGTTCACTTTGTGGGAGATCATCGAGCGGTCCCAGACACATTCTTCGGGGATCACCGAGCGGTAGTTGTACTGAGCGGCATCCACGGCGCTCGCCCGGACGCAGCCGCTGGTCGTGGTGCCGGTGGTGATGATCGTGTCGGCGCCGAGGTAGATCAGGTAGTCGAGCAGGTGGGTCCCGTGGAAAGCGCTCGGCTTGTCCTTGACGAAGTAGATGTCCTGCGGCTCGGGCTTGATCTCTTCGACTATGTCATTGCCGAGCGAGCCCTTCACGTCCGAGGCCTCTCCGGACCGGTGGCTCTTCCAGTTCCAGGCGCCCTGGTCGAACCCGTCGGGGCGACGGTCCATGCCGGTGTAGACGATCGGAACCTCCTTCTCGCGTGCGGCGGCGATCAGCTTCTCGAGGTACTCGACGCCCTTCCAGCCGCGCTCGCCGCAGCTGTAGCGCCACCGCTTGATCGACTCGAGGATCGGTTCCGGTTTGTCGCCGATGAAGTTGTAGATCACGTCGACCACGAGGAGGACCGGCTTCTCGCCGAAGCCGACCTCCTTGCCCCAGCCCGCCTGCTCGAATACGAGCCGGTCCTCTTCCGGGAGTACGTCGTCCCAGACGTTGCTCATCTCAGGCGCCTTCCTCGTTCTTCCCGATGAGCGGAAGGGTGCGGCCGACTTCAGCCATCGCGCCGGTTCCGCCGGCGACCGGGACGAGATCCTGTCCGGGCTTGCGCCGCAGGTAATGACCGTCGGCGTCACCGATGAACTCCGGGTAAGGCGCTCCGTCATCGAACTTCGACATCTGCTTGCCGCGCAGGAAAGTCGCGACCGGGTAGCCGTGGATCTTGTGACCGTCGAGCACGGTCCAGCC
>JAUQWL010000234.1 GCA_030835185.1 Solirubrobacterales bacterium | reverse complement strand
GAGCGGCGCGCGGCCGAGGTCAGGGTGAACGGCGAGCAGCGCTTCATCGCCGCAGAGGACGCCGGCATGTACCGGGACGGGCTGGGCGTCTCCCCGCCCGGAGGTCTGCCCTCGACCTGTCTGGAAGAGAAGCCGGATCCGCTGGCCGCTCTTTTTGCCCGCTACGCCCGTACCCACGGCCCGTTTCCCACCGCCCGGTTGCGCGCCCGCTACGGCATCGACCCGACGCCGGTGCTCAAGCAGCTCGAGTCCGAGGGGGTCCTGGTCCGCGGGGAGATCCTGCCGGGCGGTACCGAGCGCGAGTGGTGCGAGGCCGATGTGCTGCGCCGGGTCCGACGGGCAAGCCTGGCCCACCTGCGGCAGGAAGTCGAACCGGCCGACGCGAGAACGTACGCCCGTTTTCTCGCCTCCTGGCAGGGGGTCGACCGCTACCGCCGTGCCGGCGCCGGTCCGGACCGCCTGCGAGAGGTCCTGGTGCCGCTCCAGGGAGTTGCACTCACCCCGGCGGTCTGGGAGCGGGACGTCCTCCCTCGCCGGGTCGGCAGCTACAGCCACAGCTGGCTGGACGAACTCTGTACGAGTGGCGAGGTCGTCTGGATCGGAGCCGGCGCGATCGGCCGCAGCGACGGCAGGGTGGCGCTCTATTTCCGGGAGGACGTGCGCCTGGCCGGTCCGCCGCCGTCGAACGCGAAGCTGGAAAGGCCCGAGGGGCCGGTGCAGGATGCGATCAGGGAGAGGCTGGCCGATGGTCCGACCTTCTGGCTCGACATCGTCGCCGAACTGGACGCGGCACCGGAAGAGCTGCACTCGGCCCTCTGGGACCTCGCTTTCGCCGGGGAGGTCACCAACGACTCTTTCGCACCGCTCAGGGCGCCGCGGCTGCGGTCGGTGCCGCGGGGCGAGTCGCGCGGTCGGCGCTTCTCCCGCCGCCGGGCATCCGCCGGCCCCACCGTCCAGGGACGCTGGTCGCTGACCGCTCCGCTGTTCCGGAACGCACCTGCGGTCGGGCCGCGGCTTCGCGTCCAGGCAGAGCTGATGCTCGAACGCCACGGCATCCTCACCCGGGAGATGGCGCTGGCCGAAGGCGTGCCGGGTGGCTTCTCGACCCTGTACCCCGAGCTGGCCAACCTCGAGGTTCTCGGTTCGGCCAGGCGCGGCTACTTCATCGAGAGCCTGGGCGGGGCCCAGTTCGCGCTCGCCGGTGCGGTCGAGCGGCTGCGTTCCCAGTCGATCGACGACGAGGAGCTGATGATCCTCGCCAGTACCGACCCGGCCAATCCGTACGGCGCCACGCTGCCCTGGCCGAAACAGGAGAGCCGCCGCCGGCCGTCGCGGACGCCGGGCTCCTTCCTGCTGATGCGGGCGGGAGAGCCGCTGCTCTTTCTCGAGAAAGGTGGCAAGGGGATCCTCCGGCTCGTCCCGGGCCTGGAGGGAACCCGGCTCACCGGCCTGCTGGCTGCGTTCGCCGACGCAGCCGAGGACGGAAAGATCCCTCCGCTGAAGATCGAGCGCATCGACGGGGAGCCGCTGATCGGCTCGGACTTCGAGCCGCTCCTGCTCGCCGCCGGCTTCAGTCGCCAGCCGCGCAAGATGGTCGTCCCGGCCTGACGGCCGGGGGCGATTCGACAAGTAGCTCCTTACAAATGCGGGCGTTGCGCGTTCCGGTCTTTGAAAGCTGAAATCGAAAGCAGAGGAGACTGGAAAGATGAGCTTCACCGGGACACTGGAAAACGCAGCGAAGCGACTGCCGGGGATTCGCACCGCGGTCCTGTTCACGTTCGCCCTGGGCCTCACCCTGGTCGGGATCCTGGGCTTCGCTCAGCTCTCGCAGGCGGCACCGGTGTCGCTCAAGTTCGACAACGGCCGGCTCAGCATGGGCGCCCTGCTGCGCGATCAGACCATCCTGCCGGCTCCGGACAAGTTTCCTTCCGAATCGCTTCCCGTCCCCCAGCGCACCGACATCGAGCTCCTCGGTACCGAGACCGACGGCGAACTCAGCTTCCCCGCAGCGCTCAACACGGGCGCCCAGTTCCCGTACTTCGGCTTGAACAACCCGCTTGACCCGAATCTGCCCATCCCTGCCACCTTTCGCCTGAACGAGCCGGGACTCACCGGGACCTACGACGCAGAGACCGGCGCCGCCACCCTCGACGGCTCGATCGACATCATCATCATCACGGGGCCGGGGACGAACTTCCCGCTTCCCGACAGCCTGGACGACCTGGCGGCTCCGCCACTCGGGCTGTTCGCGCGGTGCCGGGTCTCCGACGTGCCGGTAGCTTTCTCGACCTCCGGCCGGTTCCCGTATGCCGGCCAGCCCTTCGAGGGTGGCTTTGGAGTCAACGGGGCGCTTTCGACCGAATGGATGACCGTCGTCGACCCGGTTTCCGAGAACGGAGGCGAATGCGACCGGGTCCATCTTCTGACCCGGGGGTATGGAGGGATCTGGCTTTCCAACGGCATCGTCGAGACTCATTTCGACCGGCAATCTCCCCCTGGGTGTGCCGAGGACCCGCTCTTCTGCCCCGACTCCGAGCCCGGGCCGGCCGCAGATATCAGCAGTCTCAGGCTGATCCCCGCCCGTCGTACGGTCAGGGCCGGAAAGCGGACTTTCGTCAAGGTCCGGGTCAGGAACTCCGGCGACGCCGGTTCCGGGCCGGTCGCGGTTCGCCTGAAGTCGTCCAACCGGAAGGTACGGATCAGAAAGAAGTTGAAGGTCAGAGTGCCTGCGGGCAGCACGGTCACCCGGAAGGTCAAGGTCCGGGTCGGATCGCGCGCCCGCGGGAAGTCCAGGATCACGGCTGCCGCCGCCGGCAAACGGGCGAGGGCGAAGATCAGGATCAGGCCGGCGAAGCGCTGAGAGGCGGCTTCGTCGCGGTCCCGGAGACGTGTGCCGAAGGTGTGTGCCGAAGACGTGCGCCGATTCTGAGATGCGACAACCACGGAGGGTCCCGGCCGCGGTCCGGAACCATTCGTCACGAGAAAGCGCGATTAGCCAGGGAGCGCAGTGGGCCGTAGGCGTTGTGGGCGAGGGCGCGCGGTCGCCAGGAGGTCGTTGTGGCTGGTGGGCCTCGTTGCCAGGAGAGCGTGGTGGCTGGAAACCATTTTCGGGCCGTTCGAGCGTCCGGCTCCGTGTTGCGCGATACTCGCAGGGTGGAAGAGGAGAAGGACAGCGTCGTCGAGCTGCTCCGGAGCGTTCCGTTGTTCGCGGAACTCGAGGAGGGGGAACTCGAAAGGGTCTCCCGAGTCGCCGTACCGCGGTCCTATCCGCCCGCGACGCGGGTCTTTCACGAAGGCGACCACTCCGACGCCTGTTACATCGTGCGCTCGGGCACCTTCCGGGTCACGCGGGAGCATCCTGACGGCCGGGCGATCACCCTGGCGACGCTCGACGAAGGAGACATCGTCGGCGAGCTGGCGATGCTCGACGGCGAGGTGCGCTCGGCGAGCCTCGAAACCCTCGGGGGCGACGGCGAACTCCTCGCACTTCCCGGCAAAGACGTACGCGCGCTGCTCGAGCGCAACCCCGAGATCACCGTCAAGATGGTCGCCGCCCTGACCCGCCGCCTGCGGGCGACCAACGAGCGGATCTCCCGGCAGTCCTTCCAGACCGTGCCGTCGAGGGTGGCCGGGGTCCTGAGCCAGCTCGCCGACGATGAATCTCACGAAGGCTCGAACCACGAGGTCACGATTCGCATGAACCAGGCCGACCTCGCCCAGCTCGCCGGGACATCCCGTGAGAGCGTCAGCCGGTTCCTTGCCGACCTCGAGCGCTCCGGTGTCGTGCGGGCCGGCCGGGGGCAGGTCACCATCCTGGAACCCGCCCGGCTCGGCAACTACATATTCTGAAGAGATGGCATCAGGGTTCTTCGCATTGAACTTCTACTCGCCGTTATTTGCCGATCAGCTCAGACGGGGTCGCAAGACGGCTGCGATCCGGCTCGGCGACAAGTCGGGCAAGTACGAGCGCAGCCAGGTCGTCTGGGTCACGATCGGTTCGCGCCATTCACGACGGGAGAAGATCTTTTCCGCGATCATCGACGGGGTCGAGGTCAAGCGCCTCTGCGATCTCTCGCCGCGCGACATAGAGCGGGACAACCCCGAGTTCCGCCGGGTCGAGGAGACCCGCACCTTCCTCGAACGGATCTACGACCGCCCGATTGAAGCCGAGGCGGAGGTGACGGTGATCCATTTCTCTCAGGTGGTCGAGCCCGGGATGGGCGGCTTCGGCACGGTACCTTCGCCGAACTGATGGCGAACGAGCGCCCTGCCGCCGCATTCAACTTCTGTTCCAGCTGGAGCCTTGCCGCGCCGCGCCGCGCTGTCTGGGATGCACTCGAGGACCTGAGCGGCTGGTCGGAGTGGTGGCCCGGGCTCGAAGATATCGTCGAGACCCGCCCCGGGGGTCCGGACGGCCTCGGCCAGAAAGCCGTTTCCCGGTGGAGGGGTCCGATCGGCTACCTGCTGCGGTTCTCACTCGAGGCGGTCGAGCGGCGGGAGCCGGAATACCTGAAGGGTCTTGCATCGGGAGATCTGTCCGGCGCCGGTTCCTGGTTCCTGACCGAACGCGGTGGCTGGACCGACGTTCGGCTCGACTGGAAGGTCGACGCCAACCGCCGCTGGATGGAGTTCCTCGCCCCGGTGGCCAGACCCGTCTTCGTCCACGGGCACGACCACCTGATGAAAGCGGGTGCCGAAGGTCTGGCCAGTCACCTCGGGGTGGAGCTGACCGGTTTCACCTCGACATCCTGATCCGCCGCTGACCTCCCATGGTTCGAACTGCCCCCGGCAGTTGACGGCTGCTCGAGTCATCCGGGAGCAAGATCCCGCTTTTCAACCGGCTTGACGGGCTCGATCCGGTCGGGCAGCGCCCTGATCTGACAGTCTTTCACCGAGATCTCACTTGACCGGCGCCGCTGAACCTGTATGGTTCCCGATGCGTTGGCACTCTCACCGTAAGAGTGCCAAAACGAAGCTGAAATCAACGTCATACTCAGGAATTCATGACCAACGGAGGTAATCAGATATGAAGCTCAAGCCCCTCGGGGACAGGCTGATCGTCAAGCCGGTCGAGGAAGAAGAGACCACTGCGAGTGGGCTCGTCCTTCCCGAAACGGCCAAGGAGAAGCCCCAGAAGGGCTCGGTAGTGGCAGTCGGTGACGGCGCCATTGCTGAAGACGGAACCCGCCGCCCGCTCGATGTGAGCGAAGGCGACGAGGTCCTCTACTCCAAGTACGGCGGAACCGAGATCACGGTCGAGGGCGACGAGTTGCTCGTCCTGCGTGAGTCGGACGTTCTCGCCAAGGTCCAGTAACCCCAAACACGCAAGTTTCCAGGAGGTAAAGGAAAAATATGGCTCACAAAGAGCTGAAGTTCGCAGAAGAAGCACGAGGGGCCCTGCAGGCCGGCGTTGACGCCGTTGCCGACGCAGTCAAGGTAACCCTCGGTCCCAAGGGTCGCTACGTCGTTCTCGACAAGAAGTTCGGCGCCCCGACCATCACCAACGACGGTGTCACGATCGCCCGCGAGGTCGAGATCGAAGACGTCTTCGAGAACCAGGGTGCCCAGCTCGTCCGTGAGGTCGCGACAGCGACC
>JAUQWL010000034.1 GCA_030835185.1 Solirubrobacterales bacterium | reverse complement strand
ACAAAGCGGGCCGGTTCTTCGTTGTAAGGGATGATGTCGATCTTCTCGCCGCGAAGCTCCGAAACGACCATGCGCACACGGGAACCCCGCGGTCCGACGCAGGCGCCGACCGGATCGACTCCGTCGGCATGGGAGACGACGGCGATCTTCGAACGGTACCCGGGCTCGCGGGCGACGCCCACGATCTCGACCAGCTTGTCGGCGACCTCGGGGACCTCGAGTTCGAACAGGCCCTTGATCAGTTCAGGACTGCGACGGGAAACCACGACGCTCGGTCCCTTGGTGGATTCGGAAACGTCGGTGATTACGGCCTTTACGCGCATACCGTGGTCGTAGCGCTCGCTGTAGACCTGCTCGGACTTCGGCAGCAGAGCCTCGACACGCTCGCGCAGCTGGACCAGCGTATAGCGTTTGTCGGACTGCTGGATCAGGCCGGTGACCAGCTCGCCTACACGGTCGCGGAACTCCTCGTACATCATCTGGCGCTCGGCCTCGCGGATGCGCTGGTAGATGACCTGCTTGGCAGTCTGGGCGGCGATTCGACCGAAACCTTCGGGGGTGACGTCCCTGGTATCGATCTGATCCTCGTAAGGGGCCAGCATCTCAGGATCGAGTTCGGGCTCCTCCGGCTCGCGCATCTCGCCCGTCTCCGGGTCGATCGTGCGCTCCTGCTCGGCAGCCACTTCGCCGAGCAGTTTCTCCTCGAGCTCGGTCGGCAGGATCAGTTCGAACACCCGGAAGTCTCCGGTCTCGTGGTCGAGGTCGACCCGCGCGTACTTGGCCGCGTCCGGGCTCTTGCGGTAAGCCGAAAGCAGCGCATCTTCGAGCGCGTTCATCAGCGTGTCAGCCGAGATGCCCTTCTCCTGCTCGAGAACCTTTACAGCGTCGACGATCTCCTGGGTCACTTTGATGCTCCTTCTGGAATTACCGGCACAAGATGAGAGCGCTCGACGCCCTCGTATGAGATTCGGGCGATCTCCCCGTCACAGCCGAGCGTGAACTCCCGCTCGCCGGCATCGAGAATCGTCCCGGTGAAGTTTCTGCGGCCCTCGATCGGCTCGGCCGTACGGACCTTGGCCCGGCGCCCCTCGAATCGGGCGTAATGCCCGGGTTTGGTGAGCGGCCGATACGGGCCGGGAGAAGAAACCTCGAGAGTGTGCTGTTCGAGCAGTTCGCCGAGGCCGCTGGTGACCTTCTGGCAGACCGCGAGGTCAACCCCGCCCGGATGGTCGATGTAGATGCGCAGGCTGTCGCCACCGGCGTTCTCGACGGCGAGAAATTCCACTTCGGGGTCGATTTCTGCGATACGGTTTTCGATCTCTTCAGGACTCGATTTCATGGTCTCAAGCTCCATACGGGCCAAAAAAAAGCGGGCAAGGCCCACTTCCAGGAACTTCCGAGGGTGCTGCTGAGGGGAGTATAGCCCCTTCCGCAGGGCGGCCAAACCGGTCAGACTTCGACCAGCAGCGTCACCGGACCGTCACCCGCCATGTCGACCTCCATGTCGGCCCCGAATACGCCCCTGCGTGCGCCGGTCCGTTCGCAGACCTCGAGGTAGACCGACTCGGCGACTTCGGGCGCCGCAGCGGCACTGAAGCCGGGCCGATTGCCCTTCGACGTGTCGCCATAAAGCGTGAACTGGCTGACGCAGAGTATCTCGCGGTCTCCGAGCGCCTCGGACATCCGGCCGGCATCGTCGGGAAATATCCGCAACCTGAGCAGCTTGCGGGCCATTCTTTCGACCTGTTCGGCGCCGTCTCCCCGGCCGACACCGAGCAGAACGAGCATCCCGGGACCGATCGCTGAAACGACCTCGCCGTCGACCCGCACCGAAGCCGACGTCACCCGCTGGACTACGGCCTTCAATCCCCTGATTCCCGGTGGATCTCGAGACTGCGATCGAGGATGCGGTCGGCGATCACCCGCTTGTCGGCGCGATCCAGCCTCGACGAGCCTTTCTCGGAGACCAGGGTCACGGCGTTCTCGCGGGAGTCGAAGCCGATCCGGCAGTCGGAGACATCGTTCATCACGATCAGGTCCAGGCCTTTCCGCCGGAGCTTCAGGGCGGCGCGCCCTTCGCCGTCTCCGCCGTGTTCGGCCGCGAAGCCGACCAGTGTCTGCCCGGACCGCGCAGAAGCCGAAAGCGACTCGAGGATGTCCGCTGTGGGAACGAGTTCGAGTTCGAGGCCGTCGCCTTCGCGCTGGAGCTTTTCCGCGGAACTGCTCGCCGGGCGGAAGTCGGCCGGCGCGGCGGCCATCAGCAGCAGGTCACAGCCCGGCATGGCGTCAGCGCACGCTCCGGCAAGGTCGGCAGTCGTTTCGACCTCGATCCGGTTCACGCCCGGCGGCGTCGGCAGGGCGACGTTCGCAGCGATCACGCTGACCTCGGCCCCCCTTTCGGCGGCTCGTTCGGCAATCGCGAATCCCATCCGCCCGCTGGAGCGGTTGCCGATGAAGCGCACCGGATCGATCGGCTCGCGCGTGCCGCCGGCGGTGACCAGGACCCTCAAGCCGGACAGATCGCCCCGCAGCGCAACCTCGACCCTTTCGAGGAGTCCGGCCGGGTCGGGCAGGCGTCCGACGCCGTATTCGCCCTTCGATGCCAGGGCGCCGGTTGCGGGGTCGATCACGACCACCCCACGCTGTCGCAGCGTCTCGATGTTCGCGGTGGTGGCCGGATCGCTGAACATGCGGTCGTTCATCGCCGGCGCGACCAACCGGGGTGCGGCGCAAGCCAGAAAGGAAGTGGTCAGCATCGAGTCGGCCTGGCCGTGGGCCAGCTTGGCGAGAGTGTTGGCGGAAGCGGGCGCCACCAGGAAGAGATCCGCCGACTCGACCAGCGCGAGGTGGCCGATCGGTTCGTGCTCCGGGAGTTCCTCGCCGGGGAAGGTCCCCCGCATCGCATCTTTTTCGAACTCGGAGGTGAGCACGGGCGAGCCGAGGATGCCCTCGAAGGTGGCGGCGCCGATGAAGCGCCTCGAGGAGGCGGTCATCACCACGCGCAACGAGTGGCCGGCGGCGGTTGCCAACCGGACGAACTCGACCGCCTTGTAGGCCGCGATCCCCCCGCTGACACCGAGCAGGATCTTCGCCATCGGGTTCCGGTCAGCTCCGGCCTGGTCGCGTCCGGATCAGGAGCGGTATTCGTACTTCAGCTTGCCGTCGGCAAGCTCTTCGAGGGCAAGCGTGAGCGGACCCTTGCCCGGAGTAGCAGGAACCATCGGCGGCGGGTAATCCCCGTATCCGCCTTCCTGGAGGCTCTGGAAGTAGCTGTTGATCTGCCGGGCGCGACGGGCGGCGACGACGACCGAGGCGTACGAGGAATCGGCGTGGTCAAGAAGGTGGTCTACGCGGGGCTTGATCATTGACATGCCTTCATTCTGACAGCTCGCCGCGGACGATGGCCTCGAGCTCGCGCGCAGCGGCATCCAGATCGTCGTTGACGACTTCGTACGGGAACTCCCCACGAGCCTCGAGTTCTTCCTCGGCGACCCTCAGCCTGGCTTCGATCGCCGTCCGGTCGTCGGTGCCCCTGGACTCGAGTCGCCGGCGCAACGATGCGACCTCTGGCGGAGCGATGAAGACCTGGATCGCCTCGGGCATCGAGTCGCGGATCTGCCGGGCTCCCTGGACCTCGATCTCAAGCACGACAGGGTGGCCGTTCTCGATCCTTTGCTCAACCTCCGAACGCAGGGTTCCGTAGCGGTGTCCGCTGTACCGGGCGTGCTCGAGGAACTCGCCGGCCGCTGCCCGACGCTCGAATTCGCCGGGCGAGAGGAAGTGGTAATCGATCCCGTCAGCTTCACCCTGACGCGGAGCGCGCGTGGTCGCGGAGACAGAGAGTTCGATTCCGGGGACAACCTCTCGAAGTCGGCCGATGAGGCTGCCCTTGCCCACGCCGGAAGGGCCTGTGACTACGAAGACTTTCGATTGCGGGGCGGGCATGGGAGCGCCAGCCTAGAGGATGGAGAGGACCCCAAACTGCGACGGAAAGACCGCCCGGCGCCTAGCGGCGAAGCAGGCTGACCATTTCCTTGCGCTGGCGTTCGGAAAGCCCGCCGATCGTCTTGGCCGGCGAAATCCGGCACTGGTTCAAAACGCGGTTGGTCTTCACGCGGCCGTATTTCGGAACGGCGAGCAGCATGTCGAAGACCTTGGCGGTGAGCACGTAGTCCGGGGGCGAATCGAGCAGATCCTGAATGCTCACCCGGCCCGCCTTGAGGTCCTTCTTGAGCTGGGCCCGCGCGGTGCGAATGCCGTTCGCACGCTTGAGCGCATCCATCCGCTGGTCGAGCGACCTCTCCGGTGCTTCGGGCTGGCTGGAGACGGTCTTCGAAGGTAGGGCCATGAAGGCCGCGAGTATAGCCGTGATCGCCCGGCCTGCCCGGCAAAAACGGCCGAAAGCAGCAAATCCACCTCAACCTCAACTCAAGGTTGATGCCTGCGCCTCGGCCAGCGAGGCGAAGCCTCGTCGCTCAAGCGCCGCCGAGAGGCCGTTTCTTACCGCGATGCCGGCAGCGGGATCGCGAAAGTTCTCAGTCCCGACCGCTACGACGCGGGCTCCGGCGAGGATGAACTCGAGCGCGCTTTCCCCATCGGTGATCCCCCCCATGCCGACCACCGGAATGGTGACCGCCGCTGAAACGATTCGAACCTGGGCGAGGGCGATCGGGCGGATCGCAGGCCCGGAGAGGCCTCCTCCTCCGGCCCCGAGCCAGGGCCGGTTGCGATCCGGGTCTATCGCGGTCGCCTTGAGTGTGTTGATCAACGAGACTGCATCCGCTCCACCGGCTTCGGCGGCGAGGGCGACGTTTTCGGGGTTGGCTACGTTGGGGGTCAGTTTGACGATGAGAGGCAGCGACGTCAGCGGCCGCAGAGCCTTCATCAATGCCTCGGTCTCGGTGGGTTGCTCGCCGACGATCAGACCGGAATGAACGTTCGGGCAGGAGACGTTCAGCTCGATCCCGGCGACCCCCTCCACGGCCGCCACGGCCTCGATCAAGGTCACAAACCCTTCGACGCTGTCGGCCATAACCGAGACGATCAGCGGGACCGGCAGACCGACCAGCTGGGGCAGGTCGCCGGAGACGAAGCTCTCCAGGCCCGGATTGGGCAGCCCGATCGAGTTGATCATCCCCGATGGGGTTTCCCACAACCGGTGCGGCGGATTGCCGTCCCGCGGGGGTCCGGTGATCGTCTTCGAGACGAAAGCCGAAAAAGGGAAGTCCCGGTCGAGTGCCTCGCCAAACGCACGCCGTGCGGCGAGGGCGTCGTAGGTGCCGGAACCGTTGAGGACCGGACCATCGAGGGCAATTCCGCAGAGGTCGGTCGAGATGTCCATTCAGGCCTCCCCGGCCATCGCGCTCGCGATTCGATCTCCCCTGAGGACCGGACCGTCTACGCACAGCCGCAGGTAGCCGCCGTCCGGCTTCGGTACGGCGCAGCCGAAGCAGGCCCCGAAGCCACAGGCCATCGGTGACTCGAGGGCGAGCTCGACCGGCACGTCATGGCCGGCACACATCCGCCGCACCGCCTCCAGCATCGCCGGCGGTCCGCAGGAGTAGACCACCGCACCTCCGGGATCGTCGCCGGCCAGGACGAGCTCGAGCAGGTCGGTCACGTAGCCGCGGTGGCCGCCGCTGCCGTCTTCGAAGGCCAGGCGGGTCTCCTCGCAGCCGAACAACGTCGCGACCGCGCCGGAGTGGTCGCGGTCGCGAAAGCCGAGCAGGGTCCGGGTCGCGACCCCCCTGCTGACCAGATCGCGCCGCAGTACGGCGATCGGAGCGATGCCGATACCGCCGCCCGCCAGTACGGCGCCCACTGCCTCGGGGTTGATCTCTTTCGGCATCGAGAACGGGGTGCCGAACGGCCCGGCGATCATGCAGCTGTCGCCTTTGGCGAGGCGGTTCAGACGGTCGGTTCCCGGCCCGACCACGTCGATCAGGAACCCGAGTCGAAGCCCGCCCCGCTCGCCGAGCACCCGGGCGACCGAGATCGCCCGCGGCAGGAAGGGCCGACCCGAGGACCCCTGCCATTCTCCTTCGGCGGTCAGCATGTAGAACTGCCCCGGCGCCGGCCGCGGGCCCTCTTCGTCGAGCAGCGTGAACAACCGGTAGCCGCCGTCGTCCCCGGCAGCGGTCACCGCGCAGCTGCGCCTGCCGAACGGGGCGAGCGGGCGCTCAGCCGGCATGGAGTTCCTGTAGCGAGTAGACGTCTCCCGGGCCCTTCTGAAGCGCGATGATCGCCCTGACCGCGGCCGAGGCACCGGTCATGGTGGTCAGGCCCGGAATGCCGTGCCTGACCGCCGTCGACCGGATCTCGTAGCCATCCGCCCGGGCGCCGGAGCCGGTGGGCGTGTTGATTACCAGGTCGCAGCGACCCTCCTCGATCAGGTCGACCACGTGGGGCGAGCCTTCGGCGATCTTGTTGACCGTCTCGACCGGCACGCCCATCCTCGAGATCGCCTGGGCGGTGCCTCCGGTCGATACGACGTTGAAGCCGAGATCGTGAAAGCGGGCGGCGAGTTGGGTGGCGGCGGGCTTGTCGGTGTCGGTCACCGAGATGAAGACGGTGCCGCCGCCGGGCAACTCGACTCCGGCCGCAGCCTGGGCCTTGCCGAAAGCGGTCGGGAAGTCCGGTCCGATGCCGATCACCTCGCCAGTCGACTTCATCTCCGGACCGAGCACCGAGTCGGCCCCCTGGAATCGGGCAAAGGGCAGTACCGCTTCCTTCACGCTGACATGGCTTCCGTTCGCCTGCGGCATTTCGAGATCGGCGATCTTCCCGCCCAGCATGATCCGCGTCGCAAGCTTTGCCAGGGGTGAGCCGACCGCCTTGGAGACGAACGGCACCGTGCGCGACGCGCGCGGGTTGGCTTCGATCACATAAAGGCCGCCTTCGGCGATCGCAAACTGGATGTTGATCAGGCCGATCACGCCGAGCTCGAGGGCGATCGCGGACGTCGCCTCACGGATCTCGTCCAGCATCTCGTCGCCGATGCTCATCGGCGGGATGACGCAGGCCGAATCGCCGGAATGGACACCGGCCTCTTCGACGTGCTGCATGATCCCGCCGATACAGACCTCCTCGCCGTCGCAGAGCGCATCCACGTCGACCTCGATCGCATTCTCAAGGAAACGATCGAGAAGCAGCGGGTGATCCGGAGAGGCCTTGACGTTCTGCTCCAGGTAGGCGTCGAGGTCCTCCCGGGAGTAGCAGATCTCCATCGCCCTGCCACCGAGCACGAAGGAGGGCCTGACCAGCAGGGGGTAGCCGACTCTCTCCGCCACCTCGACCGCCTCGTCGGCCGACATCGCGCTGCCGTAGGGCGGCGGCTTGATGCCCAGGCGGTCGATCAGCGCGCCGAACTTGCCGCGGTCCTCGGCTGCGTCGATCGCCTCGACCGGGGTGCCGAGCAGAGGTATGCCGGCATCCTTGAGTCCCTGCGCCAGCTTCAGAGGGGTCTGCCCGCCGAACTGGACGATCACCCCGTCGGGCTTCTCCTGCTCGCAGACCGCCAGCACATGCTCGATCGTCAGCGGTTCGAAGTAGAGCCGGTCGGAGGTGTCGTAGTCGGTCGAAACCGTCTCCGGGTTACAGTTGACCATCACCGCGTCGCGCCCGCAGTCACGCACGGTCATCGCCGCGTGGACGCAGCAGTAGTCGAACTCGATGCCCTGCCCGATCCGGTTGGGGCCGGCACCGAGGATCACCACAGACGGGCGATCTCCCCTGCGGACCTCCGAGGGCGAGCCGGGCGCTTCGTGGGACGAGTAGTAGTAGGGCGTGCGGGCCTCGAACTCGGCGGCGCAGGTATCGACCGAGTTGTAGATCAGCTCGGCCCCGTCGCTGCCGTCACCCTCGGTTGCCAGCAGGGCGAGCTCACGCAGGAACCAGAGGTCGATGTGAGTGCGTTCGTGGATCTCCTCGACCGGCACCCCGCGCGCGAGTCCGGCCATGATCAGGTCGATCCGCTCCGGCGTCGGGACCGTGATCTCGTCCAGAAGACCCGCATCCGATTCCGGGACCGGGGTGTTGGCGTCAAGCTCACGTGAGGCCAGTGCCTTGGCGAAGGACTGCCTGAACGTCCGGCCGATCGACATGATCTCCCCGACGCTCTGCATGTAGGTCGAAAGCCGGTGATCGGCTCCCGGGAACTTCTCGAAGGCGAAGCGTGGGATCTTGGTGACCACATAGTCGATCGTCGGCTCGAAAGCCGCCGGCGTAGCCCTGGTGATGTCGTTCGGGATCTCCTCCAGTGCATAGCCGACCGCCAGCTTGGCGGCCATCTTGGCGATCGGGAAGCCGGTGGCCTTTGACGCCAGCGCAGAAGACCTCGACACCCGCGGGTTCATCTCGATAACCGCGATCTCGCCATCGGCCGGATTGACCGCGAACTGGACATTCGATCCGCCGGTCTCGACCCCGACGACCCGGATCACCTTGATCGCGATGTCCCGCAGCGACTGGTAGACCGGGTCGGTCAGAGACTGGGCCGGGGCTACCGTGATCGAGTCACCGGTATGGACTCCCATCGGGTCGACGTTCTCGATCGAGCAGATGATGACCACGTTGTCGTTGTGGTCACGCATTACCTCGAGTTCGAACTCGCCCCAGCCGATCACCGACTCTTCGACCAGGACCTGGCCGATCGGGCTGGCGGCGATCCCCTTGCCGACCACATCGACCAACTCGTCCCGGGTCTCGGCGATGCCACCGCCCTGGCCGCCCATCGTGAAAGCCGGCCGGATGATCGCCGGCAGCGTCGCATCGCCGGAGTCGAGCGATTCGAGCGCCGCCTCGACGCTTTCAACCGTGATCGACCAGGGGATCCTGATCTGCGCTTCGTTCATCACCCGGCGGAAGACCTCGCGATCCTCGGCCCGGGTTATCGCCTCGCGGTTTGCCCCGATCAGCTCCACCCCGTACTTCTCGAGGGTGCCATCGGCCGAGAGGTCCATCGCCAGGTTTAGGGCCGTCTGCCCGCCGAGCGTCGGCAACAGGGCATCGGGGCGTT
Organism: Solirubrobacterales bacterium; assembly: GCA_030835185.1. Classification (GTDB taxonomy): domain Bacteria; phylum Actinomycetota; class Thermoleophilia; order Solirubrobacterales; family 70-9; genus 67-14. Next base: position 5,492 of record JAUQWL010000034.1, on the reverse strand, counting down.
CCTTCTCGATGATCGCCGCCACCGGCCCGGGCAACAGCGGCTCGACGTACGTACTGGTGGCGAACTCCGGGTCGGTCATGATCGTCGCCGGGTTCGAGTTGACCAGTACGACCTCGTAGCCCTCTTCGAGCAGGACCTTGCAGGCCTGAACCCCCGAATAGTCGAATTCGGCGGCCTGCCCGATTACGATCGGACCGGAGCCGATCAGCATGATCTTGCTGATGTCGTCGCGGCGCGGCATCAGGAAGCCAACTCGATGAAGCGGTCGAAGAGGTGCCGGGAGTCGCGCGGGCCGGGTCCGGCCTCGGGATGGTGCTGGACGGTCATCGCGCCGGCGTCGGGCAGCCTCAGGCCTTCAACCGTGCGGTCGTAGAGGTTGATGTGGGAGAGCACCGCCTCGCCGACATCGGTCTGCCACCTGACCGGCTCGTCGCCTTCGACCTTCCTGGCACCGTCCGGTCCGACGACAGCGAAGCCGTGGTTCTGCGAAGTGATCTCGATGACCCCGGTCTCCAGGTCCTTGACCGGGTGGTTGGAGCCGCGATGACCGAACGGAAGCTTGAATGTCTCGAGCCCCACCGCCCGGCAGAGCAGCTGGTGGCCGAGGCAGATTCCGACCATCGGCCGCTTGCCGACCAGCTCGGAGATCGTCTCCACCACTCCGGCGACTGCCGCCGGATCGCCGGGTCCGTTGGCGAGGAAGATCAGGTCGGGATCCCGGTCGAGTACCTGCTGCGCGCCGCTGCTGCTCGGCAGCAGGGTCACCCGGCAACCCCGCCGGCACAACTGGTCCGTGATCGAAGACTTGATCCCGGTGTCGAGGGCGACCACATGGGGTCCGTCGCCGTCGAACTCGATCGGCTCATCCGGGCTGACCCGGCTGGCAAAGTCGGAACCGGCCATCCGCGGCTCGCCGTCGACGAGGCCCGCACCCTCCGCGTGACTCACCGCGGCCGCGAGGATCGCCCCCCGCATCGCGCCTTTGTCGCGGATGTGGCGCACCAGGGCCCGTGTATTCACCCCGGTGATCGCCTTGACCCCGTTTGCGCCCAGCCAGTCGAGCCAGCCGCCTTCGGCCGACGCGGCGTCATCGCCGTTCCTGGCGTCCCGCATGATCACTCCCCGGGCGTGAGCCCGACCCGACTCCATGGCTTCCCGGGAAACCCCGTAGTTGCCGACCATCGGGTAGGTGAAGGTGATGATCTGCCCGGCGTATGACGGGTCTGTAACCGCTTCCTGATAGCCGGTCATGGCGGTGTTGAAGACAACCTCGCCGACTGCGGACCCGGGATCCCCGCAGAGGATTCCGTCAAAACGGCTGCCGTCTTCGAGAAGCACGTATCCGGGTGTGGCCGGGTTCATGCCACGCCCAGACTGAAGCTGCGCAAGCGGTACGCGACCTGGCCGGCGGCGAGGGTCATCAGCACCTGGCCGGTCAGCCGCCGGCCGGCGCACCACGAGTTGCGCGACCGGCTCTCGTAGCCGTGCTCGCCGACTGTCCATTCGGCTTCCAGGTCGACCAGGCAGAGGCTGGCCTGTTCGCCGACCTCGATCCGGAAAGGATCGATTCCGAAAGGGGCGCCGCCGCAGCCGAGTTTCTCGACCAGCAGCCGCAGCGGGATGGTGCCCGGCAGGACCAGCTCCGTATAGAGCGAGGAGAAGGCGGTCTCCAGGCCGGTCACCCCCATCATCGCCGCTTCGAAGGGCACTTCCTTCTCCTCGACGGCATGAGGGGCATGATCGGTGGCGATGCAGTCGATCGTGCCGTCGATCAGCGCTTCGATCAGCGCCTGGCGGTCACTCTCGGAGCGCAGTGGCGGGTTCATCTTGTGCCTCGAGGCGTTCAGGTCGCGGACTGCCTCGTCGCTCAGGCAGAGGTGGTGCGGCGTCACCTCGCAGGTGATGTCGACACCGTCGGCCCGGGCCCGTCGCACGGCCTCGACGGACTCGATCGCCGACAGGTGCTGGATCTGGATGGCACCGCCTTCGTATCCGGCGATTGCCGCGTCGCGGGCGATCATCACCGACTCGGTGATGGAAGGCACACCGCGGAGGCCGAGTTCCATCGAAATCTCGCCCTCGTGCATCGCGCCGCCGGCCGAAAGGTCGGGATCTTCTTCGTGGAGAGCGATCCGGCCGCCACACATGGCCTGGTACTGAAGGGCCCGCCGGAGGATGCCCGGATTGCTGACCGGGACGCCATCGTCGGTGAAGCCGACGGCTCCGGCTTCGCGCAGCTCGGCCATGTCGGTCAGATCGCGGCCTTCCATCGCCCGGGTGACGGTCGCCAGGAAGCCGACCGGGACCGATGCCTCGCTGCGAGCGCGGTGGCGAAGCGCGTCGATGTCGGCCGGACTGGACACCGGCGGGCTGGTGTTGGCCATCGCCAATACACCCGCGTAGCCGCCGGCGGCGGCAGCCCGGGTGCCGGTCTCGAGATCCTCCTTGTACTCCTGTCCCGGCGTACGAAGGTGAACATGCGGGTCGAAGAAGGCCGGGAAGACGTGCTTGCCATCGCCGCTGACCGCCTCGACGCCTTCGGAGGCGGAGATCGATCCGGGAGCGGCGATCTCCGTGATCGTGCCGTCTTCGATCAGAACATCGTGGCTGCCGTCGATGCCGGTCACCGGGTCGAGCACGCTCGCCCCGGAAATCAGGACCGAGGCGGACGGTCCGGCACGCTGGACCAACGGCTCCGGCAGAGGCTGGTGGACGGTCTCGGGGCCTCTGTTCACGCCGGCTCTCCGATCGGGACCGGGTCGTCGGGAGCGGAACCGTTGCCCGTACGCTCCCTGCCCGTCAGGAGTTCGTACAGGATCGCCATTCGGACCACCAGCCCGGAGGCCACCTGCTCGGAGATCAGCGTCTGATCCGAGTCGATCACGTCGCTGGAAATCTCCACCCCGCGGTTCACGGGTCCCGGATGCATGACCAGCTGTCGCGGTCCGAGCCGGCGGGTGTTCATCTGGAAGAGCCGGGCGTACTCGCGGATCGATGGAACGAAGTTCTCTCCCATGCGTTCCCTCTGCATTCTCAGCAGGTAAAGCACGTCGGCGGAATCGATCTCGTCGAGCGAGTAGCGAACCTCACAGCCGGTCGACTCGATACCCCTGGGGATCAGGGTCGGCGGGCCGGCCACGGTCACCGACGCCCCCATCTGCTGGAAACCCTGGATGTTCGATCTCGCCACCCGGCTGTGGAGCACGTCGCCGACGATCCAGATGTTCGCCCCCTCGAGGCTGCCGATGCGGTTTCGCAGGGTGAAGATGTCGAGCAGCGCCTGGCTCGGGTGCTGGTGCATGCCGTCGCCGGCATTGATCACCGCCGCATCGACCCATTCGGTCAACATGCGCGACGAGCCCGCATACGGATGGCGCAGCACTATCGCCGCCGGGTCGTATGCCGAAAGCGTCTCGATCGTATCCTTGAGCGACTCGCCCTTGTCCACCGACGACCCGCCGGCCTTGACCGAAACGACGTCGGCCGAAAGACGCTTGGCTGCCAGCTCGAAAGAGGACGACGTGCGGGTACTCGATTCGTAGAAGAGCGTGACCACGGTCTGACCGCGAAGTGTCGGCACCTTCTTGATCTCCCGCCGCGAAACCTCGGCAAAGCTGGCGGCGCGTTCGAGGATGGTCTCGATCCGGTCGCGATCGAGGTCTTCCATGCTCAGCAGATGCCTCATTCGACGGCCTCCACCGGGCTGGAAATGGTCACGCCTTCGCTGCCGTCCGTCTCAAGAAGGCTGACCGCGACCCGTTCATGCCGGGAAGTCGGCAGGTTCTTCCCGACGTAGTCGGGACGGATCGGCAGTTCGCGATGCCCGCGGTCGCAGAGTACGGCGAGCTGGATCCTGGCCGGACGGCCGTAGTCGAAGAGGGCCTCGATCCCGGCCCTGACCGTCCGCCCGGTGAAGAGGACGTCATCGACCATGATGATCGTGCGCTCCTCAAGCGGAAAGTCGAGCCGCGTCGCGTGAACCACCGGCTGGCGGTCGGTCGACCTCGACTGGAGGTCATCACGGTAGAAGGAGATGTCGATCTCCCCCAGTGGCACGTCAACACCTGTCAGTTCCAGGAGCAGCGCGTGGATCCGCCTGGCGAGCACCACACCGCGTGTGTGGATTCCGACCACGGCGATCCGCGAGAGATCGGGGTTCTTTTCCACGACCTCATGCGCGATTCGGCGCACCGTCCTGCCGACATCTTCGCTGTCAAGTACTGCTCTGCTGCTCACTACGACCCTTCCTGGCCTCGCGGGACCGGGTTAAAGAACCGACTTCGGCACCTTAGCACCGGTGCCCGGCGGAGTCGGCGAGCCCTCAGGCCGGATCGAATCGATCGGGCTCGGCCGGCCCCTCCAGCCTTTCCTCCTGATTCTTCATCGCACCGCCCTTGATCAAGCGCGGTTCACCACGCTCGGGAAGCGGCAACTCGATCAGGTCGAAGTCGCGCGGAGCAACCGATGCCTGAAATTCGGATCGCGCCTCTTCGAGCACGGCCCGCACGTGGTAGCGGGACGAGATGTGGACCAGGGCCAGCTTCTTGACGTTCGCCTCCGCCGCGATCCTGGCGGCTCCGGCGGCCGTGGAATGACCCGTTTCGATCGCCCGGCGGTCGTCCTCGCTCATGAAGCTCGAGTCGTGAATCAGCAGATCCGCGTCGGCTGCTGCGACAACGGTCGACTGGCAGGGTCCAGTATCCCCGGTGATCGCAATAGCCCTGCCGGGGCGCTCCTCGCCCATCACCTGCTCCGGCTTCACCGGCCCCCTGCTGCCCTCGACCGTCTGTCCGTCCTGCAGCGCCTTGAAGTCCGGGCCGGGCTTCACCCCGAGTCGCCCGGCCTCGTCAGGGTCGAACTTTCCGGGGCGGTCGTCTTCGAGGATCGCGTAGCCGAGCGCCCGGGTGCGGTGCTCGACAGAGAAGGCTTCGATCTCGTAATCGTCATGACCGATCAGATCCCCGGGCTCGAGTTCTTCAACTCGAAGGCCGTAACCCAGTCGACCGATCAGTGGTGAGAAGTCCTTGAGCAGACGATTCAGGCCGGCCGGACCGAAGAGCGCCAGCGGCTCGGTCCGGCCGTTGAGGTCGTAGGTCTTGAGCAGACCGGGCAGACCGAGGCAGTGGTCGAGGTGAAAGTGGGTCAGGTAGAGCTGATCAAGCTGAACCAGTCCGGTCGAGAGCCGCATCTGTCGCTGGGTTCCCTCGCCGCAGTCGAACATGAGGCGGTCGCCACCGCGACTGACCAGCAGGCTGGCGGTACTGCGCAAAGCGGTAGGAACCGGTCCGCCGGTTCCCAGGAAAGCGACAGAGAGATCCATGCCGGGTAGCGTAGATGTACGGCAGCCGGACGGGACCGGTGCCTCCGGGGACCGCCCCCGGATCACTAGACTCATCGGCTCGGCGCCCGTAGCTCAGCTGGATAGAGCGCATGCCTCCGGAGCATGAGGTCGCAGGTTCGAATCCTGCCGGGCGCGTCGCGATGAAAGGCAT
>JAUQWL010000233.1 GCA_030835185.1 Solirubrobacterales bacterium | reverse complement strand
CCGCGCCAGACCCGGCCGAAGCTGATCAAGGCGTTGCGGACCCTGCAGACGAAGAGGGTCGCCCAGCCGAAGCGCAAGCACGGCAACATCCCGCTCTAGACGATGGTCCGGATCTCGATCGCAGGCTCCGCGTCACCGGCCGAAACAGCCGCAATCAGCGCCGCGATCGAGCGCTTCCTCGGGGATACGGCCGCCGCCGCTCCGCCTGCCGGACCGGAGTTGAATCCGTGGCTGACGGCTGCGCTGGTCGAAGGCGTCGGCTCCAAGGACTCCTTCGGGCCCGCCGATCCGCGCGAGCTTTTCTAGCCGTCGCCCGCCCTCTGTCGAGTCTGCGCGAGCCTCACGACGGCGTCCACGCCGACCCCGGGATACTCGTCCTGCCCGCGACAGGTAAGAATGGTGCGGAAGCACCTGACCGTTCCCGCATTCCGAGGAGGAGAGCATGGCAGTCGTAAAGATCATCGAGCTGGTCGGCAGTTCAAGGGTTTCGACCGATGACGCCGCCCAACAGGCGCTCAAGCAGGCCCAGGATTCGCTGCGCAACGTCCGCGCGGTCGACATCGTCTCGACCGGCATCCGCGGCGAGCATCTCGACGAGTACCGCGCCCATGTGCGGGTCGCGTTCCTGATCGAAGGCAAGGACGTCACCTGAGCTGACGATGGATCGGTGACAGGGCCCGGCGGGGCTGCGGCCATCGTGGAGGCCCGCTGCCGGGCGGTCGTCCGTAATACCTGAAATCCAGTCTGGTTTTGGGATTTTGGTAGCATCGCCCTGAAGCAGAATCGATCGGCGGACGTCGGCGGCCCGTCTGCCCCGGCCTTCAGGCTTCGACAGCCCCGTTTGCTTCGAAGCAAAGGCGGGCCGTCGCCGCCGAAAAGTGCAGCAGGAGAATTCACCGATGGAGCCGACCATGACCCCGGCCAAACTCACAGCGAAGCGCATACCCGGGCCGGGAGGCGGGAGCCTGGAGCGGGAGGAAGGCAGGGCCCGGAAAAGGCATCGGGCCACTCACGCTGCCGGGAGAACCCAGCCTTGCGACAATGCGGGAGTTCATTGACCGGAGCCACTCCGATCCGTACGGGGTCGGGTGAGGCGAAGGTGAATGCAAGATCTGAGCAAATCATGGAACCGGTTACCTCGACAAAACGCCTCGAGGAGGCAAGAGCGCGCTTCGACGAAGAAGCGGTCGCGGCGGAGCTGGAGCCGAAATCGGCCGGCGAGGTGCTCGAGTGGGCGTTCTCGCAGTTCGGACAGGCCATGTACATCGCCTGCTCCTTCCAGAAGACGAGCTCGGTTGTGATCCAGCTGGCGACCACGATCAACCCGGACGCACGCTTCTTCTACCTGGATACGGACCTGCTTTTCCCGGAGACGTACGAAACCCGGGACCGCCTGGCGGAGCACTTCGGAGTCGAGTTCGACCGGTGGCACGGTATCTCCCTCGAGGAGCAGGCGAAACGCTACGGGGACCGCCTCTGGGAGCGGGATGTGGACGCCTGCTGCGACATTCGCAAGGTCCAGCCGATGCGAGAGGCCCTCTCTACCGTAGACTGCTGGGTCTCCGGCATCCGCCGCGAGGACTCGGCCACCCGGGCAAATGCTCCAAAGTTCGCCTGGGACAGGCGTTTCAACCTCTGGAAGATCAATCCCCTGGCCGACTGGTCCGAGCGCGATGTCTGGAATCACCTGAATGAACACAACGTCCCCTACAACCCCCTCCACGACCAGGGCTACCCCTCGATCGGCTGCACCCATTGCACCCGGCCGGTGGTGCCGGGGCAGTCTGCCCGCGATGGCCGCTGGTCTGGTTCGGGCAAGACGGAGTGCGGAATCAATTAGGACCCGGGACCGCCTGAGCGGTCCCCCGACCCGCCGCCGCCGTGCCTGAAGAGGCGCAGCGGTCCGCGTGCCGGGCAGTACCTGCTTTGAGCTTTTCCCTGTCAACGAATAACCGATACGGATGAACTGAAAAATGAGCGAACTCGCATTGACCCTTTCCGAACGCCAGACGGCCGACTTCGAGATGATCGGCAACGGTGGCTTCGCCCCCCTGACCGGCTTCCAGGGCTCCGAGGACTGGCGCAACGTCTGCGGCCAGATGAGGACCGCCGAAGGCGACTACTGGCCGATCCCGATCACCCTGCCGACCGACCTCGAATGCGAAGTCGGCGACGTGGTCGCACTTTCTTCCGATGAAGGCAAGCCCCTCGGCCGGATCAACGTGAACGAGATCTTCGAGCGCGACGTCAAGTACGAAGCCGAGACCGTCTACGGCACCACCGACGAGAACCACCCCGGCGTCGCCGCCATCTACGAAGAAGGCAACCGCTGCATCGCCGGCCCGCTCGAGGTCGACGCGCTGCCGGACCACGAAGAGGCCTTCATGCGCCGCTACAGGACGCCGGCCGAGACCAGGCAGGAGTTCGCCGACCGTGGCTGGAAGAAGATCGTCGCCTTCCAGACCCGCAACCCGATCCACCGCGCCCACGAGTACCTGACCAAGGCGGCCCTGGAGACCTGTGACGGGCTTTTCATACACCCGCTGATCGGCAAGACGAAGCCCGGCGACATCCCCGCCGACGTCCGCATGCGCTGCTACGAGGTCCTGATGGAGGACTACTACCCGAACGACCGTGTGGTCCTGGGGGTCAAGCCGGCGAAGATGCACTACGCCGGCCCGCGCGAAGCAGTCCTCCACGCGATCGTCCGGCGCAACTACGGCGCGACCCACTTCATCGTCGGCCGCGACCACGCCGGTGCCGGCGACTACTACGGCACCTACGACGCGCAGCAGATCTTCGAGACGATCGACATCGACGAGCTCGGCATCGAGCCGCTGATGTTCGAGCACACTTTCTGGTGTCACGAATGCGAAGGGCTCGCCTCCGGCAAGACCTGCCCTCATGACGCCGAATCCCACCTGTTCCTTTCCGGCACCAAGGTCCGCGAGATGCTCGGTAACGGCGAAGAGCCGCCGCACGAGTTCTCCCGCCCCGAGGTCGCCAAGATCCTGATCGACGCTTACAAGGAGGACAACTAACCCATGTCAGACAACGGCTTCACCCTCTGGTTCACCGGACTCTCCGGGGCCGGCAAGACCACCATTTCCCACATCCTCGCCGACGAGCTGAACGCCCGCGGGCAGAAGTTCGAGATCCTCGACGGTGACATCGTGCGCGAGAACCTCTCGAAGGGCCTCGGCTTCTCGAAGGAAGACCGCGATACGAACATCCGCCGGATCGCCTTCGTCGCCGACCTGCTCTCCCGCAACGGCACCCCGGTGATCACCGCTGCGATCTCGCCTTACCGCGAGATCCGTGACGAGGCCCGCGAGATGATGGGCGACCGCTTCATCGAGGTCTACATCCATGCCTCGGTCGACGCCTGCGCCGAGCGCGACGTCAAGGGCCTCTACGCCAAGGCATTCTCCGGCGAGATCAAGGAGTTCACCGGGGTCAGCGACCCGTACGAGGAGCCGCTCAACCCCGAGGTCGTGATCAAGACCGAAGAGGAAGAGCCCGAGGAGTCGGCGGCGATCCTGCTCGCCTACCTCGAAGAGCGCGAGTTGATCCCGGCAGCCGTCAAGTCGTAGACAGCCCGGCGCGGTTGCCGCGCCGGCCGGATTCGCCAAAGGGCGGGCCAGACGGCCCGCCCTTTTCCATAGGATGTCGCTGTGACCGCAGAACGAGCTGAGGTGTTCGTCGTCTGGAGTCTGCGCGCTATGGCGCTGGGTTTCGCTGTGGTCGGCGTCCTCTTCATCGCGACGCCGGACGGGGTCCTGAATACGATCTCCGACCTCGGAGACACAGTCGGTGACTTCCCCCGTGCCCCGCTGACCGAGGAGAAGCTCTGGCTCGCGCTTGCCTTCGCGTACATGGTCGTGATCACCGGGATCGCGCTGGTCGCACAGATCGATGTCGTCCGTTACCGGCTGCTGCTGCTGGTGCTGGCTGCCGGCAAGGCGGCTTCTTCGCTGGCCGCGCTCGGCTTCTTCGTTTTCGATGACGACGTCTTCATCTACCTGCTCAACGTCCTCGTCGATGGCTTTCTCGTCGGCGCTTCTGTGCTGCTGTGGGTTGTCGCCGGCCGGGTTCAGGTTCCGCCCACACCGCCCTGAAGGCGCGTACCGGGGCTTCGGACCGCCGAGTTGCGGATCGTCCGGGCGTTCGCAGAGGCGATGGC
>JAUQWL010000033.1 GCA_030835185.1 Solirubrobacterales bacterium | reverse complement strand
CCGCTGATCAGGATGCTGCGACGGTCGGCCACGGCAGCTTCAAGCCGCTGCACCTCTTCCAGGGTCAGCGTCCCGAGCTCGATCAGATCCTCCGGACCGGGACGCGAATCGGGAAATCTGCGAATTGAAACCGCCGGGCCGTCGACCGCGAGCGGCGGGATGATCACGTTGACCCTGGAGCCGTCTGGCAGTCTCGCGTCGGCCATCGGACTGAGTTCGTCAACCCGTCGGCCAAGCGGTGCGAGGATGCGCTCGATCGTATTGCGGAGCTGCTCCTCGTCCTCGAAGAAGACCGGAACGGCTTCGATGCGTCCGCCTCTTTCCACGTAGACCCGACCGCTGCCATTGACCATCACTTCTTCCACGCTCTGGTCCTCGAGCAGGATCTCGAGCGGACCCAGCCCCGAGGCCTCCCTGGCGATGCGCTCGATCAGAGCCTCGCGAGCGTCTCCTGACAGGACCGCCGCCTTCTCGCAGACCACGGCGCGGATCGCCGCTTCGACGCCGTCTTCACCGCCAGGATCCGAACGCCGCCGCTCGACCAGACCGGCGTGGATCTCAAGGGCAAGCCGGTCCATCGCCGGCCTGTCGGCATCCGGGCCGCTCATCGCCCCTCACGCTGAATGACGGTGACCCGCCTGGCGAAAGACTCGGCGTCGATCAGTGCGATCGCCTGTGGCCGGGTCAGTCCGAGAACCACCCTGCCGGGACCGAGGCCGTCGTCGGCCGGATCGTTGCCGAGCACGGCGATCAACGGCACCCGTTCTGCGGCGACCCGGGTCTTGCCCCGGTTCCCGATCGGCCCCTCCCGCGTGACCAGCACATCCACCGTCTTCGCGGCGACCGCAGCCGGGCCGGCCCCCGAAAGTATCCCGGCACCCGACACGGAGAGCTCGACGGGTACCCTGCCGCGGCCGATCCTGAGCCTGTCCGGCTTTCCGGACCGGGGAAGGCGTAGCGCACTGCTGGTCAGATAACTGCCGGCGGCCAGCGGTGCAGTGGTCTCGAGACCCAGTGCCCGCGCCGGGCTTGAAATGGCCCCGGCCGGCACGAAGCGGGACGGCACCTGCCGGAGCTCGGTCTTCTCCCTGATCAGCCCCGGGGTGAGCGTCTCGCCGCCGTCGAACAGGCGGGTGACCACCAGCACGGGCTGCAGGGGTCCGTAACTTTCGGAGACCGATGCCGAGTAGCCGCTGACCAGGCTCACCCCGAGGCCTGCGGCCACCGCAGCAGCGGCGACCAGCAGGCCGACGCGACGGCGCCTGCTCACCAGTTGACCTTCACCGCGGACGACATCCCCCGGCTCCTCGTCGCCCGCGGCAGGATGAAGGCTACGCGGGAGCCGCCGGCTGAAAACTGCTTCTCCAGTCTGCCGCCGTGCTCCGAAGCGGTCTGTTCGGCTACCGCAAGGCCGTGACCGTGGCGGCCGCGGCCACGCTGCCAGGCCGGCGTTTCTGCCGGAGTCCGCGCCCGTCCGGGAAGCCGCCCTTTCAATCCGTCGTCGGCGACCTCGATCCGGAGGCGTTTGCCCATCTGCCTGCCGAGCACGATTATCCGCGGCCCGCCATGTTCGATCGCGTTCACGATCAGGTTCTCGAGCGCCGCAGCCAGGGCGACGCCGTCCCCCCGGATCAGCGCGTCCGGGCCACCCCAGGAGAGCTCGATCGTGCTGCCGGTGATAGCCGCCCGTGACTGCCACCGCCGGATGCACCCATCCACCATCAGCCGCGCCGCAATGACTTCGCTTCGCCTGCCCGTCGCAGGCCCGCCGTTCAGTTCCCGGTCCAGGTCCCCGACCGCATCGATCGCCTGGGCGACCGGCTCGGCCAGCGAGATCCTCGGGGAAGCGATGAGACCGGCCCCGGGATCAGGGGTGGGACCAGCCCCGGCCAGAACCGGACCGCAAACGGCCGGGGAGAGGAGCGACAGCGTCTGGAGCGGCCGGCGAATCTCGTGAAGCGCCCGGTTCAGTGCCTTCGTTCGCCGCCGGATACGCCACCGTGAGCCGGCCAGCAACATCAGTGCGAATGCCAGGCAGGTCCAGGAGACCACGCTCACGGTTCCACCAGCCGGTAGCCGACACCCCAGCAGTTGACGACGAAACGCCCACTCTCGGGGTCGAGCTTGCGCCTGAGGCGGCTGGCATGAGCCTCGAGTGTCCGCGTGTGGCCCAGAGACCGGTACCCCCAGACGTCTCTCAGCAACTCCTCCTTGGTGAAGACCCGGGTCGGTTCCTGTGCGAGCACTCCGAGCAGGGCGAACTCCTTGACCGAGAGCGGGACGATGCGTCCACCCACAGAGACGGACCTCTCCGGATGGCAGATCTCGATCTCGGCCACCCGGGTTACCGCCTTGCGCTCGCCCTTGCGCCGCCTCAGCACGGCGGCGATCCGGGCCAGCAACTCCGAGTAGTGGTACGGCTTGACCACATAGTCATCGGCACCCTGGTCGAGTCCACGGACCCGGTCGCGCTCGGTTCCCCTGCCGCTGAGGACGATCACCCCCAGCCGCGAATCGAAACGGTTGAGTGCCCGGTCGGGGTTGCGTATCTCCCGCAGGACGTCGAGGCCCGAGGCATCGGGCAGGGCCAGATCGAGCAGCAGCAGGTCGGGGGAACCGAACTGGCAGAGACGCAGGGCGTCGGCCGCGGTCGGTGCGGCGAGAACGCCGTAGCGGTCAGCCAGAAGGTGATCGCAGAGCAGCTCCAGGGTGGCACGATCGTCCTCACAGATGACAAGCTTGGCGATCTCGTCCCTTTCCGGCAGCATGTCTGCCTAAGCCACGGGCGCAGACGACTCTCCCCCCATCGCCGACCGCGGGCGAAGCCTGTGCCACGCGCATTGAGCCGGGCGACGCACGAGCCGTGACTTGCTTCGTTCTGCAGGGCGGGTTAACATCAAACCTGCGGCCGTACAAACGCCATCGAGAGCGGGACAGGCGTGGCAGAAAATGAGGAGGACCTTCGCGAAGTCGCGCTGAAGCGGATCAAGAAGCGGCGAGACTTCCGCACCCATGTCGTTGTGTACTCGCTGGTCAATATTTTTCTGTGGGGCATCTGGATCGTCACCGGAACCGGCTTTCCCTGGCCCGTATTCGTCACGGGCGGCTGGGGAATAGGCCTGCTTCTGGACGCCCGCGAGACCTACGGGGATCGACCGGTAACCGAGCAGGACGTACAGGCCGAGATCGAACGGCTCAAGCAGCAGCGTTAGACGCTGCGCCCGCCCCACCCAGGAGGGTCGTCGAGGAATTCGACCGTTCTGCGTCGCGCACCCTGGTCCGAGTGCCCCTGGCAGCCGTGACTGTGTCCGGGCTTTCACCCTTCCGCCGGCACCTCGAGTACGCAGTCGGCGCCGGCCTCGAAGAACACCCGGCCCGGGCCGGCTGAACGCACTGTCCTGATGACCCGCCCGTCGGCATCGATGAAGTGAACGTCGAGCGGGAACCGCATCATGAACGTGTGGACGGAACGGCAACACGGGATCAGGAGTCCCCCGCCCGCGTCCTTCCGGTCCAGCAGCGAAAGGCCCATGAGCCGGGAGAGCGTCGTCGATGCCAGCGGTACGCAGCGGCCGGCCACCCGGACCCTCTCCAGACCTCGCAGCCTGATCGCCGTACGGGGTTCCATCCTCCAATCAGCGCCCGGGCGCAGGAACTCGCCCCCGGTGAAACAGGCCGTGCATCGCGCAAAGGAGCGTTCAGGTGAGGGATCGCCGGGGCGATCGGAGGGTCTGGCAGGCATGATGCCGATTGCGCCAAATGCTTCTCGTCCGGCGCTTTAGAGGGCTTCGACTTGGAACGAAAAACAACCCGAAGAGGCAACTATGAGTCGGGCGCCGACTACGTGCTCGAGTACGGCGACCTGCGTTTCGCGTTCAACGAACGTGACTTCAGCCAGCGCGTCGAACAGGCCGCCGTCCGCCTCGGATTCGTCAAGCCCGGCCTGACGCACGCCGAGATCCACGACCTGCTCCACCTGGCGGTCAGCGGTGAGATCGACGAACCGTCATCGGAGCTGGGCATTCACGTTCTCCATCACTGGGAGGACCTCGTCGGACCCGGCAATCAGAGCTTCGTCCACTGGATTCGCCGGCTCGTGTTTCGCGGCGCCTGGCTGGACCAGCGGGTCAAGGAAGGCGAGCTCGACATCGTCTTCGACGAGCAACGCCAGAGTTTCGGTTACATCCAGCCCGACCGTGGCCCCGAGATGATCGAACTGGCCAGAGAGCCCTCCTGGCGCCGCGTCGCCTTCCACGGCTGACTCGCGTCCGGCAAGGCCGGTCCCTTGCTCCGGAGGCTGGACGGCGGCGCGATCCTCGGGCTCCCTGACAGGCAGATGCCCCGCGGAGGCTGACTCCGCCCGATCTTCAGAGCTTCCCCAGAAGCTCCTTGTTGCTCTCGGAGCCGCTGATCAACTCGGCCAGACGGGCCGCGGCGGCAGCCCGGTCCATCTCGGCCAGCTCGGTCCGGAGGCGACGGAGGGCGTCGACATCGGACTCGCTCAGGATCGCTTCCTGGCCTGAGATCGCGCAGGAGCTCACGTCGAAGGCCGGGGTGACGCCGGCCGCGGCGAGGCTCTCATCGAGGCGCACGGTCGAGTTCTCGGTCGTACGTACGGCGTCGAGTACGGCCTGGTCCGTGGGCGAGCCCCGGAGTACGGTGGCAATCACCGTCACCGATCCGGCATCGTCTTCCTCGAGTTCGCGGCCGGTTCCAAAGAACGGCTTGATCGAACCGGGGTCTCCGTAGGCGGTCCCGAGCCTGGTCAGCGAATCGACGATCAGAACGACGTCCTTGCCGGTCTCGGCCTGACGCCTGACTTTTGCCAGCGCCCGTTCGGCGATCCGCACCTGTTCCTGTGCGCCGAGATCGGCCGCTGCCGCTTCGATAGCGACGTCGCTGACCTCGCGGGACCAGGCCGTCACCTCTTCCGGTCGTTCGTCAACCAGCAGCACGGTCACCTCGGGACCATCCTCGGAGCCGGCGGCGATAGACCTGGCGAGCGAGCGGAGCACGGAGGTCCGGCCCGAGCGCGGCGTGGCCTCGATCAACACGCGCTGACCGAACGCGAGCGGTGTGACGAGGTCCACGGCGCGGGCCAGGGCTTCGTCGCCTTCTGCCCCGAGCGGAATCCGGCGATGCGGTGCGATCGCGGTCAGGCCCTCGAAGGCCGGGCCGCGTTCGTCCTGCGGCGGCTCGCCGTTCACGGTCTCGATCCGGACCAGAGACGGCCTGCGTTCACCGCGGCGGGCCGGGCGCACCGGGCCGCTGATTTCATCACCGGAGCGGAGCTCGCAGCGGCGGATCTGGGCCGGGGATACGTACACGCCGGCATCGGGCAGTCCCTCGCCGCGGACCAGGCCGCTGCCACGGGGTTGGACCTCCAGCACGCCGGTCGCTTCGCTGAGTTCGCCCCCTGGGTGTTCGTCTCCACCCTTCTCACCCCGGTCACGGTCGTCACGGTCGTCGCGGTCGTCGCGGTCGTCACCGGATCCTTCCCGCCGGGAGCGGGCTCCGCGATCGCGAACTCCACGGCCGCGTCGCCTTCTGGACGGGGATGAGCCACCTTTGGAATCGTCCGCACCCTTTTCGGGGCCGTTCGAACCGGAACCTCCTCCGGTGACGCTCTCCAGCTTTTCGGCAAGTTCTTCCTTGCGCATCAGGCGGAAGCCTTTGATGTCATTCTCGGCCGCCAGTTTGTGAAGCTCGGCCAGGCTCCTGGATTCGAAGTCAGTCATGTGGTGCTCCTTGCTTTGCGGGCCTTCGTC
>JAUQWL010000232.1 GCA_030835185.1 Solirubrobacterales bacterium | reverse complement strand
CCAGGCCCCGGCGGAAGAAGTAAGAACCGATGCCGAGCAGGATCACGATCATCAGCCTGACCAGGAGGTCACGCCGGTCTCCGGCCCCCATCAGCACGAAGATGAAGGCGACCAGTCCGAGCAGCGCGAACGTCGCTCCGGGGAAACGGCCGAAAGGCACCGCGAGGTACTCCCTTGCCGACTGCGCGGACTTGGCCGGAGAGACCAGCCAGGAGAGCGGAATCAGGAGGATCGCCCCCCAGATTACGGTCCAGGCGATCGATCTGAGCAGGTCGGTCCCGATGCCGTAGGCCGCTTCGGCTGCCGGCTGGACATCCGGTGTCGCCAGTTCGGGAACGAGTATCCCGCCGAGCACGGATCTCAGGATCAGCACGACGGCAGCACCGATGATCAGGGCCGCGGCGACCCAGAGAAGGGTCATCCAGCGATACCCGGGTGAGAGGAAGACGGCGATGCCGATCAGCAGCAGTGCCAGGAAAGCGGTGATCAGGGCGGTGCCGTGGATCAGGCTCGCGGCAGTCTGAACCGCGGCGAGTTGATCCGAGTCGACGATCTCGATCTGGCCGACCGAGGTGGGGATGTTGTCCCTCGCCTGCTGGCCGAGTCCAACCTGGTCGGCAATCTCGATGATCAGCGGCTGCAGTTCGAGCGTGACTTTGCCGTCGGTCGTGCTGAGCACGTCGCTGTCGTCTTCGATCAGCGCGACCAGCGTTTCGTTCGCCGCCACGTTCGCCCGCTCCCAGAGGTCCTGGACGCGCTGGTTGCCCAACGCCTGCTTGGCGCCACGGTCGGCCACCTGACGCAGGCCGCCGGCAGCGACGCCCGAGAACGATTCGAGGTCGTCCGGAAGGATGTCCTTGAGTTCGGCTTCGACGTCGACGTTCTCGTAGAGCTCATCCACCGCGAACGCGGCGACCCTGTCCTGGATCTCGGGATTCTGGAGCATCTTGAGCGAGGTGTCGCCCCACTCCTGGGAGTCGAAGATCTGTCGATCGACCCACGTCGACAGGATCGCCAGAACCGTCAGCAAGCCGACGAGGACGGTCAGAAAGCGGACCCATCCTTTGTGTGGTCTTTCGTCAGAAGTCATCGCATCCCCCAGCACATTTGTCGGTTGAAAAGTTCCTCCGCGAATACTCCGCGAGGATACCCGGAGCGGGATTCGAACCCGCACGCCCCCTGGGGGGCAGCGGCTTTTAAGGCCGCGGCGTCTACCGTTCCGCCATCCGGGCTCCCCGATAGTAAAGGGGTAGCGGGATTCCGGCGGATTTTCTTCAGATAGCGCCACAAATCTTTAGATAGCGCTACATATGCGTTGCTACGGTGTTCCCAGTGTCAAGCCGGTCCAGTCTCCGGCGTTCCCAGTCCAAGGAGAACCGTGGAAGCATCAACTCTCAGCCATGCAGCCCGTCGTGGTCTTCTGACGCGCAAGTCACCGCTGCTCAAGCTGAAGGGCGACGAGCAGCTCGTCGCTTTGGTCCGCAACGGCAACTCGGGAGCCTTCGACATCATCGTCGACCGCTACCAGGCAAGGCTCCTCGGCTTCTGCCGGCAGATGATCGGCTCGACCGAAGATGCCGAAGACGTTCTCCAGGAGGTTTTCGTCAATGCCTACAAGGCGATGCTGGCCGACAACCGCGAGATCAACCTGCGGCCCTGGCTGTACAGGATCGCCCGCAACCGCTCGCTGAACCACCTTCGCAAGCCCAAGGCCGATTCCCGTGAATCGATGGACATGGTGCCGATGGTCGATGCGGGTTCCACCGCGGAGAAGGTCCACAACCGTGAAGAGTTCCGTCAGCTGCTCAACGACGTCACCAGACTTCCCGAGACCCAGCGTGCCGCCCTGCTGCTTCGTGAGATCGACGCCCTCTCATACGAGGAGATCGCCGAAGCCATGGATACGACCGTCCCCTCGGTCAAGTCGCTGCTGGTCCGGGCCCG
>JAUQWL010000231.1 GCA_030835185.1 Solirubrobacterales bacterium | reverse complement strand
CTCCGGCTCGCTCGGCTGCTTCCATCAGCTCAGCGGCAGCAAGCCCGCTCTTTCCGGCCATCCAGCAGGCGATCGGGGCCGCCGTGCGGGCCGACGAATGCGCGGCCACGGCAGCGAGTTCGAGCAGACGGGTCACTTCTTCGTCAGCCGGCGGGTCGATGCCGGCCGCCGTCCCGAAGTTCTTCAGCCACTGTTCCGGTTCCATCTGTTCGTCTCCTTGTTCGGTTTCCGATCACCGGCCGTCCGGACCACCCGGACCGCCGGTTACGACTGTACGGCTGGAATGTCTCCGTTCATCCGCCGGCCCTTTCGAGCCTATCCCGACAGGGCTGTGAAGCCGGGGTGTCGAGATCGCTTCCTAGCCACCGATGGCGCTCATCGTGCGTTCGGGCTGGAGGAAGTCGGACTCGCTGATCCGGTGGCGCAGCTCCTTGCCGGCGACTGCTTCGCGGATCACCGCTTCGATCTCGGCATCGCTCGCTCCGGTCCGGAGCGGTTCGCGCAGATCGGTCTCGTTGATCGAGAACAGGCAGGTGCGCAGCTTGCCGTCGGCGGTCAGCCGGAGGCGGTTGCAGTCCGAACAGAAAGGTTCGGAAACCGGGTTGATGAAGCCGATTTCGCCCTTGCCGTCGGCGAAGCGGTAGACCCGGGCGGTGGCCGAAGGCTCCCGCTCGACCTCCACCAGGGGATAGATCTTCTCGACCAGCTCCCGCAACTCGCCTCCGGTCAGAACCTGGCTCGGATCCCAGGAGCGGTCGCCGTCGAGCGGCATGAACTCGATGAAACGAACCTGGCAGCCCCTGTTTCGGGCCAGCTCGCAGAAACGCGGAACCTCTTCTTCGGTGAAGTCACGGATCGCGACCGCGTTGACCTTGACCGAGCCGATCCCGGGCTGGGCCATGATCGTCTCGAGGCCTTCGAGCACCTGATCCATGGAGTCGCGGCGGGTCAGCTGGAAGAATCGGTCGCGTTCGAGCGAGTCGATCGAGACGTTGATCCGGTTGAGGCCGGCTTCAACCAGGGCGGCGGCGTCACGCTTGAGCAGGTAGCCGTTGGTGGTCAGCGAGAGGTCAGCGATCGTGCCGAGCGCGCTCAGCCTGGCGACCAGCTGCGGGAAGTCCCGCCGGACCAGTGGCTCCCCGCCGGTCAACCGCACGTCGCGGACCCCGAGCTTCGTCATCAGGGACACCAGCCGCTCGATCTCCTCGAAGGTGAGGATGCTCTGCCGGTCCATCCAGGCCAGCCCTTCGGCCGGCATGCAGTACTGGCAGCGGAAGTTGCACCGGTCGGTGACCGAGACCCGAAGGTCTGCGATCAACCGTCCATGAGAGTCTTCGAGCGGTGCAGTTTTCGTCACGCGTTTCAGCCACTTTCGTCGGGAGCCGGACCCCTGTCCATGCTACCGGCGGCAAGACCCGCACACATCCAGGCGAAAGCAACGAGGAAGACGAAAGCGAGCACGAACTCCCCGGTGGCATCCTTGACGACGCCGAGTATCAGCGGCGGGAAGAAGCCGCCCAGTCCGCCGGCGGCGCCGATGATGCCGGTCGCGGCACCGGTGGCGTCGGGGAACTCCTTCGGCACCATCTTGAAGACGGCGCCGTTGCCGATACCGAGAAAGAACGCCATGGTCAGGCAGAAGATCGTCGTCGGAACGATCGAAGGGTGGGATGCCTGCCAGGTGAGGCCGACGGCGTCGAGGCCGACCCCGAAGAACGCAACCGCGAGTACCTTCTCCGGCCCGATGCGGTCGGAAAGCCAGCCGCCGACGGGCCGGGCCGCAGTGGCGACTATCGTGAATCCGGCGGCCCTCAGGCCGGCGTCGGTAAGAGAAAGGTCGAACCAGTCCTTCAGCAGCTTCGGCAGGAAGATCGCCATCGCGACGAAGCCGCCGAAGGTGACGAAGTAGAAGAGCGAGAGCCGCCAGAGCCGCCAGCCGGCCCCGAGTACATCGCGGTACTTGGTCTTCACCGGCTTCGCATGCGGTGCCTCCCGGGCAAGACTCATCCACATCAGACCGTAGACCCCGATCACCGCGGCGAAGACCAGTCCGGCTACGACCTGGCTGAACTCATCGCGCAGGACGGGGACCGAGAAGGCGGCCACCGCGGTGCCGATGTTGCCGACTCCGTAGACGCCGAGCGCCATACCCTGCTTGTTCGGCGGGTACCACTTGGCGACGAACGGAATACCGACCGCAAACGAGGCGCCGGCCGCGCCGAGCAGGAAGCCGGCACCGAGCAGAGCGGCATAGGAGTCTGCGAAGCCGACCAGCGCGGCTGCGGCGGCCGAGTAGAACAGCATGCCGGTGAAGACCGCCCGGCCACCGACCCGGTCGGTGAGCAGTCCCAGCGGGATTCTGAGCAGCGATCCCAGGACGACCGGGATCGAGATCATGATCGAGGTCTGGGTATTGCTCAGACCAAGGCTGTCCTGCAGATCCGGTGCGATCGGTGCGAGCCATCCCCAAGCCGCAAAACAGAGGGCAAAAGCGACTGTGGCGAGGCCAAGATTCCGGCCTGCACCGGTGGGCGTTGACGTTGAGTTCACGTAATCCTCCTATCGGCCGATCCGGGTGTCCGGAC
Organism: Solirubrobacterales bacterium; assembly: GCA_030835185.1. Classification (GTDB taxonomy): domain Bacteria; phylum Actinomycetota; class Thermoleophilia; order Solirubrobacterales; family 70-9; genus 67-14. Next base: position 9,568 of record JAUQWL010000231.1, on the reverse strand, counting down.
GGCGACTGGGCGAGGGGCGGGCGGCCCTTGGACGGTAAAAGATCGGGCTGCGTTTGAAGTAACCGAGCGGCACGCTGAAGGCGTGAACCAGACGGGTGAACGGCCACAGCGCGAAAATGAACCAGGCGCCGATGACGTGGACCTGGAAGATCAGGGACACGCCGGGTTGGGTCATCAGCGACGGTTCGGGGTCAAGGATGAACAGCTGGCGAAAGTACGGCGAAACCGTGGCACGATAGGGGACCGAGTCGCCGATGTTGGTCAGCGTCGCCAGCATGCCGGTGATGATCCCGAAGGCCAGCAGGGCAAAGACTGCGACGTCCATTCGTGTCGTATTGATCCGCACCCTGGGGAACTTGATCCTGCGGTAGACGAGCAGCACAAAACCGACGATCACGGCGACGCCGGCGCTCACCCCGCCGATCACTGCGATCACGTGGTAGCCGCTTTCCGACAGGCCGACAGTCTCGGTCCAGCTGGCCGGTATCAGCACACCCAGGATGTGACCGCCGATTGCGGCGAGTACGCCGAAGTGGAAAATGATGCTGGCGTAACGCAGCACGCGTCCTTCGAGCAGCTGGCTCGAACGGGCGGTCCAGCCGTAGCTGTCCGTCTTTCGACGCCAGATCAGCCCGACGACGAAGATCGTCATCGCGACGTAGGGCAGGATCACATAAAGAATGGTCTCGCCGCTCATGAACGGCCTCCGATCAGGGGCAGTGCGACGTGGTCTGCCGCGGTTGGCATCACCTCGGGCGGAGCAAACGGCTCGAGGCCTACTTCCTCGCTCGGCGGGCCGTTTTCGGCCAGCCGGCGAATCCGGGCGATCTGTCGTTTCGAAAGCCCGGGCAGATCTTCGCGCACGAGGTCGAACAGGCCGGCCCACGGGCTGCCCGAGGAGCGCAGGTCGTCGCGGATCAACTCGATCCCGGGGCGATGGCGCTCGAGCAGGTCGCGCCCGAGTGGCTCTCTGGCCAAGGCCGCAAACTCGAGCATCACGGGCAGGTAGTCCGGCAACTCGGTGTCACCGAAGTCGAAGCCGGCCTCGCGGTAGGCGTTCTTGATCTTCAGCAGCGACAGTCCGCGCTGGCGGCTGTCGCCGTTGATGTGGTAGGTCAGGTGGAGGCTGCAGCGCCGGTTGAAGTCGAAGGTCTCGACGTAGACCCCCTGGAGCTCGTGGAGGGTCTGGCTGCCGTACCAGTCGAGGAAGCCGGCCAGCGTCTCGGTCGAACGCCGGCTGAGCCGCCGGACCCGGGACGGGTCGAGTTCGGCCGCCGCGGCGACCGAGCGCTCGTCCGGGTACTGGGTCAGTACCGAGACCACCATCAGCGGATGCACTTTCTCAGCTGCCATTTGACTTCGCCCCCCCTCCGTGCCGGGTCAGCATGTCGCGCACATCGAAGTCCGGGTCCGGTTCGCTCCCGTTCTCGCCCGGCATCGCGTCCCCGAAAGGCCCGCCGACGGGATCCGGTGCGTTGACGCCGGTCATCTCGCCGAGGCCCGGCGGTATCGCGGCACCGTTCTCGAAATCGATGCCGCAGGAACCCTGGTCGGCGAAGGCCGTCGTCGAGGTCTCGCCGTGGCGCTTCGGGATCACATAACGGTCCTCGTAGTCGCCGATCGCGACCATGCGGAACATGTCCTCGAGATCCTCCGGGGTCATACCGGCGTCGGTCGCGAACTCGGGCCGGATCTCACCGTCGACGGTGTCCGCCCGCATGTAACGACGCATCGCAATCAGGCGCTCGAGGGACTTGCGTACCGGAGCGACGTCACCGGCGGCGAGGAAGCCGGCCAGGTACTCCATCGGGATGCGCATCTGGTCGATCGCGGCAAAGATGCCCTCTTCATCCCCACCGTCACGGACCAGCTCGGCCCCGAGCGTCTCCAGGGGAGAGAGCGGCGGCACGTACCAGACCATCGGCAGGGTGCGGTATTCGGGGTGAAGCGGCAGGGCGATCTCCCACTTCTTGGCCATCATGTAGACCGGCGAGTTGGCGGCGGCGTCGATCCAGTCGGAAGGGACGCCGTCGCGCAGGGCCTGTTCCCGGACCTCCGGGTCCTCGGGGTCGAGGAAGAGGTCGAGCTGGGCCTTGAGCAGATCCTTCTCGTCGGGCGTCGAAGCGGCCTCTTCGACCCGGTCGCTGTCGATCAGCACGATGCCGAGGTGGCGCAGCCGGCCGACACAGGTTTCCGAGCAGACGGTCGGAAGCCCGGCTTCGATCCGCGGGTAACAGAAGTTGCACTTCTCGGCCTTGCCCGACTCCCAGTTGAAGTAGACCTTCTTGTAAGGGCAGCCGGAGACGCAGAAGCGCCAGGAACGGCAGGCCTCCTGGTCGACCAGCACGATGCCGTCTTCCTCGCGCTTGTACATCGCACCCGAAGGGCAGGATGCGACGCAGGACGGGTTGATGCAGTGCTCGCAGATCCGCGGCAGGTACATCATGAAGGTGTCCTCGAACTCGGACTTGACCTGCTCTTCGAGCTTGCGGAAGTTCGGGTCGTTGGCGGCATTGTTGTTGGACCCGGCGAGGTCGTCTTCCCAGTTGGGGCCCCACTGCAGGTTGAGGTCGCCACCCGTGATCTGGGACTTCGGGCTGGCCGTAGGCTGGACGTCGCCTGCCGGAGCCGTGATCAGGTGGTCGTAGTTATAGGTCCACGGGTCGTAGTAGTCGTTGAGCTCGGGCAGGTCCGGGTTCCAGAAGATGTTCGCCAGCTTCTTCACCGGCCCTCCGGCCTTCAGCTTCAGCCTGCCCTTGCGATCGAGCTTCCAGCCGCCGTTCCACTTGTCCTGGTCTTCGTAGTCGACCGGGTAGCCGCGGCCGGGCTTGGTTTCGACGTTGTTGAACCAGGCGTACTCGGTGCCGCGCCGGTTGGTCCACACGTTCTTGCAAGTCACCGAACAGGTATGGCAGCCGATGCACTTGTCGAGGTTCATGACCATGCCCATCTGGGCTCTGACCTTCATCAGTACACCACCTCTCCCTTGCGCTTGCGAATCATGATCAGCTGGTCCCGCTGGCAACCGGTCGGTCCGTAGTAGTTGAAGCCCCAGGACAGCTGGGCATAACCGCCGACCATGTGGGTCGGCTTCATCGAGATCCGGGTCAGCGAGTTGTCAGTGCCGCCGCGGACGCCGGTGACCTCGGAGATCGGCACGTTCACGTGACGGTCCTGCGAGTGGTAGAAGAACGCCGCCCCATCGGGGATCCGGCGCGAGACGACCGCACGACAGGAAACCGCTCCGTGGCCGTTGTAGACCTCGATCCAGTCGTTGTCCTCGATCCCGGTCTTCGCGGCATCGCCGGTCGACAGCCACATGGCCGGACCGCCCCTGAACAGGGTCAGCATGATCAGGTTGTCCTGGAACTCGGAGTGGATCGACCACTTCGAGTGCGGCGTCAGGTAACGCACCGTCACCTCGGGCGCCTCTTCCAGCTCGATGGTACCGCCGAGCCTGACCAGCTGGCCCGCAGCCACCGGAGGCCGGAAGGCGGGCAACGCTTCGCCCAGATCGAGCATCCACTCGTGGTCGACGTAGAAACTCTGCCGGCCGGTCAGGGTGCGGAACGGAATCAGGTGCTCGATGTTCGAGGTGAACGGCGAGTAGCGCCGTTCGCGCGATTCGACCCCGGACCATTCGGCCGAGGCGATCACCTTGCGCGGCTGGATGCCGATCGACTTGAAGTCGATCCGGTCGTCGGCCCGCTCCTCGGAGATCAGGGCGAGATCCTTGCCGACGCGCTTCCCGAGCTGTTTGAAGCTCTCGACCGCCAGTCGTCCGTTGGTCGTGCCTGACAGCGCGAGGATCGTCTCGCAGGCGTCGATGTCGGTGTTGATCGCCGGGCGGCCCTCACCGGCACCGGAGCGCACCGTGCCGTTTCTCTCCTTCAGCTCCTGGACCTCGGGCTCCGGCTTCCAGTTGACGCCCTTGGCCCCGGTACCGAGCTTCTCCACCAGCGGACCGAGCGCCTTCATCTTCTCGGCCACCGAAGTGAAGTCCCGCTCGACCGGGATCAGCTTCGGCATCGTCTTGCCCGGGATCGCCTCGCACTCGCCCTTGCGCCAGTCCTTGACGACTCCGCCGGGCTGAGCCAGCTCTTCGGGGGTGTCGTGGAGCAGCGGCGCCGAAACGATGTCGGTGCGGGTGCCGAGGTGGTCCTTCGCCAGTTCGGAGAACTTGCCGGCGATCAGGTTGAAGGTCTCCCAGTCGGTCTTCGCCTCCCACGGCGGCGGAACCGCCTCGTTGAACGGGTGGACGAACGGATGCATGTCGGTGCTGGAGATGTCGTGCTTTTCGTACCAGGTGGCAGCCGGCAGGACGACGTCCGAGTAGATGCAGGAGCCGTTCATGCGGAAGTCGATCGTCGTGAACAGGTCGAGCTTGCCCTCGGGGGCCTCGTCGCGCCAGACGACATCTTCGGGCCGGTCCTCGGGCGGCGTCTCTTCGGTCCGCACACCCGAGTCGGGTACGCCGAGCAGGTACTTGAGGAAGTACTCGTGTCCCTTGCTCGAGGAACCCATCAGGTTGGCTCGCCAGAGGTTGAGGACGCGGGGGAAGTTGGCGGGGTCGTCGGGGTCCTCGCAGGCGTACTTCAGCCGTCCGGACTTGAGTTCCTCGACCGTGTACTCGACCGGATCCTTGCCCGCGGCCTTCGCTTCGTCGGCGAGGTCGAGCGAGTTGCGGCCGAGCGACGGCGCCGCCGGGGTCCAGCCCATGCGCACAGCCTGCGCGTAGCAGTCTGCCGTGTGCTTCTTGCCCAACTTGCCGGGACCGGCAGGCGAGGTGAACTCCTCGGCTCCGTAAGTCTCGTGGCGCCACTGGCCGCTGGCCAGGTACCAGAACGGGGTCGCCGCCTGCTGGCGCGGCGGGCGGTTCCAGTCGAGCGCGAAGGCGAGCGTCTGCCAACCGGTGATCGGCCGTACTTTCTCCTGGCCGACGTACTGGGCCCAGCCGCCGCCGTTGATCCCCTGGCAGCCACAGAACAGGACCAGAGAGAGCATCGACCGGTAGGTCTGGTCGGAGTGGAACCAGTGGTTGGTCCCCGCGCCCATGACGATCATCGAGCGTCCCTTGGTCCGCTCGGCGTTCTCGGCGAACTCACGGGCGATGCGCTCGGCAGCTTCGGCCTTGACCCCGGTGTGCTCGACCTGCCAGGCCGGAGTGTGGGGTTGGGAGGCGTCGTCGTAGCCGGTCGGCCACTCGCCCGGCAGGCCGTCACGCTTGACGCCGTACTGGGCCAGCGCCAGGTCGAAGACCGTGGTCACCAGTTTGCCGCCGATCCGGCGGGCGGGAACCCCGCGGATCATGGTCGTTCCGCCTTCGGTCTCGCCGCCGTCGAAACGCGGCAGCGTGACTTCGACCAGCTCGTCGTGGCTGTCCATCAGGCTCAGCGCCGGATCCACGCCCTCGAGGTCGAGGTTCCACTTGCCGACGCCCTCTTCGCCCCAGCGGTCGCCGATCGTGCCGTTGGGGACGACCGGTTCGTTGGTCCTCGAGTCGATCAGCACGGTCTTCCAGTCGGAGTTCTCGCCGGCTTCGCCGATCGCGTCGCTGCGCAGCATCGCGCCGCCGCGCCAGGTTCCGTCACCGTGGTCTTCGAGTTCGACCAGGAACGGCAGGTCGGTGAACTTCTTGCCGTAGTCGGTGAAGTACTCGGACTGGCGGTCGACGAAGAACTCCTTGAGGACCACGTGGCCCATCGACATCGCCAGGGCGGCGTCGCTGCCTGCTGTGGCCGGCAGCCACTCGTCGGCGAACTTGGTGTTGCCGGCGTAGTCGGGCGAGACGACGACGACCTTCTGGCCGCGGTAGCGGGCCTCGGTCATGAAGTGTGCGTCCGGGGTCCGGGTCTGGGGGATGTTCGAGCCCCACAGCATCAGGTAGCCGGCGTCCCACCAGTCGGCGGACTCGGGCACGTCGGTCTGGTCGCCCCAGACCTGCGGCGAGGCGGGCGGCAGGTCGGCATACCAGTCGTAGAAGCTCAGCGAGACCCCGCCCATGAGCGAGAGCATGCGGGAACCGGCCGCGTAGGAGACCATCGACATCGCCGGGATCGGCGAGAAGCCGGCGACGCGGTCCGGCCCGTACTTCTTGATCGTGTGGACGTGGGCGGCGGCGACCAGCTCGGTCACTTCATCCCAGCTCGAGCGCATGAAGCCACCCTTGCCGCGACGGGACTTGTAGGCCCTGGCCTTCTCCGGGTCTTCGACGATCGAAGCCCAGGCGTCGACCGGGTCGCCGAGCCGCTGGCGCGCCTCCCGGTACATGGCCAGCAGCTCACCCCGTACGTAGGGGAACTTCGGCCTGAGCGGCGAGTAGACGTACCAGGAGAACGAGGCACCGCGAGGGCAGCCGCGCGGCTCGTAGTCGGGGGTCTCGGCGCCGTTGCTCGGGGAGTCGGTCTGCTGGGTCTCCCAGGTGACCAGTCCGTCCTTGACGTGGATCTTCCAGGAGCAGGAGCCGGTGCAGTTGACGCCGTGAGTCGAGCGAACCACCTTGTCGTGCTGCCAGCGGTCGCGGTAGGCGTGCTCCCATTCGCGCGAGCGCAGCGAGGTCTCGTTCCAGCCGTCGGCCGAGCGCTCGGGGTTGAAAAACCGGGAAACCGCGAAGGGGGACGCTTCAGCCATGTCGGCTTCCGGAATCCTCGAGGGCGAGCGGAGCGGCTGCCGGGGCGGCCTCGGGGCGTATCGGGGTCGAGCGGCAAAGCAGTTTCATGGCGAACCCTCCGGAAAATGGATGGACGAATCAAGCCGGAATATACACAGGCGGACAACCGGCAAACGGCAGCCTCGAACGGCCGAAATCCGACCTCTGACGGGGTATTTCGGCCTTTCGGCTTGCTGCCACGATTAGTCGCCGGTCCACCATCGACAACCCACCGGGGCACCCGCCGAGGCCCGGAGCGGCCGCCTCCTCAGTGGGGAGCGAGGCGGCGCTGCAGCCAGAGGGTGGTCGTTCCCGAGGCGACCAGAACGGTGAGGTTGATCCCCAGCACCAGCAGGGCACCCCAGGCACGGTCCGCTTCGCCCAGAGCCAGAGCGACGCCGAAGAAGGCCGAGGCCGGGACCGTGGTCACCGAGATGGCCACGCCGACCGCGTTGGCCGCTCGCGTTTCGAAGGAGAGGATGCCTGCCACTCCGGCCGCCGCCGCAATCAGCACCGTGGTGTAGTCGGCGCGGGCAAGCCCCTGCAGACCGCCGAGGTACTGGCCCGGCTCACCGTCGAGGACTCCGAAAGCATGAAGGAGGAAGGCGGTCACCATCGCCACCGCCATCACCAGCCCCATGCCGACCAGCAGGGTCGCCAGCGAGCGGCCTGCCAGTCGATACCGCCGGCTGACCAGCCCGACCGAGGTCGCGCAGAGCGGCAGAAGATCGGGGCTGACCGCCATCGCGCCGACGATCAGGATCGAGTTGTCGGTGATCACCCCGAGTCCGGCGATCATGCCGGCGACCATCATCAGCAGCACGTAACGGGCGACCGGCCGCGCGTTCGCCCTCGCCTCGCCGACGATCTCGACCCAGGCGAAGTCCCCTTCGCCGGCCACCGAAGAGCCGGGTCCGAGTCCCGGCGCGATCACGTCCTGGCGCAGGATCACGTAGTCCTCGTGGGAGATGTGGAGCCCGTGGAAGACCTCGAGCACGGCGTCCGCCGCCGAGGGGGAGAGGTCCGCCTCGACGACCCACCGGCCGCTGCCGGCCTCGGGGACGGCGATCATCCGATGGACGCCCCGGGTCTCACCAAGGTGATCGAGCACCTGGTCCTTGACCGCGACTTCGGCGCTGACCCGCAGCCTCAGCAACGTCCCACTCTCCTCCGGTTCCCACTCGGCATGATCAGCGAAAAGTTACTCTCACCTCCCCCGGCAGAGCAGCCTCCCCGGGGCCGGTCCCTCGAACCCGCCGGGCTGCCACGCACAATGCCGGAACCGGCGCGCGCCCCGTTTGCCCATGAGACCGCGTCCTCGTAGGATGGGTGCGATGAGCCGATCCGGACGACACGACAGGACGATCGAGGAACTCGTCGAACGGGCGAAGACGTACCCGTTCCCTCGCCGGCCCGGATCTTTCGTCTTCACCCACGGCCGCCTTTACCCCGTGCCCCACCCGGCCGGGCCATGGACCCCGGAGATGGAGGTCGCCGACGGCGACCGCACGATCACCTTCGCCGAGGTCTGCGAGAGGGTCATCCCGGCTGCCGGCCCGGATCGGAACGGCAACGCCGTCGAGAACGCCTGCGGTGAACGCACCCCTGTCTTCGGCTACAGCTCCAACGCCAGCCCCGACGCCCTCTCCCACAAGTTCGCGATGCTGCCCCATGCCGTGATCCCCTCGATCCGGTGCCGGGTAGTCGACTGGGACGTGGTCTACTCCTGCCACGTCTCCCGCGGTTACATCCCCGGGGCGATCCACCCCTCGCCCGGGACCAAGCTCCACGGCACCATGACCTGGCTGACCGACGAAGAACTGGAGATGATGAACGCCTCCGAGAGCCTCGGCACCAACTACGAGTTCCGGCCGCTCAAGGGAACGCGTGCGAGGTTCGAAAACGGCAAGGAGCTGGCGAGTCCGTGGGCCTACTTCACCCTTCACGGAGAACTGAGGATCAACGACCTGCCGGTGGCGGTCGACGGCACGATCGCCGACAACCGCCGCTACGGAGTGATGAGCGAGACCGACCTGCTCGAGCTCGTCCGCCCGGGCATCGCAGCCGACCAGCACCTGGACCAGATGATCGCCTCGGCGATCGAATCCTTCGAAACCCGGCAGGCCCTGACCGCGAAGCTCAAGGACTGCCACTTCACCACCCCCGGCGGCACCCCGGACCCGCCGACGAGCTGACCCGGCGTCGACCAGGCCTTTCTGATCTCCTTGCCGTTGATCGAAGCGCCGCGCAGCCCGGCCGGGTCAAACCGGGTCGCCCGAGGCAAGTCGTGCCTTCGCGACCAGCTCACGCAAACCGATCGCCTCGATTCCGTCTGAAACCGGATATCTCTCGTCGCCCGGATAGACCACATAAGCGAAGTCCGGTCCGACGTCTTCGGCAGCGGTATGGAAGCCCCTTCGAACTGACGGCGAAAGGCTGCGCTTGACTTCGATTGCCCAGCGTTGTCCTCCGGGCCATTCGAGGATCAGATCGACCTCGGCCCCACCGGCGCTGCGGTAAAACGACGAAACCGCGCGGTCTCCGGCGGCTGCGATCAGGTTTTCGATGGCAAAGCCTTCCCAGCTCGGTCCCGCTACCGGGTGCCCCAGGACGGCGTCGAGGTCACCGAGGCCCAGCAGTGCGTGCACCAGACCGGAGTCCCTCACATAGGCCCTTGGCGATTTGACCAGGCGCTTGCCGGCATTCGAGATCCAGGGCTGAAGCTTTCTGACCAGCAGCAGATCCACCATCAGATCGAGGTACCTGGCCACCGTGGTTGCTGAGAGGTCGATGCTTCGAGCCAGATCGGACGCATTGAAGACTGAACCTTGACGGTGAGCCAACATGGTCCAGAAACGACGCAGCGTTGCGGCGGGGAGCCGGGGTCCGAGCTGCGGCACGTCGCGTTCGAGGTATGTC
>JAUQWL010000032.1 GCA_030835185.1 Solirubrobacterales bacterium | reverse complement strand
CGACCTGGGCTTCCAGCGCCGCGGCCCAGGCTGCCACCGCGACGAGGTGAGCGTCAACCGAAGCACGGTCGTAGCCATCCCCTGCTTCCGGAAAGTCGTCACGTGTGATCTGTTCGCGCTCCATGCCGGAAAGGCTAGCCGAGCGGGCCGGTCCATCCGGCCCGGTCCGCCAGCGCCACACGTTCGGGCCCGCGGTAGGGCGGCGGGTCAGCCGCCGTTGGAGGCGGCTTCATACTCGCGGGTCGGCTGGCCGCGCAGGGCGCCTGCCACCGGCAGCGGATTGCCCAGGGCGGTGGCCCCCTTCAGTACGGGGAGGGTCAGAGAGGATGGCCTGTTGCCGCCGATCGTGATCGTGTTGTCGGCGGTCCCGTCGTCGATCGTCCGGAACTCCCATTCCGAACGGTCGCCACCGGGCGCCATGATCGTGACCCGGATCTTCGACCCCGCGCGGAAAGCGTGCGTGACCGGGAAAATCGGCACCCGGACCTTGGCGAACCTGCCGGAGGGCAGGCTCCTCTGGTCGCGCTTCAGATGGGTCGGCACGATGTTCAGCGGGTCGCGTCCATTCCTTCGCAGCTTACGATGGGAGGCCCTCAGCCAGCCCGTCTGCACATACGTCTCCTTGCCATCCGGACGCACCTCCGAGAGAGTGACCTGGAGGTCGGTGTCGGGAGCCGAGGACTTGAGCCAGGCGGTGAGGCTCGAACCGCCTGCGATCACCGTGTCGGTGGCCAGGCGGCCCGTGGTGAAGCCCAGCCCCTTGCCGTCGGCGACCGGTGCCCAGTCGTAGTCCGGCTGGGCCGCATTGACTCCGCCGCCGGCAAGGTTGGTCGACGGCCTCGCCGCCGGATCGGCCGTGTACCGCTCGATCGAGCGACGGTCGGGCTTCTTCGGGTTCAGACTGCCGCCGTCACCGAGGTACCAGGTGCGGGGCCTGACGTTCTTCGGGGGCCAGGAGTCGTAATCGAGCTCCCATGTGGCTCCGAGGCCACCGGGACCACTGGGGCCGGCACCGTTGTCCATCAACAGGCTGACACGGGAGTTGTCCCTGCGGAAGGTCTTCTCCGCCGCTGCCACGTCGGGCAGGCCGACGTACTCCGACTGTTCGATCGGGTCGGAGCGTTCGCCGAGCAGAGCTGAAAAGGGGCTGCCGGGACCGACGAACAGCGCCGGTATCTCCGGGACCTGCCTGGCGATGAAGATGTCCATGAATTCGATCCACCGGGTGATCGTGCCCGGGCTGATCGAGTCGCTGTGAACGCCGTTCTGCATACTGACCCAGACGTCCCGGTTACCGTCCAGGTTGGGCAGGGCGGTCGGGAAGTTGCCACCGGTCTGTTCATCCTGGTACTGCCCGGTGAGGAAGACCGGAACCTGGATCCGCTTCATCCAGTTGCCCGGTGCGCGCTGGTTGAAGACCAGCGGCGTCCGGTTCGGGTTGTCCTCGATCATCCTGAAGACGTCGAGCGTCTGGAGGCGCAGTTTCTGGTTCTCCAGGCACTGGGTGTCACCCCGGTTCTCGATCATTTCCCGGGCCCAGGGTTGTCCGCCTTCCGGGGCGGGCTGAGCGTCGCGGACCCGCTCGCTGACCCAGGAGAGGGCGAAGCCCGAGTTGAAGATGCCACCGGGATAGCCGGTCCCGTTGTAGATGTCGGTCGTGATCGACATCGGGGCGATCGCACCGAGGTGCGGCGGGCGCGTACCGGCAGCGAACATCTGGCTGATGCCGGAGTAGGAGATGCCGACCAGGCCGACCTTGCCCTTCGACCAGTCCTGGGCGGCAACTGTCTCGACCGCGTCGTAGCCGTCGTAGGTGGTCGGCAGGCCGAACAGATCGTAGGCACCACCGGAGCAGCCGCTGCCGCGCATCTGCATGCTGACCGACGCGTAGCCGAGCAGCGGTGCGAGAGCCGAGCCGATGATCGTCGCGCTGTCGGGTGCGAGCGGATCGCTGCCGCCGAAAAGCGAGGTGAGCAGATCGCCGGGCGCGGCAGTTCCGTAGCCGGAATGCTCGATCACAGTCGGGAAGGGACCGTCGTCGATGTCCTTACCGAGCGGCAGACGCACCGTCATCGCGAGCTTCACCCCGTCACGCATGGTCACGTAGTTGAGGCCTTCCTTGAGCTCGGCCTGCTTACGGTAGTACGGCTGCGGCGGATTGTCTCCGGGCTTCAGCGAGCGAACCTTGCGGGTACCGGCGAATATGTCGCCCCCGGGGCCGGGGACTTCACCGGGCTTGCGCTGGATGACCCGGTAGCCGAACCCGGGCCTGACCTCGCGAAAGACCTTGCTGCCGAAGGAGTCCGTGCGCGCCTTGCGTATTACGCGTCCCTTCGGATTCACCAGGAGCACTCTCGAACCCGGGTCGGCGTCTTCGACGTAGACCTGCCTGACCGAACCACGGATCTTGACATCGAGGCTTGCGGTCGTTGCCGGGGCTTTGTAGCCCTTCTTCCTTGCCGCATCCGCACCATCGGCGCCGAGCACAGGGGCAAGCAGCAGGACCATCAGCAAAGCGACAGCGGGCGCGACAGCGCCGGTCCGTCCCGAAGACCGCAGTTCCATACCTAGGATCCTTCCCTCAATTGCCCTCCGATTGCCATTGCCACAATAGAGAACGCGAAACCGGTATTCGATGCGGTCCCTCACAAGTGACCCTCGCGCACGCCCGGGCGTACCGGTCCGGTCAGGCGCTCCGTCCGTGGATGCAGGCAGCCGGTTCAGGCACGCCGGCGCGGATCTCTCAGGCCGTCATGCCCTCGAGGTCGCGCTTCAGCTCGCGCAGTTCGTCGCGCAGTCGGGCCGCCTGTTCGAATCGAAGGTCCTCTGCCGCGGCGTTCATCTCCTCCTCCATGCTGACGATCATGCGCTCCAGGTCTTCCGGGCCGGCGAAGTCGTCGTCGCCCCTGCGCCGCTTCTTTGCCGGTGCCCTGTCCTCTATGGCCAGCAGGTTTCCGGCGGCAGCGATGGCCTTGCTGATCGTGGTCGGCGTGATGCCGTGCTCCTCGTTGTAGGCGACCTGGATCGCCCTGCGGCGGTCGGTCTCGGAGATCGCCGCCTTCATCGAGTCGGTCTGGCGGTCC
>JAUQWL010000031.1 GCA_030835185.1 Solirubrobacterales bacterium | reverse complement strand
GGCACCGGACTCGGCTGTGAGCGGGTGACCTGCGGCGACGACCCCGCGCGAGGACAAGGGTCAGGACAGAAACTCGGGGACGTCGCCTCCGCTGACCGACGGCATCGAGTCACGACGGGACGTGCGATCCTCGCCGGCGTTGCGCGGACGGCTGGACGACAGCGCCCCGGCTTCTTTGCTGCGCGGTTTCGCACCGGGCTTGTTGTCGAAGCGGGTGGCGACGACGGTGATCCAGATCTGGTCGTCAAGCTCCTCGTCGACGTTCGCGCCGAAGATGATGTTGGCGTCCGGGTGAGCAGCCTCGCCCACAGCGCGGGCAGCCTCGGAAACCTCGATCAGAGAGAGGTCGGAGCCTCCGGTGACCGAGAGCAGGATCGAGCGGGCTCCATCCATCGGGGTTTCGAGCAGCGGCGACGAAATCGCCTTTTCGGCGGCAATCATCGCCCGGTCGGGACCGGAGCCCATCCCGATGCCGAGCAGGGCCCGACCGGCATCCGACATGATCGAACGTACGTCAGCGAAGTCGAGGTTGATCACCGACGGCAGGGTGACCAGGTCGGAAATGCCCTGAACTCCCTGACGAAGAACGTCGTCAGCGACCTGGAATGCGTCGACCATCGGCGTCGACTGGTCGAGCACCTCGAGCAGCCGGTCGTTGGGGATCACGATGAGCGTGTCGACCTCACCGGCCAGAGCCTCGATGCCCTGTTCGGCCTGCTTGGCCCGCCGGCTGCCTTCGAATGCGAACGGCTTCGTGATGATCCCCACAGTCAGGGCTCCGATGTCCCGGGCGAGCCGGGCGATCACCGGGGCCGCTCCGGTTCCGGTGCCGCCGCCGGCGCCGGCAGCGATGAACACCATGTCCGAACCCTTGAGAAGACGCTTGATCCGGTCCTGCTCGTCGAAGGCCGCCCGGAAACCGAGCGACGGATCGGCACCGGCACCGAGACCCTTGGTCTCCTCCCCGCCGATATGGACGGTCAGGTCGGAAAGGCAGAGTTGGAGCGACTGGAGATCGGTGTTGACCGCCATGAACTCGACTCCCGGGATCTGGGCTTCGATCATGCGGTTGATCGCGTTCACGCCACCGCCGCCGACGCCGACGACGCGGATCACCGGGGTGTGCGGAACGCCGACACCGGCGCTGCCCGAGGAATCCTGACGGCCGTAGCGGGGTCCGTCATCACGGGCACCCGGGGGTGTCTCGGAGAAGATCCGCCTCAGGCGGTCCTGGGGATCGGGAGCATTGCCGCTCTCCGGAACCGGGTCGGGCGAGTGCGATCCGGGCCGTTTCTCGTCCGGCGAATTCGCGGCCGGGCGCCGGACGCTCTCGCGCTCGAGGGGATCGTTCCGGCCGAAACGGCCGGCCGACGAAGGGTCGGGTCCGTGGGTTTCGGCGGACTCCTGTCGATCGACTGCCGGGCGCGGGCGCGGATCTTCGATGGGGTGCTCCATCGCCTGCTGCTGCTCGTTGTGGACGCCGGACTCCGAATCATCCCCGGCGGGGGCCGCGGGGGCCGTGTTTTCTGTCTGGGGCTCTCCGGAATCCTCGGAGGTTGAACGGAACAGGTCCGCGAGGGGACCCTCACGCATGCTCGCACGTTTACGACGAGCCATCGTTCAGGACCTCCTTGGCAAGGTTTCGGTAGTACGAAGCCGCACGACTCTGCGTATCGTACTTCAGCACGCTGGATCCCCGCACGGGGGCCTCCGCGAACTTGACCGCCTTGCGAATCCGGGACTTGAAGACGAGGTCCCCGAAAGTCTCCTCCAGCATCGATACCGCCTCCCTCGCATGAAGGGTGCGGGAGTCGAACATAGTCGGCAGGATGCCGGCTATCTGGACGTCCGGATTGAGGTTCTCCTGAATCATGGTGAGTGTGTTCTGAAGCTGGACCAGACCTCGCATCGAAAGGTATTCACACTGGACCGGGATGATCACCTTGTTCGACGCCGTGAGTGCGTTGATCGTCAGCAGACCGAGGCTGGGCGGCGTATCTATGCAGATGTAGTCGTAGTCGGTCTGGACCTCCTTCAACGCCTTCTCGAGCGAGCGTTCACGCCCGATCCTGGTGCTCATCGCGATCTCGGCGCCGGCCAGATCCAGCGACGCCACGGCGATGTCGATCTCCCGGTGGACGATGATCTCGGAGATCGGCAGATCGTCGACCAGTACGTCGTACATGCTCTTCTCGACCTTGTCCGGATCGATTCCCTGGCTCATGGTCAGGTTTCCCTGGGGATCGAGATCGACGCAGAGAACCCGGTTCCCGAGCTCGGCGAGGGCAACGGCGAGGTTGAGGGTCGAAGTCGTCTTGGCGACACCGCCCTTCTGGTTGGCGAGGCTGATCACCTCGGCGTGATCGACAGGGTCCGTCGGCGGCTCGGCCTTGGGGCGGTTCATCGTCCGCATGTCAGGTGCGAGCAGGTCGGCGGCCTTGAGACGGATCTCAGTCTGCTCTGCGGCGGCTTCTTCCTCGACTTTGGCAAGCTCTTCTTCAACGGCCGGAGCAGGTTCGGCCGGGATCGCCCGAGCTGCCGCGGGATCGGCCGGGACGGTCTCGACCGGAGAGGCGGCCCGACCCGGATCCGTCGCGGTGGGTTCCGTCCGGTCGGGCACCTTCGGCCCGGGATCGGGCTCGACTTCAACCGGCGCGGACGCCTGCTCCCCGGTAGCGGCCTTTTCGCGGTCCTGGTTCTTGCGGCTGAGAATACGCATTTGGGGCGTTATTCGCATGAATCTCCCGTTTTCCTGCCACCGGCCTTTGCCGGACACCGAATTCCAGTTGAATGTCCCGATCCTCGATTATCTGGACAAACGGCTGATCTTCGTCACCGGCAAGGGCGGCGTCGGAAAATCGACGGTGGCGATCGCCATGGGCATCCGCGCCGCGCTCGAAGGAAAGCGCACGATCGTGGTCGAGGTGGCGTCCACCGAGAACACCTCGCGGATCTTCCGCCAGGAGGACGTCGGCTACAAAGAGGTCGAGGTGGCGAACGACCTCTGGGCGATCTCGATCGATCCCGACGACTCGATGCGCGAGTACGTCCTGCTGCAGCTCAAAGTGAGAGCGATGCGCGACCTGCTCTTCAAGAGCCGCATGTTCACCTATCTTGCTGACGCCACCCCCGGCCTGAAAGAGCTGGTCACCATCGGCAAGATATGGGAGCTGGCGCAGCCGAACCGCAAGATCAAGCACGGTCGTCGCTACGACCTGGTGATCGTCGACTCTCCGGCGACCGGTCATGGGATCAGCTTTCTTCAGACACCGCGGACATTCGCCAATATCGCCCGCGTCGGACCGATGCACACACAGTCCCGCGCACTCGAGAACATGATCACCGACCACGAACTGACCGGCAGCGTAATCGTCTCCCTGCCGGAAGAGATGCCGGTCAACGAAACCGCCGACCTCGAAGCCGAGCTGACCGGGGACATCGACGTCTCGGTCGACCGGGTGATCATGAACGCTCTCTACCCGGACCGCTTTTCGAAGACGGACATGGCCGCACTCAGGAAACTCGCCGACAGCGAAGACCGGGAGCTTCGAGCCGTATACCGGGGCGCGCTCACGCAGTCGCGCCGCTCGGCCGCCCAGCAGGAACAGCTCGAGCGGTTGCGCGGCATGGTCTCCTCCCCGATCACCACCCTGCCCTTCATCTTCGAGCCCGAACTGACCCTCAAGGCCGCGCGCAGCCTGGCGGAAGGGCTTTCCTGATGGCTTCGATCCACCAGCTCCTCGAGGGCCGGGGCATCTGTATCTGCGCCGGATCCGGCGGGGTCGGCAAGACCACGACTTCGGCCGCGATCGCACTCGGCATGGTCGACCGCGGACTGAACGTCTGTGTGCTGACGATCGACCCCGCGAAACGCCTCGCCGACTCGCTCGGTCTCGACCAGCTCGGCAACGAGGCCTCCCGGGTCGATCCGGAGCTGCTGGAAGAAAACGGCGTCACGGGGAACGGGGAACTGTGGGCGATGATGCTCAACGCCAAAGAGACCTTCGACGCCCTCGTCGCCCGTCATGCAGAAGACGAGGAGGCTCGCGACCGGGTGCTGGGCAACCGCATCTACCAGCAGATCTCCGGCGCCCTGGCCGGCTCCCAGGAGTACATGGCAATGGAAAAGCTGTTCGAACTACACAGCGAAGGCCGCTTTGACCTGCTCGTACTCGACACTCCACCGAGTCGCAACGCGCTCGACTTCCTCGACGCTCCCGTGCGGATGACCCAGTTCATCGAGGGCCGCTCGCTTCAGCTCTTCATCAAGCCGACCGGCTTCGCCGCAAGGGTCGCGGGCCGTGGCGTCGGAGTCGTGCTGTCGATCCTCAAGCGGATCCTGGGCTTCGACCTGCTGGCCGACCTGTCCGAGTTCTTCACCGCCTTCAGCGGCATGATCGACGGCTTCCAGGACCGGGCCCACCGGGTCAACACACTGCTTCGGGACGACGAGACAGCATTCGTGATCGTCTGCGGCCCCCAGGCCGAACCGATCGAGGAGGCCGTCTTCTTCCACTCGAAGCTGATCGAGGCGAACATGAATTTCGCCGGAGCGGTGGTCAACCGGGTCCGCTACCGGCTCGGCACCCGATCGCCGAAGCTGAAGACTCTGACCGATCGCATCGAGAACCAGACCGGCGACGCCGATCTGGCCGGCCGGGCCGCGCGAAACCTGGTCGAATACGACGTTCTGGCCCGCCGGGACCGCGACAACATAGCCGGGCTGACGAAGAAACTCGGCGGCGACCCGGTCATCCGGATCCCGTATCTCGATACCGACGTGCATGACGTCGCCGGACTCTGCGAGATCAACCGCTTCCTGTTCGCCGACGAAGAGACCCGCGTCGACCTGGCCACCGGCTGAACCGACGAGCCGCCGTAGCGCGTGGCCCTGTCTGAGTGCGACGGATGGCGGTTGCGCCTCGCGTCTGTCTCAGCGTGACGGACGGCGGTTCAGCTGGCGCCTGTCTCAGCGACGGACGGCGGTTGCGCCTCGCGTCTGCCTCAGCGTGACGGACGGCGGTGGTACTCGAGCTCGCCGATCGACCACTCGGTCGTGTCGGGACTCGGGAAGAGCCCGGGGTCGCGCGGCGGATGCCCGCCTCGGGAAACGCCGTCCCGCTTGCCGCGCTCCGGGGAGATCGACGGCCATTCCAGAGTCGCACCGGGACGGGACTCGCTCAGCCAGTCGCCCTTCAGAGTCGAGCCGATCCCGTTCGACGCAGAGACGGTGATCTCCCCCGGATCGGGGACGGGCTCCAGAAGCCGGGTCGCGCCCGATTCCTCCGGAGCGTCAGGTTCCTCACGGCTCTGAGATTCGGTTTCGAAGGGGTTGAACTCCTCCAGCCCGGACGGCCCGCCCGAAACCGGTGCGTCGTTGCTCACCGGCACTTCATCCTGCTCCGGAGAGTTTTCGCCGATACCGAGTGCCGCCTCGATTTCCGGCATCGACTCGAAGCGCCCGGACCCCAACGGCTCGGGCAGCGGTTCGGGGTCGAACTCGGGGACCGATCCGAACAGGGGATCCACCCCTGCCTCCACTTCCGGATCGAACCCGTTTGAAGCGACGGGCCTGAGAACGTGGATTTCGGCTTCCTGGCGGTCCTCCTCCGCGACTTCGGGGTCGAACGGGTCGGTGGCGCCGGCGATGTCCCATTCGGCGGTGGTACCCATCTGGCTGAGGCTGCCTTCGCCACCGCGAAGACCGCTGGTGATCAGGGTCTCCTCAGCGGTGATGTTCAAATTGGAACCGAAGTTGCCGAGGACCGCCTCGCGCAGGATGTGCCGGGCGGAGTCCTCGATCCAGGCGGCAAGGTAGGTGGCAGATTCGTTGCCGGCGGTCATCGCGTCCTCGCCGTTGATCAGCGAGAGCTCGAGGTCCATCGCCGCCTCGATCCGCCCACGGGCCTTTTCGTCGTCGGCCTCGCCGGTGACCAGGGCCGCAGCGCGGGCCGACAGGGGAGCGTCGATTACGCCTTCGCCGCCGAGGGCGGAGCGAATTGCCAGCAAGTGGTCGCTGAGTGCGTCAAGCGGCCGGCTGCGCTCACATCCGAAGTGAAAGCGGGCCTCGGCGAACCTGAGCCGATCGAGCGTCGGCGAATCTTCGCCGAGGCTGCGAATGAACTCATCGAGCCGGGGCACCTCGGACTCGATCAGAAAGTAGCTGCCCGGACGCGGCGGAGCCGATCCGGTTTCTATCCGTCGCCAGGCGTCTTCGCCAACCGGAGCGTAGGCGTAGGGGCCGAGAGCGACGCTGCCTTCCTTGAAGATGCGAAGCGCCCGGACCACCGACCGCAGGGTTTCGAGCGCACTGCGCGGACCGTCGGAACTGTCGGAAAGGGGAACCATCGCCAGGTAGGTCGGTTGCCAGGCGCTCCGGTCGCTGCCTTCGCTGGAGGTGGCCTCGAGCGGGGCGTCGACGGTGTCCGACTGCACGATGCGAACCCCGTTGCAGAGTTCGATCTCGCTCGGTGTCATCTCGAATCCCGGAAGCGGAGCGATCAGCAGATCGGCCTCGCGGATATCGCGGGAGACAACTTCGAGGCGGTCCAGCGCGGCTTCGACACGGCTCAGGTCAAGCGAGAACCCGGTCGTGCCTTCCCACAGTTCGCGAACGAAGATCTCAAGCATCGAACCGGCCCGGCGGTCGGGGTCGGAAGCCACGGGTAGACCACGGGCCTCGAGGAAAGGTGCGGCAACTCCGGAGGCGGCGACGGCGCCCCGGGCAGGGCCGTAACCAGGCAGAGAGGCGAGTTCGCCGACGTGGCTGTCGATAAAATTCGAGGTCAGCGGCACGTAGCGGTAGAAGTGGGAGCTCTCGCCGTTGTTCTCGGCGACGTCGAATGGGATCTCGTCTCCGGTAGCAACCAGCGAGGTAAAGCGGGTCGATGCTTCGGCTGCGAGCCGCTTCAGAGCTTCATTGAGTACCGAATCGTGCATGTCGACGGATTCCCCGGCCGGAAGGGGCATCCTGCGAATGCAGGTTTGCTTGCAGCGGGGCTCAGGCCGGTGCGGGCTCGGCTTCGACCGGAGAGTCGGCGACGAGCCAGCGGTTTCCGTAGACGCGCATGTCCTCGATCAGCGGCACCAGGGCTTTGCCCTTTTTGGTCAGCGCGTAGGTGACCCGGGGCGGTACTTCGGGAAAGGTCTGACGCTCGACAATGCCCTCCTCTTCGAGCGTGCGAAGGCGGAGGGAGAGGGTGCGGGGGCTGATCCCCTCCAGCGAGCGCTCGAGTTCACAGAACCGGCGGCAGTCGCCGGCCAGGTCGCGGATCACCAGTAGCGTCCACTTGCCGGAGATCACGTCCGCCGTGCGACAGACCGGGCACTGATCGTTGCTTGCTGCGCTCATCGAAGCATCACTTCAACAAGTATAGGCACATGACTTCATTTACTGAAGCAGATCGGGACCTCCGCACCGCTTCCGGCGGAAGTCGGCGAGACGGGTCAGAGATTCGAAACGATCACCGGCAACGCCCCCAGCGCGAGAAAAGGGACAAGGGGCAGCGCGACCTGCGACGGCGACGTGCGGGTACCGAGGGAGATCAGGACGCCCGTGAGCCCGGCCAGGAACAGCCCCCCGAGAAGCGCCGGCCACGCCTGCCAGCCGAGATAGATCCCGAGCACGCCGACCAGCTTCACGTCCCCCATCCCCATGCCTTCCGGCCGGACAAGGGCTGCCGACAGAAGAGGGGCGGCCACGGCCAGCCCGGTCAGCGCCGCGAAACCCAACTTCGCCGCACCCCCGGTTGCAGCCAGGCCGAGGCCGAAAAGCGCTGCGGCCAGAGTGAGCCGGTTGGGCACGATGCGGGCCCGGAGGTCGGTCAGGGAAGCGATCGCCAGCACCAGGACCAGCGAAGCCATCAAGACCGGTTCCGGCTCGGGAAGGGCTTCCATGTACAGATGGTCGTCCGTCGCGGCTCACAGGACACTCGACGACCCGAACGAATCGGTCACGGGGTTGCTACCGAAATCGCCACCCGGCCTTCAAACTGTCAGGCCGGGTTCAAGCCGACGGCCCGTACGAAAAAGGGCGACGGTTTCCCGTCGCCCTTTTCAAACTCATTCCGGTGGCCCGAAGCTGCCACCGGATACCGCTCAGGTCGCTTCGCGCAGCTTCTGCGCTTCGTTCAGGCTCTGCAACTTCTTCAGCGACTGGTTCTCGATCTGACGGATCCGCTCGCGGGTGACGTTGAACGTACGTCCGACCTCGTCGAGGGTGCGCGGGTGCTCGCCTCCGAGTCCGTAGCGCAGCTCCAGCACGCGGCGCTCGCGATAGGAGAGGTTCTCCAGCGATTCCTTCAGTGCTTCCTTGGTCAGCAGGTCCGCGGCACGGTCGAACGGCGACTCGGCCTTCTCGTCGGCGATGAACTGGCCGAACTCGGACTCCTCCTCGTCGCCGACCGGCTTCTCCAGCGAAACCGGGGACTGGGCAGAACGCTTGATCGAATCGACCTCTTCCGGGTCGATGCCGGTTACGTCGGCAATCTCTTCCGGGGTGGGCTCACGGCCCAGCTCGGTGACCAGCTTGCGCTCGGCGCGACCGATCTTGTTCAGCTTCTCTACCACGTGGACCGGGATACGGATGGTCCGGGCCTTGTCGGCGAGCGCACGGGCGATCGCCTGGCGGATCCACCAGGTGGCGTAGGTCGAGAACTTGAATCCCTTGCGGTAGTCGAACTTCTCGGCCGCACGGACCAGCCCGAGGGTGCCTTCCTGGATCAGGTCGAGGAACGGCAGGCCCTGGTTTCGGTAGTTTTTGGCGATCGAGACGACCAGACGCAGGTTGGACTCGACCATCTTCTGTTTGGCATCGAGGTCTCCGCGCTCGATGCGCTTGGCCAGATCCACCTCTTCCTGGGCGGTCAGCAGGCGGACCTTGCCGATGTCCTTGAGGAAGAGCTGGAGCGAATCGGTCGTCATGTCGGGCTTCAGGTCGAGCGAGTCCTTCTTGCGCCGGCGGCCGCGACGGCCATCCGAGCGTTCGTTCTCGGCCGAAGCCTTGAGTGCCGGGTCGACGTCTTCGACCAGCTCGATGCCCTGCTTCTCGATGTGGCCGTAGAGATCCTCGATATCCGATTCGTCGAGATCCACTTCCTTGACCGAAGTGGCGATGTCACCGAAAGTGAGCACGCCGAGCTGCTGCCCACGGTTGATGAGGGTCTTTACTTCTTCTAGTTCCTGGAGTTCCGCTACGAGCATCTTTTCCCTATCTGATTTCCCTGGGGTTCAGGGGTTCCTGTCTGCGAGCGCCCACCGTGGGACGTCCTGCTTGCATAACCGCGAACCACTCGTCAGGATCCGCCGCTGCTCCGTCATCCATGGGAACACCGAAACCGCTGCTGTGGGGTAAGTGGTCGAACGAGTGAGATGATAATAACCGCTTCACTTAGTAAAGTCAATACTTGCGAACGTTGTGAGAACTACCTACCCAAACGCGCGCACAGCCCTTGAGTTGCGCTGATTGCGACGAGAACGAAGGCGGAGACCGGCAACCCGGAGACTCTGTCGCGGTCGCTCCCTGGGGCAGATTCCACTGGCTGCAGGCTTTCTGGATCCGGGCCTACAAAGAGAACGTAACCGGACTCTCGGCAATGGTCGCCTACAACCTGCTGCTGGCTGTATTTCCGTTCGTCCTGCTGGTCCTGTTCATTTTCAGCCAGGTCCTGCGAATCGAGGGTGTGGATGCGGGAGTCACTGCGGACCTCCAGCGGCTCTTCCCGGACGCAGAACAGGACACCCTGAACAACGTCCTGCAGAGCATCCGTTCGAACTCGGCCACGATCGGGGTGGTCGCCGCGCTCGGTTCGATCTGGATCGGGGCATCCTTCTGGGGAGCGATGGATACTGCTTTCTGCCGGATCTACCACGTCCAGTGCCGCGGCTGGTGGGAACAGAAGCGGTTCTCGATTGCGATGCTGCTGGTGGTCGCCCTGTTCATCCTCGGCTCGGTGGTGCTGCCGGCGGTCGAAGGTGCCCTGATCAGGTCGACCGAGAATCTGCCCTTCGGCCTGAACGAGGTACAGAACCTGGACAGCCTCGCCTTGGTCTCGGTCACTCTGGTCCTCAACTTCCTGGTCCTGGCGATGATCTACTGGCTGGTACCGAAGGGACACATGGCGTGGCAGGCGGTCTGGCCGGGGGCCCTGTTCGCGACCCTGGTTGCGGGCCTGGCCAACTGGCTCTTTCCGGTCTACCTGAGCAATATCTCCACGCTCTCGAGGTTCGGGTCGACGATGGGCTTCATCCTCGTGGCGCTGCTCTGGTTCTATCTGGTCGCACTGACCGTGCTCGCCGGCGCCGTGATCAATTCGCTCAGACATGAGCTTCGCGAGACCGGTGAGTTTCCATACGGAATCGTCGGCCGCACGGCTGCGCTCAGCGCAGACCCACCGGTCACCGGAGTCGAACTGCCGCCGGGCGCAGAGCCGTATCGCTCGCTGACCGTACCGACCCCCCGCCGGGAAAACGAGGTGCCCGGAGAAGGCGCCCCCGACGGGGACCCGGTTGAGGACCCGATCACGGTCCCGGCCGGTCGGGACGATGCCTGAGCCCGGATGAGCGTCGAGATCGACCTGATGCCGGACCCGGTCCGGCGCGATCTGGCCAGGACCGGTCCGATCAGCTGCGCCCAGACGGCCCTGATCACGGTCGAAGACGATCTCTTCGAGCAGCTGTGGACTCCATCCACCCTGGAGCTGCTGGCCCGCTCGTACTGGCGGTTCGTCCGCAAGCGGTCCCTGGGGGTGATCCGGGTGAGCTACGGCCCCGGCTCGCGATCGGTCAATCTGATTTCCAGGCGGATTCCGCTGCTTCGCTTCCGCAATCCCGAATTCGAGACCGGGCCGGACTTCGGCCGGGTCAGGTGGCCGATAGACCGTGGCCTGCTTGTCACGGGCGGGGACCTCGGAAACGGCTACCTGACGATCGAAGTCCGGCGCGACGGCGAACGTCCGGTCGAAAAGGGACACCGGGCCATGACCGTCACCAGCGAGGTAGCCAACTTTTACCCATGGCTACGCGGAACCGGCCGGTTCGCCCGGACGGGAACCTGGCTGTACGCGCAGACCCAACTCCGGATTCACCTCTGGATCACCCGCGGCTACCTGCGCTCGCTTGCCGACCTGCCGGCTTCGGTCATCCGCGAAGGCGAAGACCCTGAGGCGGAGGCTCAGAGTGACTGAAGTCCGGCCTCAGGACCGGAGGGCTTCGAATTCCCGAACGGCGGAGCTCATCGCCTCGTCCATGCCGGTCGTCTCGATCCCGAACATCTCCATCCCGCTGGGGTCGGTGATCACGGTCTCGGTGGAGAGACCTTCGACCAGCGGCCGGGCGACGCCGGTATCGACCGGTGTGACCAGGCCGATCCAGAGCGAAGAAAGTCGAGGGGTGAGGATCGGCACACGGATCATCAGCGGCTTTCGCTTACCGATCGCCTCGGCCATCACCTCCATCATGCCGCCATAGGTGGTCACATCCGGACCGGCGATCTGGATCTCACGCCCCACCCACTCTCCCGCGCCCCGCGCCGCGACGAGGAAGCTGATCACATCATCAACCGCGATCGGCTGAGTCCGGGTGGTCGTCCACCGTGGGGTGACCATCGCCGGTAGCCGCTTGATCAGGTAGTAGACGGTCTGGAAAGACTCGCTTCCGCCGCCGAGCACCACTGCGGCGCGAAGATAGGTCACCGGAACCCCCGTCGAGGCCAGTGCCTCCGCGGTTTCGTGCCGGGACCTCAGGTGCTTCGACTTGCCCTCGCCGAGTCCTCCGAGGTAGATGATCTGGCGAAGGCCGGCGTCGGAGGCGGCTTCGGCGAAGTTGGCAGCGCCCCGCCGGTCCAGTTCTTCGAAGTCGCCGTCGCCGCCCCGCCCCATCGAGTGGACGAGGTAGTAGGCGGTGTCGATCCCTTCCAGGGCCGGACCGAGAGTCGAGCGATCGAGCACGTCTCCCTCGACCAGTTCGCAGCCCGTCCCTTCCAATCCCGTTGCAGAACCCGGGTTCCTGGCCATGCACCGCGTCGGAACATGCGCGTCGCAAAGCCGGCGGGCC
The DNA here is from genome assembly GCA_030835185.1 of Solirubrobacterales bacterium. Taxonomy (GTDB): domain Bacteria; phylum Actinomycetota; class Thermoleophilia; order Solirubrobacterales; family 70-9; genus 67-14. The sequence goes on along the minus strand of JAUQWL010000031.1, from coordinate 1,632 downwards.
AGTTTGCCACCGATATAGCCGGTTGCTCCGGCGATCAGGACCCGCTCAGCCGTAGCGACCACCGGTGACTTCACGCAGCTTGGCCCGGTCATGCCGGGCACCGATCTTGCGAACGGTGCCCGAACGCGAGCGCATCACCAGCGATTCGGTGGTGGCAAAGCCCTTGCTGCGACGGACCCCGTCGAGCAGATCGCCGTCTGTGACTCCGGTCGCTGCGAAAAAAACGTCCTTTCCGTTGATCAGCTCGGCTGAAGTCAGGGTCTTTTCGAGGTCGTAGCCGGCGTCGAGCGCTGCCTGGCGTTCCTCGTCGTTTCGCGGCCAGAGCTTGCCTATGATCTCCCCACCGAGACACTTGATCGCCGCGGCAGCGAGTACGCCTTCCGGGGTTCCGCCGATTCCCCAGAGCAGGTCGATGCCGGTATCTTCCGAAACGGCGAGAAGCGCGCCCTGAACATCTCCGTCGGTGATGAAGCGGATCGTCGCGCCGGCCTCGCGGATCTCGGCGACGCCCTCGTCGTGGCGGTCGCGGGCGAGCACGGTGAGGGTGACGTCCTCCGTCCCGCCGCCCTTGCGCTCGCCGATCTTCCGGATCAGGTCGCCGATCGGCTCGTCGAAGTTGAGCAGGTCCGAGAATTCAGACGAACTGGCCATTTTCTCCATGTAGACGCAGGGACCGGGGTCGAACATCGAACCTCGCTCTGAGAGTGCGATGACTGCCATGGCGCCACCGAATCCGCGGGCCGTGAGCGTCGTACCTTCGAGCGGGTCTACCGCGATGTCCACGACCGGGGGGCTGCCGTCACCGATGTTCTCGCCGTTGTAGAGCATCGGTGCCTCGTCCTTCTCGCCTTCGCCGATCACCACGATCCCGTCCATCGGCACCGTGTCAAGCAACAGCCGCATCGCGTCTACGGCGGCGCCGTCGGCCGCCAGCTTGTCGCCCCTGCCCACCCATCTGGAGGCCGCGAGAGCGGCCGACTCGGTCACCCTGACCATCTCCAGGGCGAGGTTTCGATCGGGTTTCGATCCGGACCGGACATCCTTCGAAATTATTCCCATTGAACCGAGGATATAGCGGTTGGAGGGGTCGCGGCAGGCGGAGGCGGAGGCGGATGCGGGCCGCGGGCGCGCGTGGATTCCGATCGGGGCGGCGGGCGCGGATGCCTCCGGGTCCGGCCGTGGTGCGCGGACCCGGACCCGAAGTCCATCCCGGAGAGGCTGTCCCGGTGGGGCTGCGAAGGCAGGGTGCCGATCCGCGGACGGTGACGGCCGACGGGGTGCGAAGGGAGGGCCGGTGGCCCGTTTGAGCGGCCCGGTGGCGGGCCGGTGCCGCAGAGCGGTGCCATGGCGGGTTCTGCCTGCCGGGACAGCCTCCGAGGAATGTAGGGTGGTCCGGTGAGCGCTTCCAGATGGGGATTGACCCTGCCCTTGCCGGGCACACCGCTGTCCGACCACCGGCCGTTCGTCGAGCTGGCTGAATCCGAGGGGTATACGGACCTGTGGACCGGCGAGACCGGTGGCCCCGACGGGTTCACCCCGCTCGCCCTCAGCGCCGCCTGGACGGAGAGTATCCGCCTCGGAACCGGCATCGTCGGGGTCTTCCAACGCGGCCCCGCACTGCTGGCCCAGCAG
>JAUQWL010000030.1 GCA_030835185.1 Solirubrobacterales bacterium | reverse complement strand
CTCTGCTGCGGGGAAACCGATGGCCAACGGGAATCCGGTGACATGGAAGCGGTGCTCTCCCATCAGGTCCTGACCGATCTGGCCGAGGTCCACACGGAGGACATCGAGAGGATCGTGATCGCTTACGAGCCGATCTGGGCGATCGGCACCGGCAAGACGGCCTCCGACGAGCAGGCCCAGCAGGCGATCGAGTTCAGTCGCAGCCTGCTCCGCACCCGCGACCCCGAGAAGGCCGAGCAGGTGAGAATCCTCTACGGCGGATCGGTCAAGCCGGGCAACGCCGCCGACCTGCTCGGCATGCCCGACATCGACGGGGCTCTGGTCGGCGGTGCTGCACTCGACCCCGATGACTTCGGCGCGATCGTCTCCGCGGCAAACGGAACCTGAGATGCATGCCGCGGCACCGGAGAAGCTGCCGGTACCGAGCGTCGCGCTGATCATCCTCGACGGATGGGGCCTGGCCGAGCCGGGGCCCGGTAACGCCATCTCGCTCGCTTCGACCCCGAATTTCGACCGGCTGTGGCAGGCCGGCCGGACCACGCAGATGACCGCCTGCGGCCCGGCGGTCGGCCTGCCGGAAGGTCAGATGGGCAACTCGGAGGTCGGTCACCTCAACCTCGGCGCGGGAGCGATCGTCAAACAGGATCTTGCCCGCATCGACTCCGCTGTCGCCGATGGCAGCTTCTTCGACAACGAGGCGCTCGTTTCGGCCTGCCGGCGGGCCGTGGACAGTCCCCGCGGCAGGCTCCACCTGATCGGGCTCGTATCCGACGGGGGGGTCCATTCCGGCTGGGAGCACCTCGAAGCCTGCATCGAGCTCGCCTCGCAGGAGGGAGTGCCGGACGTCGTCTTTCACGCCATCACCGACGGCCGCGACACGCTCCCCCACGGCGGTGCCCAGTATGTGGCCGAACTGGAGCGCTGGCTGCGGTCGGCCGGGCGTGTCGGCACGGTCGCGGGCCGCTACTACGCGATGGACCGTGACACCCGCTGGGAGCGGGTCAAGCTTGCATACGACGCGATCGTCCACGCCGAAGGTCCGAAGGCTCCCGACAGCGGAGCTGCGATCTCCGGGGCTTACGCCGGTGGTCTGACCGACGAGTTCATCAAGCCGACCGTGATCGGCGACTTCGACGGCGCAGCCGAAGGTGACGTCGCGATCTTCGTCAACTTCCGGCCCGACCGGGTCAGGGAGATGACGATGGCCCTCGCCGACCCCGACTTCGACGGCTTCTCCCGGTCGGGGGGCCCGGTCCTGGACCTGACCACCATGACCGTCTACCGCAAGGGCTGGCCGTATCCGGTCGCTTTTCCCGAAAAGCGCCCGTCGGTGACCCTGGCCCAGGTGATCGCGGAGGACGGCGCCCCCCAGGTCCACGTGGCCGAGACCGAGAAGTACGCCCACGTGACCTACTTCTTCAACGGCGGGCGCGAAGAGGAGTGGCAGGGCGAGCACCGCAGGCTGGTTCCGTCCCCGCGCGACGTGCCGACCTACGACTTCAAGCCGGAGATGAGCGCCAGGGGTGCCGCCGATGCCTTCATCGGAGCCTGGGCCGAACACGGACCGCGTTTCGGGGTGATCAACTTCGCCAACCCGGACATGGTCGGTCACACCGGCGTGATCCCGGCTGCGGTCGAGGCGGTCGAGGCCGTGGATGCCTGTCTGGCCGACGTCGTCGACGCCGTCCACCGTTCCGGCGGTGCCTGCGTGATCACCGCCGACCATGGCAATGCCGACCACATGCTGGAGCCCGACGGTTCGCCGAACACGGCTCATTCGCTCAATCCGGTACCTCTCATCCTGACCGTGCCGGGCCCCGACCTCGCCTCGGGCGGGGTGCTGGCAGACGTCGCCCCAACCATCCTCGAGATGCTTGACATCGAACAGCCGGCCGAGATGACCGGCCGCTCTCTGATCGTCTGAACGCCGTCTGCGAGTAGCCTGCGGATCCGTGCGTCACGATCCGGCAAGACTCAGCTTCGAGATCGAGGCCCGCGACCGCGGCGCCCGCCGCGGCCGCCTGCTCACGTCTCACGGACCGGTCGAGACCCCGGCTTTCATCCCGCTTGCCACCAAAGGCAGCGTCAGGGGGATGTCCTCACGCGAGGTCAAGGGTCTTGGCTTCGAGCTCGTTCTCGGTAACACCTACCACCTGCTGGTGGCGCCCGGACCGGAACGGATCGAGCAGGCAGGAGGCCTGCACCGCTTCATGGCCTGGGATGGCGCGATCATCACCGATTCCGGCGGTTTCCAGGTGTTTTCATTCGCTTACGGAGGCGTTGCCGAGGAGATCAAAGGCACCGGCCGCAAGATGCAGGGCCTGGCGGCGACTCTTGGGATCGAGGAAGAGGGTGTGCGTTTCCGCTCCTATCGAGACGGTTCCGAACTGATGCTCTCTCCGGAGTCCTCGATGTCGGTTCAGGCTTCGCTCGGGTCCGACATAGCACTCGTTTTCGACGAATGCACCCCGTTCCACGCCGAGCGCGAATACACAGCCCGTTCGACCGAGCGAACCCATCGCTGGCTTCACCGCAGCCTCGACTGGCACAACCGGAACGGTCCAGCCGGGCAGGCCGTCTTCGGAATCGTCCAGGGCGGAACCTACGAGGACCTTCGCCTCCAGTCGGCCGAACAGGTGTCCGCCGCCGGGGTGGACGGCATCGCGATCGGCGGAACTCTCGGCAGGAACAAGGAGGAGATGGCCCAGGTCCTTGGGTTCACGGTGCCGTCCCTGCCGGTCGACGCACCGAAACACCTTCTCGGAATCGGCGAGATCGACGACCTGATGAGGGGGATCGCGCTCGGAATCGACGTCTTCGACTGCGCCGTACCGACGCGCCTGGCCCGGCACGGGATGGCGCTCGCCCCGCTACCCGACAACCGCTTCAGGATCGATATCCGAAAGGGCTATGCAGCCGGTCGTCGCGGGCCGCTGGTCGACGGCTGTGCCTGCACCGCCTGTAGCGACTATGACATCGACTACCTGAATTACATCTCCCGCTCGGAAGAACTGACCGCCGTTCGCCTCCTGGTCGAACACAACCTCTCGTACATGGAGCAGTTGATGGCAGAAGCGAGGGCGGCGATTTCGTCCGGACGGTTCACCGCCTACAGCGACGCCGTGCTGGCCGGCAAGACACCCTGGCTGGCGGCGGAGGCGACCTGATGCTGGCCACCTTCGAAGGTGTCGGCAAGCGTTTCGGCAAGACGGTCGCTCTGCGCGACCTTTCCTTCGCAGTCCCGGAGGGTTCGGTCTGTGGCCTGCTGGGGCCCAATGGTTCCGGCAAGACGACTGCGATCCGGGTGCTGCTCGGCCTGACCGGTGCCGACTCGGGCTCGTCCAGCCTGCTCGGTGTGCCGACCGGCGGCCGGGGTTTTGCGACCGCTATCCGGCAGACCGGCGCGCTGGTCGAGGGTCCCTCGCTCTACTCGCGCGCCTCGGCCGTCCAGAACCTGAGGATCCAGGCTGCCGCCCTCGGTTTGAAACGGGTCCGGCCCGAGATCGATTCCCTGCTCTCCCTCGTCGGTCTCACCGAGCGGGCGAACTCGCGGGTCGGCGGCTTCTCGATGGGCATGAAGCAGCGGCTCGGCCTGGCCGTCGCACTGCTGGGACGTCCGAAGCTGGTGATCCTCGACGAGCCGACCAACGGCCTCGACCCGGCCGGGATAGTCGAGATGCGGAACCTGATCGCATCGCTTCCCGGGCGAGGCGCCACCGTGCTGGTCTCTTCACACCTGCTTTCGGAAGTCGAGCTGATGTGCGATCGGGTGACGATCATCAATCGCGGGCAGATGGTCGCCGACGGTTCGATAGCCGGGCTCCTCGCCCGGTCGGGCGCCGGCAGCTCCTACGTAGTCGAGGTAGCCGAGGGCGAACTGTCCCTCGCGGCGGCTTCGCTCAGCGGTCTGGGTCTGACCGTCGAGCCGGCCGGAAGAGGCACGCTCTCAGTGTCCGGGCCGATCAGCGACGGGTCCCAGCTCAGCTGCGTCCTTGCCGGGGAGGGGATTTTCGTCTCTGCTCTTGCGCGGGACCGGCCCGGGCTCGAACGCGTCTTCCTCAATCTCACCGAAGGAAGCGGGGGACAGGGTGCGGGCTGAACTGCTCAAAGTCCGTTCCATGCCGACCCCGTTCTGGTGTCTGGCGGCGGTGATCGTCTGTGCGCTGCTTGGCTTCGCGGCCACCTGGCAGTGGGGTCCGGGGCAGGGCATCGAGGCGATCGAGATCGCGGTCGGCTTCCCTCTCGCGATCGCCTCGATCGTCTTTGGTGTCTGGATCTTCGGGGTCGAATATGGCCAGAACACGCTGCGACGCACCTTGACAGCCGATCCCCGCCGGTTGCGGCTTTTCTTCGCCAAGTTCGCTGTCGGCCTGATCCTGGTGATGCTCACAACGGCGGTGATCCACCTGATCGCTTTTCCGTTCTACGACATCGCTGCCGATCGCCATGGCGAGACCGTGCCGGTCGCCGGGTATCGGGATCTGATCCTGGCCAGCCTGCTTTCCAACGCCGTCTACATGGTGGTCGGTGCGTCGCTGGCCCTGGTCACGGCCAGTATGGCCGGCGGGATGACCGTTGCGCTCGTCTTCATCTTCATCATCGACAGCGTGCTCAGCGTGCTTCCCGACGTCGGCGACTACAGTCTCGGAATCGCCCTGGCGGACCTGGTCGCGGGCATCCGCGGCCCCCTGGGCGGCTTCGGAGAGTCCGATTTCGTTCACACGACCGCTCAGGCCGCGGCGATCCTCGCCGTCTGGCTCCTCGCGCTTGCCGGCCTCGGCTGGGTCCGTTTCTGGCGCAGCGACGTCAAGTAGCCTGGACCCCGGCCAGGATTGGATCGTCGTGCGGGCGGCCCGGGACGTGCCAGACAGCCGCCGGGCCCTCTACCGGGTGTTTTCCTTGATGTAGTCCTTCAGCTCCCGGGTCACCTGGTTGACCGAGTCCCCGGCCCATTCCCGGACCTTCACCGAAGCGGCCCGGTCGGTGAGCGAGATGACCAGCCCTGCGACAATCAGCGCCACCGCGATCAGTGCGAGCAGTCCGGCCAGAAAGCGGACCATGCGGTTGAAAAGGGATCGCTTCCTGACGACCGGGCGAGGCGGTGGGCCCTGGTACCTGGGCGGCGGCGGAGCGGGCCGGTGCGCGGTCCGGGAGGTGCGCTCGAGCGGTCGCGTCGCCGTCTCTGCCATCGGGAAGTGATCGGGCGTGCGCGGTTCGTCGTCTTCGAGTACGAGCGTCACGTCCTCTCCGCGGAGACCGCGTTCGAGACCGTCCGAAAAGGCGCCGGCCGAGGTGAAGCGGATCCGGGTGTCGCCCTCGAGTGCTCTCATCACGGATGCGCTCACGGTCTCCGGAACATCCGAGTTGTATGTGCGCGGGGAGAGTGGCTTTTCGTTCTGCTGGCGAATCGCCAACTCCGCCAGGGAGGAGCCTTCGTATGGCAGCCGGCCCGTCAGGAACTGGTACAGCACGACGCCGAGGGCGTAGACGTCGGTCGCAGGTGTGGCTTCGTCGCCACGCACCTGTTCAGGCGCGAGGTAGGCCGCCGTTCCGACCACCGATCCGACCTGGGTGATGCGGGTCTGCTCCGCCGCGCGCGCGATGCCGAAGTCGGTCAGCTTGCAGGTCATCGGCCCACCGCCGACCGGCCCGCCGACGATCATCAGGTTGCCCGGTTTGACGTCCCGGTGGATGATGCCGTGGCGGTGTGCGTATTCCAGGCCGGCGCAGGCCTGAACCCCGATCTCTATCGCCGTCTCCGGCTCCAGCAGCCCTTCGCTCTTGAGGATCTGCGCCCCGGATCGTCCCTCGACCAGTTCCATCACGATGAAGTGCCGGCCGTGGTCGACGCCGGTGTCGTAGACCTGGACGATATTCGGGTGAATCAGCTTGGCGACCGCGAGGGCTTCGCGGCGGAATCTGGCGACGAAGCGGTCGTCGTCGGAGAGGTGTTCCGCCAGCACCTTGACCGCCACGGTCCTCTCCAGGATCTGGTCTTTGGCCCGGTAGACATTGGACATCCCCCCGGAGCCGAGCCGGTCCATGAGTTCGTATCTGCCGCCGAGCACGGTTGGTTCAGCCACTGGTTCCACCGCTTCCTGCCGACGGACTGACACCGCCGGAATCGTTGTCCGGCGGGACCGGGTCAGGTTTGGGTTTCGGCTCGGGTGCGGGTTTCGGAGCCGGCTCCGGGGTCGTCCCTCCGTCGTTCGCATCGCCGGTCGCCCCGGTCTCTCCGGCAGGGCCGGTACTGCCTGTCGTGCCGTCCTGCGGTTGCGGATCGACCGTCTCCGGTGCCTCGGGTACCGGTTCGGTGGCGGTCGGATCCGTGTCGGCCTCGACGCAGGTGCTCTGCACCGTGATCTGCAGCTGTGTGACGCCGTCGAGCAGCGTCAGCCTGAGCGACGAATCGACGTTGTTTCCAAGTGCTTCCACGTCGTTACGCACCTCTTCGGCGGCATCCAGCGCGTCGAAGCAGCGGCCTTCCCGAACCAGTGACTGAACCCGGTCGAGGTTCGATTCGATTCGGGAGGCGGTGTCGCCGGGGAGGAGGTTGCTTCGGTCCTCGCCGCAACCCGACGTCGCGAGGGCCACGGCGATCGCGATCAGGCAGAGGGCGGTTCTTCGGTGTGGGCTGGGCATCTCGGTCGAGTCTAGAGAAAGGAATTCGGGTGTCTGTGAGGGCTTTACGGATCAATGTCCCTGGAAGAGCCTGTCGGCCAGGTGAGGGGGGAGGCCGGCCTTCAGTATCGCCTCGGCAGCGGTTTCTATCGGGTAGTCGACCCGGCGGAAGGAAGCCTTCAGGGTCTCGGTGTCGAGCTCGAGCCAGGCGGCGCGCGCGTCTCCGTCGCGCGGCTGGCCGACGCTGCCGGGGTTCACCAGCCACTGTCCGTTGGTCATCGAGATCGCGGTGCCGGCGTGGGCAAGTTCGGAGGTGGTCCTCGCGAGCTCGTCGGCCCGGGTGAAGTAGAGCGCGATGTGTGAGTGGCCGACCAGGGAGATCCGTTCCTCCTGGACGTTGAGGCAGTCCTCGGCCAGGTCGATGTCGACCACGTATTCCCAGATCGGATCCCTGGGGGATGCGTGGTAGAGGCCGATGGACTCGCGATGGTCACGGGCCGCGGTTCCGAGGCGCTTCAGGGTTTCGACCGACGCGTCGCTCAACTTGCCACGGGTCCACAGTGCCGCTTCCGCGGCGCTGTGACTGAAGGTCGATATGTCGATCTCCCCCAACGCGGCGAGATCGTGGTTGCCGACCAGCCAGATGTCGGTGCGCCCGACGAGGATCTCGAGACATTCGTTCGGGCTGGCTCCGTAGCCGACAGCGTCGCCCAGGCACCAGATCTGATCGACACCTTCTCGATCGACTGCTTCAAGGACTGCTTCGAGGGCAGGAAGGTTGGCGTGGATGTCCGAGATTACGGCTGTCTTCATTTGAGATCCGGGTTGGGGCAGGCGGAACCGGACGAGACCCCGGTCGCGGCCTTCTATCGTAGAGCCCAATGACCTCTGCATCGGGACCGCGACGGTCTCTGAACGCCCGCGCCCCCGTGGCGGCAGCCCTTGCGGCCGTAGCCGTCGCGTTCTTCGTTGGCTGGGCGACAGGGCCCGGCAGCCCCCCGATCGAGTTCGACCGGGCTGATGCGGCTGCCTATTTCGAGCACTCCGGCCCGAACACCCTCGATACGGCCGAACGGTACCGCAGCCGTTCCCGGGCGATCGGGCTCTTTGCGCTGGCCTCGGAAATCGCCCTGCTGGCCTTCCTGGCCTTCTACCGGGGTCCCCCGATGCGCCGGCTCCTGGACCGGGCCTCGCTTCGCCCGTATCGCGGGGCTGCGGCCATCGGTGCGCTGCTTGCGGTCACCCTGGCCCTGGCCGGCCTGCCGGCCTCGCTGCTCTCCTTCGACCTCGGACGCGATTACGGCCTGATCACCCAGACCCCCGGCGGCTGGGCCGGTGACAAGCTGCTGTCGCTGGGCTTTTCGGTCCTGCTCTTCTCGATCGCGGCTCTGGTGGCCTTCGCAGCCTGGCGGCGCTTCCGTGGTCGCTTCTGGGTCGCGGCAAGCCTCATCGCCATGGCTTTCGCGGTGATTTGGCTCTGGCTCTGGCCGATCGCGGTTTCGCCGCTCTTCAACCGTTTCGAGCCGCTGCCTCCGGGTCCGGTCCGGTCGGAGGTGCTCGATCTGGCCGATCGCGCCGGGGTGGACGTCGGCGAGGTCTACTCGGTCGATGCCAGCCGGCGGTCGGTGGCGCTGAACGCCTACGTTCACGGCATCGGCAGCAGCAAACGGATGGTGATCTACGACAACGCGCTCGAGACCTTGCCGCCTGACCGGCTTTCCGCGCTGATCGCGCACGAACTGGCCCACGTCGAATCGAAGGACCTGTACCGCGGTCTCGGCTTCGCCGTGCTGGTCATCCCGCTGGCGGCGCTGGCGCTGCAGCTCGGTGCCGCGGCGATCTCCCGCAGGAACGCGGACCGGGCCGACGGCCCTTCGATCGTTCTGCCGCTGGCGCTCGGCCTGGCGGTGATGTCGCTCCTGATTTCCGTCCCGGCGAACCGGCTCTCGCGCGAGATCGAGATCCGGGCCGACTACCGGGCGCTGGAGCTGACCGACGACCCCGGTGCGATGATCGGCCTCCAGCGACGGATCGCCGTGAGCAATCTCTCCGACCCCGATCCGCCGGCGCTCTGGCAGGCACTGTTCGGCACCCATCCGGCCACTCTCGACCGGTTCGGGCTTGCCGAGGCCTGGCGCCGGGAGCACCCCGAATGAAGGAGCCGCAGGGATGAAGATCATCGTGATGGCGGTGGGCCGCATCCGGCCACCCTTTGTCGAGGCCGAAGCCCATTACCTGAAGCTGCTCAAGCCGCGCCTCAAGGTGGAGGTGGTCGAGCTCAAAGACGACGATGCGATGCTGCGGCGCCTCGATCCCGATGCTCATCTGGCCGTCCTCGACCCGGGTGGCGAGGCGATGGATTCGCTCGCCTGGTCGAGGTGGCTCGAGAGCCGCAGGCTGGCCGCCCGCAACGTGGCCATCCTGATCGGCGGGCCGGCGGGACTCCCCGCCTCAGTTCTCGACCGGAGCGATCAGGCGCTTTCGCTCGGTCCGCAGACGCTCGCCCACCAGCTCGCCCGGATCGTTCTCCTGGAGCAGTTGTTCAGAGCGGGCAAGATCCTCGCCGGCGAGAAGTACCACCTCTAGCCCGGGCCGTAGGATGGAGCGCGTGCCGCGCACCGACCCCGTAACCGAGCTGCTCGAAGTCGTCACCGCCGCGTCGCGGGAGATCGCCGGGGACGATTCGATACAGCCCGCCCTCGAGGCTTCGCCGCGTCCGGACATGGGAGATTTCAGCTCGAATGCGGCGATGCTGATGGCCAGACCACTGGGCCGGGCCCCCCGGGACATCGCCACCGAGCTGTCGGATGCCGTCACGGCCCGCCTCGGCGGATCGCTGAACAGGACGGAGGTCGCCGGACCGGGCTTCCTCAACCTGTTCCTCTCCGACGACTGGTATCGCAGGGCGGTTACCGACCTTTCGGGCGAGGCCGCTGCCGTGCGGCTGGCCGCCGGCCCCGAGAAGATCCTGCTCGAGTTCGTCTCGGCCAACCCGACCGGACCGCTCACCGCCGCATCCGGACGACATGCAGCCTACGGAGACTCGATCTCGCGGCTGCTCCGACGGACCGGCCACCAGGTCACGACCGAGTACTACGTCAACGACGGCGGCAGCCAGGTCGAGAATTTCGCCCTCTCGATCGCCGCCCGGATGGAAGGCAGGGAGCCACCCGAGAACGGATACCAGGGCGGTTACGTCAACGACCTGGCCGAGCGGGCCCGTAGCGAAGGCATCGCACCGGACGACCTCACGGGACTGGCCCGCCACGGAGTCGCCTGGATGGTCGAGGGCATTCGCAGTTCGCTCGAGTCCTTCGGCGTTCACATGGACGGCTTCTTTTCGGAGCGCTCGCTCTACGAAGACGAGCTGGTTGACAAGTGGCTCGACCGGCTGAGGGAGGCCGGTCACACATTCGAAGAAGATGGCGCCCTCTGGCTGCGGACGACGGATTTCGGCGACGACAAGGACCGTGTCCTGGTCCGCTCGACCGGCGAGCCGACGTACTTCGGAGCCGACGTCGCCTATCACGTGGGCAAGTACGAGAGGGGAAACACCCGGCTGCTGACCGTGCTCGGAGCCGACCATCATGGCGACGTCGTCCGGATGGCCGCTGCCATGCGATCTCTCGCCGAAGACGTCGAGTTCGAAGTGATGATCATGCAGATGATCCAGCTGGTCGAAGGCGGG
>JAUQWL010000230.1 GCA_030835185.1 Solirubrobacterales bacterium | reverse complement strand
GACAACGGCGGAATCGTGGCGGTCGCCCGGTACGTCTGCGTCGACGCAAAGGGTGGGGACTCCCCGGAAGAGACCGAAGACGGGGACCGACCCGACAGCGCGACCCCTGGCACGCTGAAGCCCGGCGGGCTCAGCATGAAGACCCCGCACCTGAGGGAGGCCGAGGTCGCAGTGATCGTCGGCGATCCCTGGCAGGGCAAGGGCCTGGCCTCGGCCCTGTTGCAGAGGCTCGCCAGACGGGCCAGCGAAGAGGGAGTCGACTACTTCCTGGCCCTGGTCCTCGAGGACAACGACGGTGCGAACGAACTGTTCCGCAACCTGGTCGCCGATGCGACGGAAGTGAGGGAAGGCGACCCGGGCACGGTCGAGATTCGCATCGAGCTCCCGGGGCCCGATTCCTTCGGCGAATCGGTACTCGCCCGGGCACTCGGGAGCTACGCACGCGGCACCCTCAGGGTCTCTCCCTGGCGGCGGCTGAAGCACCGTCTGATGCAGAATCGTCAGCGCCGAAGAGCCCAACCCGACTAATGCTCTAGGATTTAGTCCGATGCTGTTTTCGACCAAAGCCGAGTACGGGGTCCGCCTCATGGTGGAGCTGGGCCGTCAGCCGGATATCGGCCCGGTTTCGCTCAATTCCGTGGCCGAAGCCGAGCGCCTTCCCCTCTCCTACCTGGAGCACCTGGTCGCCAAACTGCGCCGGGCCGGGCTTGTCACCTCTACCCGCGGAGCGCACGGCGGCTACAGCCTGGCGCATCCGGCCAAGGAGATAACGATGCTCGAAGTGGTCGAAGCACTCGAAGGACAGATCGCCCCGATGGAGTGCTTCCATGAGTCCCCGGAGGGCAAGGTCCTCTGTTCTCATGAGGGCGAATCCGAACGGGCCTGCGCCACCAAGCTTCTCTGGACCAGAGTCCAGGGCGGCGTCAACCGCGCCCTTCAGGGCACCACCCTCGCCGAGCTGGTCGAGTTCTCCAAGCCTGTCGACGAGCGGTCGAAGACCGTCGCCACGCCGGCCTGAGCCTCCCCAGCGACAACCGAAACGAAGAAACGGAGCCGTCCCCTTGGCAGAGCTAGAGATCAAGAACCTTCATGTCAGCGTCGAGGACAAAGAGATCCTCCGCGGGCTCGACCTCTCGGTCGAAAAGGGCAGGGTCCACGCCCTGATGGGCCCGAACGGCTCCGGCAAGTCCACCCTGGCCAATGCGATCATGGGTCATCCCGCACTCGAGATCACCGAGGGCTCAATCACCTTCGACGGTGAAGACATCACCGAAGCCGCCCCTGACGACCGCTCGCAGGCCGGCATCTTCATGGCCTTCCAGTACCCGGTGGCAATCCCGGGCGTAGCGGTCAGCAAGTACCTGCGGACCATCCTCAACGCCCAGCGCGAGGCCCGCGGCGAGACACCGCTCAAGATCAGGGAGTTCGCTGCCCTCGCCCGCGAGGCGATGGACCTGGCAAACATCCCTCAGGACTTCTCCAGCCGTTACCTCAATGACGGCTTCTCCGGCGGCGAGAAGAAGCGCATGGAGCTGCTTCAGCTGGCGCTGCTCAAGCCGCAGATGGCGATCCTCGACGAGACCGACTCCGGCCTCGACATCGACGCTCTGCGCACTGTCGCCGAAGGCATCAACAAGTTCACCGGCCCCGACATGGGCGCCTTGATCATCACCCACTACCAGCGACTGCTTCACATGGTCAAGCCCGACATGGTCCACGTCATGTTCGACGGCAGGATCGTCAAGGAGGGCGGCGCCGAGCTGGTCGACCAGCTCGAAGCAGAGGGCTACGGGTGGATCAAGGAGGAGGTCGAGGCAGGGGCCGTATGAGCCCCGCGGCCCCGTCTTCGGCGACTTCCCCGACGCTTGTCGGTGACAGGTCGCTGGAGTCGATCCGGGCCGAGTTCCCGATCCTCTCCCGCGAGGTGAAGGGCAAGCCGCTCTCTTACCTCGACAACGGCGCCACCGCCCAGAAGCCGGCCCGTGTGATCGAGGCGGTGGACGAGTACTACCGCCTCCACAACTCGAACGTCCACCGGGGTGCCCACACGCTCTCGGCCGAGGCGACCGGCCTGTATGAAGGGGCTCGCGCCAGAGTCGCCGGCCTGCTCGGTGCGAAGCCACGCGAGATCGTCTTCACCAGGAACGTGACCGCCGCGATCAACCTCGCCGCCCAGAGCTGGGGAGCCGACAACCTCGGGCCGGGTGACCGCATCGTCCTGACTGAACTGGAGCACCACTCCAACATCGTTCCGTGGCACCTGATCGCCAGGCGGACCGGCGCAGAACTCGACTGGATCGGCATCGATGACGAAGGCCGGCTCGATCGCGAGGCGCTGACGTCGGCGATCGCCCGAGGGCCGAAGGTGGTCACAGTGACCCACGTGTCCAACGTGCTCGGCACGGTGCTGCCGGTGGCCGAGATCGTCGCCGAAGCAAGGGCCGCGGGTGCCATGACTTTGATCGACGGCGCCCAGGCGGCGCCACGCATGCCGGTGAACGTCAAAGAGATCGGGGCCGACTTCTACGGCTTCACCGGTCACAAGCTCTACGGTCCGACCGGGATCGGCGTTCTGTATGGCCGTCGCGAGATACTCGACGAAATGGAGCCATTAGAGGGCGGCGGCTCGATGATCAACAAGGTGACGAAGGACGAGATCACCTGGGCCGAGACCCCGGCAAGGTTCGAACCGGGAACCCCACCGATCGCCCAGGCCGCCGGACTGGGCGCCGCGGTCGAGTGGCTGGAGGGTGTC
>JAUQWL010000029.1 GCA_030835185.1 Solirubrobacterales bacterium | reverse complement strand
GCTGCGATGTGCTTCAGCCGGACCGTGATCAGCGAGGCGATTCCGACCCCGAGGGCGGTGCCGAAGAGGATCGCGATGATCGCCGCCTTCACGCTTTCAGAGCGCAAGCTGTCCAGGGCGCCTCTGATCACCACCGGCTGCGAGTAACGGCCGAGGACGGCACCGATCAGGATCCCGTCCCTGAATACCGGAGCACCCACGAGAGTGACGTCTGCATCCTCGAGTTCGGTCGACGTGCGCACCCCGACGAGAGCCGAAGACTTGACCTTCCGGAAATCCTGGGGGTGGAGGATCGGGCGAATCGCGACGTCGTCGGTCCCTACCTCCCCGTTCGGGGAGAAGAACCACGCCGCGAAGCCTTCGCCGTTGGCCGCCTCGACCTCGGCATCGATGTCCGCATCGGGTTTGGAGATGCGGTCAGCCAGCCGGATGGTCCTCCCGACGGCGAGTTCGGTCGAGCGCTCGGAGAGCAGGTCACGGCTCGAACTGGTGACTGAGCCGAGCATGATCGCGACGGTCAGCAGGGCTACCACGGTGAAACCCGCGGCCAGCCAGAGCCTCATCCCTATATGACGCCTCCTGCGGCGCTGGGGGCGGTTTCTCATACCTGACGCACCCTAGACCACGGCGGCGGCGGCGATCGCACAGCCCCGGATGCCGGAATCGTCCACAATCGAGATGTGAAGACGCTGGTTTTCATCCCGGCCTGGAACGAACAGAGCTCGATCGAGGCGGTCATTGCCGACACGCGGGAGCACCTGCCGCACGCCGACGTCCTGGTGATCGACGACGGGTCGTGCGACCGGACCGCCGCGCTCTCCCGCGGGGCGGGAGCGATGGTCGCCTCCCTGCCTTTCAACCAGGGGGTCGGAGCGGCGCATCAGACCGGTTATATCTTCGCCCTGGCCCACGGCTACGACTTCTGCGGACAGCTCGACGGCGACGGACAGCATCCGGCCGCGGAACTCGCACGGCTGGTCGCGGTGGTCGAGGCCGGCGAGGCCGACCTGGTGGTCGGGTCAAGGTTCGCCGGAGAGTCCCAGTACAGCGCCTCCCGCGCCAGACGGGCCGGCCAGCACATGTTCAGCCTGATCGTGTCGACCGTCACCCGCCAGACCTTCACCGATACCACCAGCGGAATGAGGGCGGTCGGAAAGCGCGCGATGGTCCTGTTCTCGAGACGTTACTCGGCCGATTTCGCCGAGGTCGAGTCACTTCAGCAGGCGGTGCGAGCCGGTCTTGTCGTCCGCGAGCTGCCGGTCGAGATGCTGCCGCGGGCGGACGGCCACTCGTTCATCACGCCGCTCGTCTCGGCCTTTTACATCTTCAAGACGCTGATCATCCTGCTGGTCGGCCAGCTACGGCCCCGGACCGCCACTCCCAGGAGCAAACCATGAACACCCTGCTGGCCACGACCGAGCCCGTCGTCCGGCTCACCCCGCAGTCGCGGATAATCGCTGCGATCCTGGCGATCGCCTTCATGTTCTGGATTCTCGACCTGATCCGGCGTGACCGCCTGCTGGAGCGCTACAGCATCGCCTGGTTCCTGCTCGGACTCGCGATGCTCGCGGGCGCCGCTTTCCCCGGTCTGCTGGAGCTGATCGCCAGGGCGATGGGCGTGCGCGACGTAACCATCGCTCTCTTCTCGGTAGTTCTGCTGGTTCTGCTCGGACTGGCGCTCAACTTCAGCGTGATCGCCTCAAGGCAGTCCAAACAGATCACCCGGCTCGCCCAGCAAAGCGCGATCGATACGATCGAAAAGCCGGGCGAGCGGGAGTCGACCAGGCCGGATCGGACCTGACAGGGCTCCGGCGGCTTCGGGCCGGTGCAGCAGCGGCTTCGGCCCGGCCTTGACCGGGGCCGGCCGTTTCAGGCCGTATCTGACCGGACGGGCCATTTCAGGCCGTATCAGGCCGGACGGCCACGGGCCGGGTCGCCCGGGTGCGGCGGCGTCAGGCCGGGTGGAACAGCCGGGCCATGCGAAAACAGAGTGCTTCGAGGGCCAGTTCCTCGTTCACGTTCAAGGTGAACCGGCGGCGGGTTTCGGCGATCAGACCGACCGCATCCCGGGCAGCTGCGA
>JAUQWL010000229.1 GCA_030835185.1 Solirubrobacterales bacterium | reverse complement strand
CGCCGATCGTATGCATGTGGATCAGCTTCTTCATCGAGTCGAAGCGCCTGACCATCGCAGTCAGTCGATTCCGGTTGAAGTAGAGATCGCCCTTCGATGTGCCGGGGACCATCTCGCCACCTTCATCGACCAGGTACGGCTCGAGCAGGGCGGCGGTCTGCGCCGGGTACTCGATCACCCCGTCGACCAGCATCTTGATTCCCGGGACACGGTTGCGGCCCTTCGAGTACTTGCGCTCCAGGCGTTTGAAGTAGGCCACGGCTTTGTTCACCGGCATCCCGCTGTCGATGATCGCCATCGAGTTCATCCGCAGCGACATCTGGCCCTTCCTTGCGAGTGCTGCCCAGACCTTGAGGGTTTCCTCACTCGCGGCGGCGTCGGTTGCGGTCGTGATTCCCGAGCCGTTCATAGCCCTGACCGCACGCCGTCCGTCGGCCACGGTCTCGCTGAACTTCTTGGGCGGGACGGCATCGTTGACGACCCACTGGGCGTCGTCGATCAGCAGACCGGTCGGGGTTCCGTCGGGCTCACGGACGAACGTGCCGCCGCTCGGGTCGGGGGTGTCCTTGCTGACGCCGGCCAGTTCCAGCGCGCGTGAATTCACCCAGGAGTTGTGGAAGTCAGATCCCTGGACGTAGACCGGACGGTGCGGGAAAGCGGCATCGAGATCCTGTCGGGTTGCCTCGGTCCCGGGGGGCAGCAGGCCGACCGGACTCCAGTTGGAGACCAGCAGCCAGTCCTTGTCGTCCGTTGCGGGGTCTGCCGCGTCGCATTCTGAAATCACGGCAATCAGGTCCGGAATGGTCGCCTCGATGTTTTCGAGGTCGCAGTCGTCGAGGATGTCGCCACCGGCGAGCGGGTGGGCGTGGCCGTCGATCAGGCCTGGCATCACCGTCTTGCCCTTCAGGTTGACGACCCGTGTTTTCCGGCCGGTGAACTCCGAGGCGCCCTTGCTCGGGCCCACCCAGGCGATCTTTCCGTTTCTCACGGCGACGGCCCGGCCGGTCGGATGTTCCGGGTCCATGGTCAGGACCGTTCCGTTTCTGTAGACGGTGTCGGCCGGAGTCATGGCCCCCACCGGGCCGGGCACAGAAAGGCCGAGCACGATCAGGGCTGCCAGTACGAGCAACTTCAGTCTTCCGCGAGTCATCTGAGCATCCTCTCCGTTCATTTCTTCGTTTCCCTGTGGCACCGGCGATCCGGGCCCCCGGTAATGGTCAAACGTTTTAGCAGAATTCCCGTCCGCGTGCAGAGGCGACCGTCGTCCCGGTCTGAACGTGACCGACGTCCCGGCCTGCCCTCTCTATCCTCTGAAGTGATGAAGCGGCTGCCCAGCATCACCGACATCGCCCGCGAAACCGGGGTCTCGGCGGCAACGGTTTCACTCGCCCTGCGCGACAAGGGAAGGATGTCCGAGGAGACGCGCGAACGGGTCAAAGCGAGCGCCGCCGCACTGGGATATGTGCCCAACGCAACCGCGCGGTCGCTGGTCGGAGGGAGGACACAGCTGATCTCGATCGCGATGCCGGCAATTCGCCAGGTGCCCGAAGTCGTCAGCTCGGTCGAGTATTTCTTCAGGCTGCTTGGCGCTGCGGCCGCCCGCGCGCTCGAACTCGACTACGGACTGCTGGTGGCCTCGCCCTCAGAAAGCCTCGACCGGGTGGCGGTGGACGGTGCGGTGGTGGTCGATCCCTCCCACGACGATCCGACCATCGCAACATTCGACCGGATCGGCCGTCCGGTGGTCACCATCGGACGGCGGCTCGACCGGATCGGCCCCGAGGCGGGGCCGGAACTGCTGGTCGACAACGATTACACGCGCGCTACGTTCGAAGTCCTCGACCACTTCAACGAAAAGGGTGCCCGCTCGATCGCCCTGCTGGCGGCCGAACCGATCGATTCGTTCCAGCAGGACAGCATCGACGCCTACCTTGACTGGTGTTCCCGTCATGAGCTGGAGCCGCGAGTGGTCATGGCCGACAGTCCCGAGCCATCCGATGCAGGGGTCGCTGTCGAAGGGATCGTCACCCGCCCCGGCCGTCCGGAAGCGGTTTACGCGACTATCGACACCCTTGCGGAAGCGCTTCTGGAGCGGGCTGCCGCAGTCGGAGCGGGCGTCCCACGGGACATGTTCATCGCCACCTGCAGCGACGGTCACATCGCCCGCTCGACGTCACCGCCGCTGACTACGATCGACGAGAAGCCGGTGGAGCTGGCCCAGACCGCGGTGACGATCCTGATCGATGCGATCCTCGACCCGGATGCCGGGTCGCAGTCGGTCCAGGTCGATACCGAGCTGCTGGTCAGGGCCTCGACCGGCGGGTGACTTTTCGTCGGCTCCGCCGGGTGGCGGCAGCCGGCGCCGGTGCCGGTTCCGATCGGGGGACCGGTGCGGTCTGCGGTCTTCTACCGAGGATCGGCACCGCGACCCGGCTACTCTTGGTAGCCAGATATCGAGCCAGAAGAGAATCCCGGCCACAACCCCCGGCCGCAACAGAGAAAGGTGCCATGAAGGTCATCCCGGCAACAGGCATAGTCCGACCATGAGCAAGAGAATCCTGATAATCGGTGCCGGAACCGGCGGCACGCTCACCGCAAATCGCCTCCGCCGTCGCTACGGCGACCGCGCTCAGATCACCGTGATCGACGCCGACGACCGTCACCTCTACCAGCCGGGGCTGCTCTTCGTCCCGTTCGCACTGGCCGATCCGGATGACATCGTGCGTTCCCGTGCGAAGCAGCTCCGAAAGGGCATCAACTTCCACATCGGCGAGGTGGACCGGGTCGACATCGAAGCCGAGGAGGTGCTGCTCAAGGACGGATCCCGGTTCGTCTACGACGTCCTGGTCGTCGCCAGCGGCTCCTCGCTCCTGCCGGAAGAGACGGAAGGACTGCCGGAGGCGCTGAGCCAGGGTTCGGCCTTCGGCTTCTACACGCTCGACGAAGCGGTTGCGTTGCGGGAGAAGCTCAAGGGCTTCGACTCCGGCCATCTCGTAATGAACATGGTCGAGATGCCGATCAAGTGCCCGGTGGCGCCGCTCGAGTTCTGCTTCCTGGCGGACTGGTTCCTGCATGAGCGGGGGGTCCGCAGCGAGGTTGAGATCACGTACGTCACCCCACTGGACGGAGCCTTCACCAAGCCGGTCGCCTCCCGGGAGCTGGGGGACCTGCTCAAGAGCAAGGACATCCGCCTCGAGACGGAGTTCGCCACCGGCCAGGTCGACGGAGACGCCGGAAAGTTGATCAGCTGGGACGAGCGCGAGATCCCATTCGATCTTCTGGTGAGCATTCCGGTCCACGGCGGGGCTGACTTCGTTTCCCGTTCGGAGGGCCTCGGAGACGAACTCGGCTTCGTCATGACCGATCCGCACACGCTCCAGAGCGCGGTGGCGCCGAACATTTTCGCGATCGGCGATGCGACCAACCTGCCGGCCTCGAAAGCCGGCTCGGCGACTCACTTCGAAGGCGACACGCTGACCGCCAACATCGAACGGTTCTTCGACGGCGAGGAACCGGAAGGCACCTACGACGGCCACGCCAACTGCTTCATCGAGACCGGTTTTCACAAGGCTCTGCTGATCGACTTCAACTATGAAGTCGAGCCGCTGCCCGGCCGCTACCCCTTCGCCCGCGTCGGCCTGCCGCTGCTGCGCGAGTCCCGGCTCAACCATATGGCTAAGCTCGCTTTCCAACCCTTCTACTGGCACGCGCTTCTCCCAGGTCGCGACGTGCCGGGTATCGGGGCACAGATGTCAATGGACGGCAAACAGCCGACACCCAGCAACCAAGGAGAATCCGAATGAGCACTGTCACCTATGCCGGCACGCCGGTCGAGGTCGACGCCGAGGGCTTCCTCGAAGACCCGGCGCAGTGGAACGAGCAGGTGGGCGAGCAGATCGCCGCCGAGAACGGGATCGCCGAGTTGACCGACCGTCACTGGATGGTCGTCAACTACATGCGTGACTCTTACCTGGAGAACGGCACCGCGCCTTCGATCCGGACGCTCGGCAAGGCCTCCGGCGTTCCGATCAAGGAGCTTTACTCGCTCTTCCCGAAGGGCCCGGCCAAGCTGGCCGCCAAGGTTGCCGGAATCCCCAAACCCCGCGGCTGCATCTAGGAGGACAGGCATGAGCAACACGGCACAACAGGAAATGGCACAGCAGAACGGAAGTCCCGCACCCGATCCGATCGAGAAGGTTTCGATCGTCATCTCCAGAGGATCGTTGGAGGGTGTCTATCCGGGCCTGATCATGGCCAACGGCGCCCGCATGGAAGGCATGGAAGCCAGCGTCTTCTTCACCTTCTTCGGACTCGACGCGATCAACAAGTCCAAACAGGACAAGATCAAGGTCGCGACGGTCGGCAACCCGGGCCTCCACATGGCGACCTGGGCCGGCGCCATCCCGGGGGTCTCCGCGATGGTCACCGGCAAGCTCGGCAAAGAGATGGAGAAGCTCGACATCCCGCCGATCCCCGAGTTCGTCGAGATGATCGCCGACTCCGGCGCACCGCTCTACGGCTGCAAGGCATCAGTTGACCTGTTCGGTCTGTCCGACGACGATCTGATCCCCCAGGTCGACTCGGTGATCACGGTCGGCGAGTTCTACGAGATGTCGGCGGGTGCCCAGATCGTCTTCACCTGACCCAATCCGGAGATTCCGGGTGGTTCCGGCGGAGTTGAGACAGGCTGTCAGGCCACGCCGGGCACAGCTTCAGGTGGCGGTTCGCCTTCGGCGGCCCCTGCTGCTTTCGCCGCGGCGACATCGCTGAGGATCCGGGTCGCGGCGGCTGTGAGCGGCGCGGCGAGAATCAGCCCGAGAGTTCCGAACAGGGCCCCGCCGGCGATCGTCACAATCAGCACGGCGAGCGGGTGGATGCCGAGCGCCGCTCCCATGGCAAAGGGCTGGACCAGTTGCTGGAGGATGCCGTTGGCCAGCAACTGGACCACGATCATGCCGGCAGCGGCATCCGTCCCCGCACCGCCCAGAGCCAACAGCACGGCGAATGCGCCGGCCGTCCAGGCACCGATGTAGGGGATGTAGGCGCCCACGAACGTGACCGCCGCGATGGTCCCGATCAGCGGCACCCCGAGTACCAGGGCGCCGATGGTCACCACGACCGTATTGAACAGGGCAACGATCGTGACTCCGAGGAAGTAACCCCGCAGGGAGCCGATGACCCGCTGCGTAATGATCCTCGTCAGGTCGGAAGGGATACCGGAGTGGCTCTCTCCCCATCTTCTTATCTGAGGTCCGTCCTTGAGCAGGAAGAAGAGGCTGAGGAGTGTCATCGCCAGGAAGAAGACGAGCGAAGTCAGGCCCTTGATGCCGGACACGGCTCCAGACAGCAGCGCGGAGACGCTGTCGGTGGCGCCTTTGCCGGCATCGTCACCCGCATTCTCGGCCTTCTCCGGATTCAGGCCGAGATCTTTGGCCCAGCCGGTCAGCTCCTTCCTGGCGTCGTCAAGATGTCCGCTGACGTCAGTCGCCTGACCGGTGATGCCGAGAACGACCACCAGCAGCATCCCGAACGTGATGCCGATTACCGCCAGAAGCATCATGACCGAGCCCAGTGCTCGCGGAACCCGATGAGCCTGAAGCCAGGTGATCACCGGCGAGGCGACCGAAGCGACGATGGCGGCGGTGATCACAGGAACTACGATCACCGCCGTCAGGCCCACCAGCCAGACCAGCCCGACCAGCAGGAAGGCCACGCCGACCAGCAGCCAGGCCATCAGCCCCGCGTTTCTCAGCCATTCGGGTACCGAGAAGATCTGGGCCGTGTCACGCTCGCTGACGTCGAAAGCGATTCCGCCTTCGGGCGCTTTGCCCTCGGACCGGTCTTGTCCGCTCCCTCTCTGCCGGCGAATGTGCATGGCGAAACCCTAATGCCGCCGTCAGCCGGAACTCTGGCCCCGGGGCGGTGTGCCGCTACTGCCCGTCTACGGCTACGGGGTCGGAACCTCCCGATCGAAAAGCCCTGCCGTTCGTGCCGCTTCGACCGCTTCGGCCCTCGAGTTGACTCCCAGCTTGCGGTAGATCGAGCGGGCCTGGGTCTTGACCGTGTTCTGGGAAACGTGGTTTGCGGCGCCGACCTGTCGGAAAGAAAGGTGCGTCGGCAGGTATTGGAGGGTGCGCATTTCCGCCCTGGTCAGCTGTGAAGCCCTGGCACGATCTCCAAAGCGTTCGTTGATGTCCTCCTGCAGCCCGCTGAACCACCCTTCGAGCACCACTGCGTCGGGCGTGAGGTCGAGATGGACCCGGGCCTGCCTGAGCATGCTCCTGGCCTCGCCGATACTTTCGAGCTGGAGGCAGGCTCGGGCGAAGGCGAGCCGGGTCTCGGCCTCGTACCACGGTGGGAAGCTGTTGAGCCTTTCGAGAAGACGGCAGCCTGCGGTCAGACCGGCGAGTGCCTTGCCGGACCGTCCTTCGAGTGCCAGGACCATCGACTCGATCGCGTAGACGAGGGTCATCGCGGGGAACTCGGCGAGGCCGCACCGGTCGACCTGACCTCTTGCCGCTGAAACCAGCTGCGCGGCGGCCTTCGGGTCGTCGTCCTCGTGGGCGATCATCGCCAGCTGGGCGAGGGCCAGGGACTGGATGATGGGGGACTCCGCTGCGGTCAGGCGCGCTGCGTCCCGAAGTACGGGGACCGCGGCTTCCGAATCGCCGAGCAGATGCTTCGACACCCCCAGATAGAAGTTCGCCGCCCCTCTCCAAACGCTGTCGGGCGCCTTGAGTGCCAGCACCTTCCCGGCGTCGGATCCCATCGATGCCGTCCCGTCCATCGCGTGGGTCGCCCTCAGCATTGCCAGGTCGGCGGCGATCTGAACCGGACAGTCCGGCGGTGGTTCGAGCTCCGACGCGAAGCTGAGCCAGTAAGCGGCCCGGTCGCCGGCTCCGGCCATCATGCTCGTATGGGCCGCGGTGAACACCAGGCCGTGGCATTCGCTGAAACGGTCCTGCCCGACGTCCGCGAGCCAGCGGTCGAGCGTGGCGATCCTTCCGCGGCCGCTGAGCTCGGGGAGCGATTTCCAGATCAGGCAACCTGCGAGACAGGAATCGCCCGACTCGATCGCGTGTTCGACGGCCAGCTCCGTCTCCGAGTTCTTCGTGTACCAGAGACTCGCTTTCGCGTGGAGATCGCCCACCCGTTCCGGTTCGCTGCGAATCAGTTCGGAACGCAGCATGTCCGCGAAGAGATGGTGGTAGCGGTAGGTCTCGTCCTTGCGGTCCAGTGGGATCACCAGCGCATTGGACCGCGCCAGCTGCTGAAGGATCCGGGCCGAGTCGGTCCGCTCGAGGGTCTCATCGCAGGCGGGGCCCGAGAGTGTTTCCAGGATGGAAGTCCGGGTCATGAACTCGACCAGGCCCGGATCGCTGACCGAGAGGAATTCGTCCCGGAGGTACTCTGCGACGGCGCGGTCGTTGCCCGCGAACGCTTCGACTGCGACAGCCAGATCGTCGCTGCCGCTCAGAGCGAGCGACGCGAGGTGGAGGGCGGCCGGCCACCCTTCCGTGCGATCGTGGATCAACTTGACCTGGTGTTCGTCCAGACCGAGGCCGGCGCCCTGGAGCAACCTCTGGCTCTCCCGGCGAGTCATCGCCAGGTCGGCGATCCCCAGCTCGAGCAGATCGCGGTTGGCCCGCATGCGACCGAGCCGGAGCGGCGGAGCCTCGCGCGATCCGATCACGAGCTGGGCCTGGGCGGGGAGGATCTCGGAAAGGCTTTCGAGTATCGCCACCGAGCCAGGGCTCTTCAGCAGGTGGGCGTCGTCGATCACGAGCGCGAATTGCGGGCATTCCACCTCGAGCGAACGGCCGAGCCGGGCGATCGCCCTGTCCGGCCAGGATGCCTCGATCTCGAGTGCGGCAGTCGTCTCTTCGTCGATCGGCGTGATCTTCGCGAGAGCGCTTGCGATCGCACCGATCAGGCAGGCGGGGTCGTCATGCCGCCGGCCGCAGGCAATCCAGAGGAACGGACGCCGGTCGGCATCCGCCCAGCTGTGGAGCGTCGTGGTTTTCGAGTAGCCCGCCGGCGCGCAGAGTACGACCAGCCGCATCGGCGGCGAGAGCAGCAGCCTGTCGGTCAGTCTCGGCCTGGCAATTCGTTCGGCCGGAGCCGGGACCGGTGAAGGAGCGAAGCCGGGCAGCGCCCGGTCACGCGCCTTTCCGGCACCGTTCGTTCTCGTCCGATCCACCGGCGCAGTGTAGCCGGGGATCTGCGCGGGACGGTCCGGGACGGTAGGCGCCGGTGACCAGAGCCGGATTCCCCCGATCACCCGATAGAGGTTAAGGCCTGAACACGGGCTGGTCTACCTTGGTGTCGGAATGGGAGAACGATGTCGGCTCTCTGGTGGGCCGACGACCGGGTGGGCCCCTGCCCTCCGGCCAGGAGAAAGGTGTCACGTATGAAGGGTGCTGGACGAGTCGCGTTCGCCGGGATCATGCTTCTGATTCTCGGAGTCCTGAACATCATTTACGGCATTGGAGCGCTGGACAACGCAAACGTTTTCGTCAACGATACGAGGCTGATCTTCAGTGACCTCAACACCCTTGGATGGGTCGTGATCGTGATCGGGGTCTTTCAGCTCACGGGTGGTTTCTCGCTGTTGGCAGGGAACGCTTACGGTCGGATCATCGGAATACTGGCCGGCAGTATCGGCGCTGTCGTTGCCCTGATCTCGGTCGCCGGAGCATTTCCCTGGTGGTCGCTGGCCGTGTTCTTCCTCTGCTGCTGGGTGGTCTGGGGAATCCTGGTCTACGACGAGGACGG
>JAUQWL010000228.1 GCA_030835185.1 Solirubrobacterales bacterium | reverse complement strand
CAACCTGAACCGCCTGCTCGACCTGTGGGCCTACAACCCGCCCGGCGACTCTCAGGAGGGCTTCCTCTTCTGGGCACCCTGGCTGGCCCAGAACTTCAACTCCTCGATGTCCACGCAGGACGCGATCGGCCCGGTGCGTCGCGGTCTGAGCACGATCAACTGCAACACGGCGCTCCAGGCCAGCCAGATCGCCTGGAACGGTAGCTCCGGCCTTCCGCAGCTCTTCACCGCATACCGCCTCGCCCAGCTTCCGCCCCCGACCAATCCCGTCGATGGGGGTATCTGCCCCCAGATCCCGCCGGCCGGCCCATGAACAAACAGGCACCTTCGATAGGACAACTGATCACGCTTTCGGGCTTCGTGCTCGCCTGTTTCGGCCTGCTGCTTTTCGTCTGGGTCGCGTTCGGCGGACCGACCCCGCTGGCTGCCTCCGGCTACAAACTGAAGCTGCCTCTCACCCAGATCGGACAGCTCGCCGAGCAGTCCCAGATCAAGGTCTCCGGAGTCGAGATCGGCCGGATCAGCAAAGTGGAGCTCGGTACAGGCGATCAGGACGCAGAGGCGATCGTCACGCTCGAGATCGACCCCGAGTACGCCCCGGTCCCGAGAGACACCCGCGCCATCCTCAGGGCGAAATCACTGCTCGGCGAAGCCTACATCGAGCTGACTCCCGGCGACAGGCGTGACGGCATGCTGCCGGATGGCGGGGAGCTTCCCGCCGCCCAGGTGGCCAAGTCGGTTCAGCTCGACGAGATCTTCAGAACCTGGGACGAGAAGACCAGGGAGGCTTTCAAGCAGGGAGCGATCGACAACTCGATCGCCGTGTCCGGACGGGGATCGACCCTCAACCAGACCCTCGGCGTACTCCCCGGCACGCTGAGCGAACTCGACGACGTGCTCAGCATCCTCAACCAGCAGGAAGAGGATGTGACCAGACTGGTTCGCAACACCGGCGTGGTGTTCGATGCCCTGAGCAAGCGTCAGGGCCAACTGAGCGGGCTTATAAGCAATACGAACACCGTCTTCCGGACGACTGCCGAACGACGGCAGGATCTCCAGGACTTCTTCCGGATTTTCCCGACCTTCCTGCAGGAATCGCGTCTGACCCAGGAGCGACTGGGCGACTTCAGCCAGGTCGGCACTCCGGTAATGCTCAAGATGGTCCCGGTCGCCCGCCAGGTCAAACCCCTGTTCGACGCCTCCCTGAAGCTGGATCCGCAGCTGATCCGCCTCTACGAGGGCATCAAGCCGGTGATCAACAAAGCCCCGAGGGCCTTCCCCTCGCTGCGCGGCTTCCTCGATGAAGAAGCGCCGAAACTCCTGGCCAGGCTGCCCGACTATCTCAACGAGCTCGACCCGATTCTCCAGACGGCCGACTACTACAAGAAGGAACTCGCCGCCTTCCTCGGCAACGCCGCCACGGCGCTCAACGCCCGGGCGACGTACCCGACGAATCCCAACGGTGTCAGGTTCATCCGAGCCGGGGTCACCATGGGTCCCGAGACCGCAACGGCCTACGACACACGGTTGAACAGCAGCCGCGCGAATCCGTATCCGAAAGCGGGATCCAGCCTCGACTTCGCCGGCGCCGGCCTTCAGGTATTCGACGATTCGAGCTGCACAGGCGGCGGTATCAATGCGACGATTCCGGACTGGGCCGCGCTTACTCCGGTCCAGCAG
>JAUQWL010000028.1 GCA_030835185.1 Solirubrobacterales bacterium | reverse complement strand
CTGTGTACTGCGAGGGGTGTCGGTCGGAGACAACTCGATCATCGGCACGAACGCGGTGGTGACCAAAGACGTCCCGGCCAACGCGGTCGTTGGCGGAGTTCCCGCCCGCATCCTCAGGATGAGGGACGCACCCGAGCACCTCACCTGGCCCGACCCGGTCGAACCGAGGCCGGGCGATCCCGGAGTGCTCGACCTGCCCTGACCCCGGCTTCGAGAGCCGCAGGCCATGAGGCGCCCGGCCACCCCGGCCCGGCCACCTCATCGTCGCGTCACTCGTCGGGGGATGCCGGACAACGACGAACCGCTCCCGGTCGCATGGCGACCCCGTTGAGGCTTCGGCGATGAGGGTGATCGGAGGAGGGTCGAGCGGGAACGATGGGTGTGGCGGGAGACCCTCCCCCGAGCGCCCTCATGACCCGGCGGTTCCTGGCTTGGGCAGATACCCCGGGGTGTTTCGTCAGGAAGGGTCGGCGACGGCGGTCACTTCGCCGTAGAGGGCGAGCGTCTGACGGGCGACGTCGGCCCAGTCGAAGAGGCGGATGTGAGAGAGACCCTCCGAGACCATCTGGCGGCTGAGGGCTTCGTCGCTGAGGACCTGGACCGCGGCTTCGGCGAGGTGCTCGGGGTCACTGGCCCGGAATCGCAGGCCGGCACCCTCGAGCGGCACCACTTCTCGCAGCCCACCGGTATCGGCGGCGATGCATGGGCATTCGGAGGCCATCGCCTCGAGGGCGACCAGGCCGAACGGTTCGTAGATCGACGGCACCACGGTCAGGTCGGAGATCCGGTAGAGCGAGTGGAGCACGTCGTCGCCGATCCAGCCGAGAAAGGTGCCGTGATCCATCAGGCCGAGGTCTTCGGCCTGCTTGTGGAGTTCGGCTTCGTGGGTGCCGGAACCCGCCACGAGGAAGCGGGTGTCCGGGATCTGCCTGATTACCTCGGGCATTGCCTCGAGCGCGAGCTGGAAACCCTTCTCGTAGACCAGGCGGCCGATCAGCAGGACGAGGTTCTGATCCGGCTCGGCGAACTCCGCGCGCAGCCTCGTCAGCGCCTGAGGGTCATCGGCCGGGAGATCGCCGGGATCGATCCCGTTCGGGATCACGGTCACCCGGTCCGGTTCGACCGCGAAGATCTCTCCGATCTGCTCCTTCATGAAAAGCGAGCACGCGATCACCCGGTCGGAGCGGTTGGAGATCCACTTCTCGACCCCATGGATGTGGGCCTGGGGATGCTTCTCGACCCAGCCCTGGTGGCGCCCGAATTCGGTCGCGTGGATGGTGGTCACCAGCGGGGTGTCGTAGCGGCGGGCGAGGTGGTCGCAGGCGCTTGCCACGAGCCAGTCATGACCGTGGACGAGGTCGAAATCGTAACGGTCGCCGAGCTCGACACCGACGGCCAGCATGTCGGAGTTCATGCGCTCTACCCAGGTCACGAACTGGGCCAGATCGGTCGGCCGCTCGGGTTCGACGATGCGGTGGATCTGGACCCCGCCCGCCTTCTCTTCGATCGTCGCCTGCTCACCGCCCCTGGTCAGCACATGAACTTCGACACCGAGGTCGACCAGCGCCTCCGAGAGCTTCCTGACGTGACGGGCAAGACCGCCTTCGATCAGCGGTGGGTACTCCCAGGACAGGATGAGGACTCGGTTCATATCGTTTCGCGATACTTCAGGGAACCAGCAGCGGCGCCAGATTCAGGTCCGGGGCAAGGGAGCGCAACTTCGGTTCGATCGATGCGACGCCGGTTGAGTCTATGGCCTCGAACGCAAGGGCGGCATGGTCGACTGCACGCTCGAAGGCGTAATCCCCGGCCTGCCTGCGACCGTCGAGGAAAGCCCAGTCACTGGACTGAGCCGCCAGCAGTTCCCGGGCAGCACGTTCGGCCCGGTCGCGGTCGAGTCCACCGGCGACCGCCCGGTTCACCGAAAGTTCGAGACTGCGCGCACCTGAGGCGAGGTCGGCGACGATCGCGGCATCCCAGGTCCGGAAGTCCTTTTCTTCGCCCCAGGTGGACGCCCGGAGTCTGCCCTGGCGTACCGGCGTACCGTCCCCGTCCCGGATCCGGCGCGAGGCATCACCGAGTGTGGTCAACCGGATTCCGCGTCCGGCCGCCTCGCCCAGCACCTCATCGAGCCAGAAGGGCCCTTCGGCCCACCAGTGGCCGAGCAGCTCGCAATCGCAGGCGAAAACCATCAGTCCGCGCGACCCGGTCCGTTCGCGGTAGCCGGCCAGTCGTTCTGCGGCGGAGTCAAGGAATTCCCGGGCCTGCCTGCGGGCCATCTGCTCTGCGGCCTCACGGTCGTAGGGCTCGCCGTCGATCCGGAACATTCTGACTCCGTTCATCGACAGGGCGTGGAAATCGAGGTATCCGGGCCAGGATGGATAGCCGTCCATCTGCCAGAGCCAGGCGATCGCCGGCCAGTCGATCGTGAAGGCGAGCGGTCCGGCTCCGGTTGCGACCGGAGCCAGGGCCTCGTCTCCGGCCTCGAAGGAGCTCTGGTCCGTGCAGAACCACTCGACACCGTGCCGGGCCAATTTGTCTTCCAGCCCCTGCTCGTAGCCGCATTCCGGAAGCCAGAAGCCGCCGCTCCAGCCGAAGCGGCGGCGATGGGAGGCCAGACCGGTGTCGACCTGGAGGTCGAGACCGCGGTCGGTCGCCAGCATCGGCAGCACGGCGTGGGTCGCGCTCGACGCCATCAACTCGACCCGACCCTCCACCGACGCGGCCCTGAACGCCGCCAGCGGGTCACCGTCGCAGTCGTCGAGCAAGGCCAGGGCGGCGGCATAACGCTCATGCTCCGCCACAGCGGCACTCCGGAAGCGGGGCTCGCATGACTCGATGTCGTTGGCGGCGGCGCCGAGACGGTGATCGACAAGGAAGCGCCGCAGTCTCTCCGGCACCCCCTCCGCTTCGAGCTGGTCGGCGAGGACCGGGGTCACCGTCAGGGTGATGTCGCGGGCGGCGTCCAGCACCGGAAGGTGGGAATGCATGACGGCGTCGAAGAGCCACTCCTCGCCGAAAGGATAGGTGCCGAAGCCCTCGACGTAGGGCATGTGCGAATGCAGGACGATGGCGAGATCGCCCGCCTCCTCGGCCCGGGCGACTCCGGCACCCGACGGCTGAGTCCCGGGCCCGCCGTGAAGCGCCGGATCAGACATGACAGACGGCGATGAAGTCCAGGGCGCTTTCGAGGTCGTTGGAGCTGAGTCGGAAGTCGGCGGTAGAAATCGACGGGGTGAATCGGTCGTAGAAGGGCTTGCCCAGGCCAAGCCGTTCGTGAACCCGGTCCCAGCCGAGCGAGAGCGCCAACTCGTGCCGGCGGAGCTTGCGGGCGTGAGAGAGACCGAGGATCTCGACCCGGGAGAAATGGGGTTCGAGCAGGGCACGGAACTCCTCGAGGCGGTACTCCTTTATGTGCCAGGGGTTGTCGGACTTCGCCGCTCCCGGCGGGGCCAGTGTGAGCAGGTTCGGAGTCGAGATGTAGGAGACCGCAGCGATGCGGGCAAATCCTTCGAGCAGCGGACCCGGTTCACGGATGTGCTCGATCGTCTGCAGGAAGACGATCGCATCGCGGGGCTCGTCGAAGCTCTCGACCAGTTCGCGACGGAAGCTGAGGTTGCCGGCCGAGTACTTCGCCGAGGCGTGGGCGAAGGCGTCCGGATTGGCGTCGACCCCGATCACGTCGGCAGCGTCGCGAGCGAGAACGGCCGAGCCGTAGCCTTCTCCGCAGGCCAGATCGACCACCTCGAGGTCTGCCGTGCGGGCGGCGATCCATTCGTAGACGACCAGATGGCGGCGGTACCAGTAATTCTCTTCGGGTACGTCCGGCAGGGTCCGCTCGCCGGTCAACTCGAGCGGGGGGACGCCTTCGGGTTGATCGCTTTGGATGTAGGTATCGGTCAAGGAAGGCGATTCTTCCCTATCTTTCGCCATCGTGCCCGCTTCCCCGACAGCCACGCCCGAACACATCAAAGACGTAAACACCCGCTACCACGATGCGGCAGCCGGCTCCTACGACGCCAAGTGGGGCATCGATTTCGGGGCGGTCGGCCAGGAGCAGGTCGCGGCCAAGGTGAAGAAAGCGTTTGGCGGCGAGCTGCCCGGGCGCTTCGAGGACGCGCTCGAGATAGGTTCCGGCACCGGCTACTTCTCGCTCAACCTCGCCACCCAGGGCCTGATCGGCAACCTGACCGCCACCGACATCTCGCCCGGCATGCTGGCTTCGCTCGAGAAGACGGCCGAGTCGCTGGGGGTGCCGTTGACGACGGTCGTCACCGAAGCCGGCAGCCTGCCGTTCGAAGACGAAAGCTTCGACGTGGTCATGGGCCACGCCGTGCTCCATCACATCCCGGATCTGGACAAAGCCTTCTCCGAATTCTTCCGCGTCTTGCGCCCGGGCGGGGCGATCGTCTTCTGCGGCGAGCCGTCCCGCTATGGCGACCGCCTCGCTGCCGTGCCGAAGAGGGTCGGCTCGCTCGTCGCCCCGCTCTGGCGCCTGGCGCTCGGTGCCGACAGGCTCACGCACACCGTCGAGCAGCTCCACGAGGACGAGCACTGTCTCGAGCCCGAGGTCGACGTCCACGCCTTCGCCCCGGCCGACCTCAGGGCCCTCCCGCCGCATTCCGGCTTTGAGGACACTGCAGTCAATGGCGAAGAGCTCGTAGCCAACGTATGGGGCTGGGGCATGCGCTCGATGGAGTCGACCGCGGTGCCCGATTCGGTCCCGGCCCGGTGGCGGGACTTCGCCTTCCGCAGCTACATCGCCTTCCAGAAAGTGGACGTGGCGGTGCTCGAACCGCATCTGCCGGCCGAACTTTTCTACAACCTGCTGCTCTCGGCCCGCAAACCCGCCTAGAGTCCTTCGGTAGATGGTGAGATCACTCTGATGAGTGTCGAACGGATGAAAGCCCTGGTGATCGGCGCCGGCGAGGTCGGGACGAACGTCGCCCGGACGCTCAGCGCCGACGGCCATGAGGTGATCGTGATCGAGTCCGACCCCGTGCGCTGCGAGCAGGCCCGCGACGAACTCGATGCACTGGTCATCGAAGGCAACGGAGCCAGTCCGCGCATCCTGCGCGAACAGAACGCGAAATCGATGGACTTGCTCGCCGCGGTCACAGCGATAGACGAAGTCAACATCGCTGCTGCCGCAGTCGCGCACCAGCTACAGGTCAGGACTACGGTCGCCCGGGTTCGCGATCCTGACTTTTTCGGTCAGGACGGCGCCTTCGCCAAACAGCTGCTCGGCATCGACTTCGTGATCGACCCCGACCGCGCCGCCGCATCCGACATCAGCAAGGCAATCAATCTGCCCGGCGCGGTGTCGGTCGAGTATTTCGGTGACGGCCAACTGGCGCTCGCCGAAGTGATCGTCACCGAGAGTTCACCGGTCGCAGGCATCCCGCTGGGTGCACGCGAGCGGCCTCACCCCGCCTTCATCGTCGGCATAAGCCAGAAGGGAGTCGCCAGCCTCACCCGCCCGGGAACGGTGCCGCAGGTCGGCGACCACCTGTTGGTCACCTGTGCCCGCGAGTACCTTCGAAGCGCCGTAGCCCACCTCGCCGGACAGGTGGAGGAAGTGAAACGAGCCGTGATCTTCGGCGGCGGCAAGATCGGCCTGCACCTCGCCCGCCAGCTGGAACAGTCGAGGATCGATACGACGATTCTCGAGCGCGACGCAACCCGGGCGCGGGTCCTGGCCGAGCGAGTGCCCGGCGTGACCGTACTGCACGACGAAGGTGTGAGCCAGGAATCCCAGGCATCGGCCGGAGTCGCCGAGGCGGACGTCTTTATCGCCTGCGCCGGCGACGACCGTTCCAACCTGCTCGCCGCGATGAACGGCAAGCGGCTCGGTGCACGAATCTCGCTGGCGACAGTCTCGCGAGAGGAGTTCACCCCTCTGGTCGACTCTCTCGAGATCGACGCCGCCTTTTCTCCGAGGCTGATCGCAGCCGAAGCGATTCTCAAGTTCGTCCACACGACGAGCGTCAAAGGAATCCATCTGCACCGCAGCGGTTTCGAGGCGATGGAGCTTGAAGTCCGGCCCGGGGCGGCAATAGTCGGCATGGCGATCGGCGAGACCCACGGCCTCTTGCGCCACTGCAGAGTCGGAGCCATCCTCAGCGAGGACGAAGTCTCGATCCCCGGGCGTGGTTCCCAGGTCAGCGTCGGCGACCGGCTGCTGATGCTCGGTCCGTTCGGAACGATGAGCGAGGTCGAACGCGCTTTCGCAGGGAAGCGATGACCGGGCGGCTGCGGCTGCCCGTATCGCCGCTGATCGGACTGACTCTCGGCGGCACCTTTACGGCCAGCGGCCTGGCGATGCTGGTCTGCGCCGCGGTCGGCTTCCTCGACGGCGAGGCCGGCCCTGCTTTCGCGGTGCCCGGCGTGGTCACGACGGCTCTCGGCCTGGCACTTCTGATCGACGCGATTTCGCCCGACCAGCGGAGCGTCAACGTCACACCGGTGGCCGGACTCCTCGCGGTCACCCTGGCATGGACCCTGGCCTCGGTCACCGGTGTCGTCCCGCTGGTTGCCGCAGGCTCTTTCAGCTCCCCACTCGACGCTTTCTTCGAGTCGGTCAGCGGCTTCACCACTACCGGCGCGACGCTGCTCAACGACATCGACGGCCAGCCACAGGCCGTGCTGGTCTGGCGCAGCCTGATGCAGTGGCTCGGAGGGATCGGGATCGTCGTGCTCGTGGTGGCGATCGCGCCGATCAGCGGGCCGGGCATCCAGAAGGCCTTCTACGCCGAGACTTCAAGCGTCACCAGCGACCGCCTGACGCCGCGCATAATCGACACGGCGAAGATCATCGCCGGTATCTACCTGGTGCTCTCGGTGGTCGCAGCACTGGCCTATCTCGCGGCCGGCATGGGCGTCTTCGACGCGATCAACCACTCGATGACCACGATCGCCACCGGCGGCTTTTCGACCCGGAGCGCCTCGATCGGTGCCTTCGACTCGGTCGCGGTCGAGATCGTCGCGGTGGTCTTCATGATCGTCGGCGCGATCAACTTCGCCTTCTACTGGCGGGCGATCCGCGGCAAGGGTCTGCGGCCGCAGTCCTCCGAGGTGCTCGGCTTCCTCGGCTTCATCTTCGGAATCTCGATGATGGTCGGGGTCAGCCTGTGGCTGGCCGGCGACTCGACCGGTTTCGGCAGCACCGTGATCGACTCGATTTTCAGCGTGACCACGATCGTCACCACCACCGGTTTCACGACCGCCGACTTCGACAGCTGGAACTCTTTTGCCCGGACCGGCATCGTGCTGGCGATGTTCATCGGTGGCTGCGCCGGCTCAACCGCGGGCGGGATCAAGGTGATCAGGGTCATGCTGCTCGGCAAGTCCGCCTTCCAGGAGCTTCAGCGCCAGATCAAACCGACCGTCGTTCGGGTGCTGCGCATCGGTGACCACGTCTACCGCGAAGAGGTGCGGCGCGCCGTGCTCGGCTTCTTCCTGATCTACATGATCGTCTACGGTTTCGGCGTGATGGCGATGGCCGCCGGGGGTCTCGATCCGTTGACCGCATTCAGTGCCGCTTCGGCGACCCTGAACATGATCGGGCCGGGAATCGGTGAGGTCGGCGCGCTGGAAAGCTATGAGGCGCTGTCCGGGTTCAACCGGGCGGTTGCCTGCGTGCTGATGATCGCCGGCCGGCTGGAAGTCTTCACCGTGGTTGCCCTGCTGGCCGCGGCCTACGACAGGTTCCGGTCGCTGCGCCTTGTCCCGTGAGAGGGGAGGGGCTCACTCCTGCCGGTCGGTTCGGTCGCTTTTCTCCCCCGGTCGACGTACCCGGAACAGCCCGACCGGCCTGCGAAGACCCTTGAAACGGTGCTGTCCGGCCTGCGAGAACCCGAAGCCGTCTCCGGCGGCCTCGACAGCCGCGGCATCGGCGAGCACGCTGTCGGGGCGGGCTGCCTCGGTAATCCGGCTGGCCAGGTTGACCGGCTGGCCGAACCAGTCTCCTCCCTGAGCGATCGCATCCCCGCGTGCGACGCCTACCCGGAGTGCCGGCAGTTCGTCACCCGCTTCCTGACCGGCCTCGATGAAACGCAACGCGGCATCGAGCAGCGCGGCTCCGTTTTCCGAGACAAGCATCGCCGCGTCACCGATCAACTTGACCAGACGGACTTCCGGGTTGGTCACGTCGATCGCCACCGATTCGAGAAGTTTGGCGACGCTTCCGATCCGTTCGAGTTCACTGCGCTCCCCGAGTCTGGTGAAACCGACGAGGTCGGCGAAGCAGACCGACACCTCGGTCGACTTCACCTGGCCGAAGCTGCCCGGCTCGGCGGCGGTGAGCACTTCATTCTTCATTTGATCTGCGAAGTGGAGTCTGAGCGCGTAGGTCACGGCCTGCTCGCCGAGCGGCAGTAGATCCTGAACCGCCTCCCGCAAGGCCATCGCGGCCTCGAACTCGTCCGCGTCGGGATCGATCAGCCCGCTGGCGGCGATATCGCGGTGGGCCTGGGCGATCCTGGCGGCCGAACTGCCGACCAGCCGGGTCACCTCGAAGAGCTTGTCGGTCGGGATGCCGGCGCACTCGAGCCGCCGGAGGCGGGTCGCCGCGGCCAGATCGGCACCATCGAAGCTTCGCTGGTCAAGACCGGGCCTCGGAAAGCCGAGCACCGCGATCA
>JAUQWL010000227.1 GCA_030835185.1 Solirubrobacterales bacterium | reverse complement strand
GCGGTCGACGATGCAGCCTTCGTCAGGGAGGCTCTCGAGTGCGGGGCGATCCGGCTCGCCAGCGAGCGCATCACGCCGGCCGGCCTCGAGGAGCTTCAGGCCAATATCGATGCCCAGGAACTGGCCGAGGGAGAATGTGATGCCGACGCATTCGACAAGCTCGATGAGGCCTTCCACCGGACGATCTGTCGACAGTCCGGCCACGAAATCGCCTGGTCGCTGAGCCGGCGTGCCAACGGTCACCTCGACCGGGTGCGCAGATTGAGTCTCCCCGACGGCGGGTACATGGCGAAGATGCTGAGCGAACACCGCGCACTTGTCGTCGCCATCGCCGAGGGCGACCCCGAACGGGCCGACGGTGAACTCCGCCGGCACCTGAGGACCGTCCTGTCCAGTCTGGACCAGATCCGCTCCGATCACCCCGAGTACTTCGAGCAGGAGGACGCGGTCGGCTGGTCCCCGCCCGGCACGCAGACAGAGGTTGAGGCTCATGCGGCCGGATAACCCGGAGATCGATCCGGTCGAGACGGGTGAGTGGCTCGATGCGGTCGAGAACGTAGTCGAGCGCGACGGTCCCGAGCGGGCCGAGCATCTGCTCGGCGAGACGGTCGCCAGAGCCCACAGCCTCGGCGCGGCGATCCAGACCAGCGGGCCCACGGCATACGTGAATACGATCCCGGCTGACCAGGAGCCCGAGCTTCCCGGGGATCCGGTACTCGAGAAGCGGGTCCGCTCGCTGATCCGCTGGAACGCGACCGCCGCGGTCGTCCGGGCCAACCTCGAATCTTCCGAGCTTGGTGGCCACATCGCCTCGTATCAGTCGGCGGCGATGCTCTATGAAATCGGTTTCAACCATTTCTGGCATGCCCCGTCTGCGGATCACGACGGCGACCTTGTCTATATCCAGGGCCACAGTTCGCCCGGAATCTACGCCCGCTCCTTCCTCGAAGGCAGGCTGACCGAGGAGCAGATGATCGGCTTCCGGCAGGAGGTGTCGAGCGAAGGTGGCCTCAGCTCTTACCCCCACCCGTGGCTGATGCCGGACTACTGGCAGTTCCCGACCGTCTCGATGGGCCTCGGCCCGATCATGGCGATCCACCAGGCCAACTTCATGCGCTACCTCGACGATCGCGGCCTTTGCGACACCGAAGGCCGCAAGGTCTGGGGCTTTCTCGGCGACGGAGAGACCGACGAACCGGAAACGCTCGGTGAGATCGCGCTCGCCGGCCGCGAGAAACTCGACAACCTCGTCTTCGTCGTCAACTGCAACCTGCAGCGCCTCGACGGACCGGTATACGGCACCGGCAAGATCAGCCAGCAGCTCGAAACCGTTTTCAGGGGCGCCGGCTGGAATGTGATCAAGGTGGTCTGGGGCAGGCGTTGGGACCCGTTGCTCGCCGAGGATGACGACGGACTCCTGGTCCAGCGGATGGACGAAGCCATCGACGGCGAATACCAGGTCTACAAGTCGAGGGACGGCGCCTACGTACGCGAGCACTTTTTCGGGGCCTACCCCGAACTGGCCAAGCGGGTCGAGCACATGAGCGACGAGGAGATCTGGAACCTCAACCGCGGCGGCCACGACGCCCGCAAGGTTTACGCTGCTTACAAGGCGGCGGCCGAGCACCGCGGCCAGCCGACCGTCATCCTGGCCAAGACGATCAAGGGCTACGGCATGGGTGCGGCAGGCGAAGGCCAGAACATCACCCACCAGCAGAAGAAGATGGACGTCGAGTCGCTCAGGGCGTTTCGGGATCGCTTCAAGCTCGACATATCGGACGAAGAAGTCGATCGGGCCACTTTCTACCGTCCCGACGACGACTCGCCGGAGATGAAGTACCTGAAGGAACGGCGCGAGGCGCTCGGTGGCCACCTGCCCCAGCGTCGCCGCAAGGTCGAGGAGCCGCTGCCGATCCCTGACCTGGAGACCTTCGCGGGCCAGCTCGAGGGGTCGGGCGATCGCGAGATCTCCACGACCATGGCCTTCGTCCGCGTACTGGCTGCCCTGCTCCGCGACAAGCAGATCGGCGACCGGGTCGTACCGATCGTGCCCGACGAGTCGCGCACCTTCGGCATGGAGGGCATGTTCCGCCAGATCGGTATCTACTCGCACGTCGGCCAGCTCTACGAACCTGAGGACGCCGGTTCGATGATGTTCTACAAAGAGGACCAGAAGGGGCAGATCCTGCAGATGGGGATCAACGAAGCGGGCGCGATGTCAGCCTGGATCGCCGCTGCGACT
>JAUQWL010000027.1 GCA_030835185.1 Solirubrobacterales bacterium | reverse complement strand
GACAGCTGAACCGAAGTCAGATGGAAAGGAGACCGGCGGCGGTCTCCTTTCTCATCCCCGACCCGTGGATCGGCATCCGGTCACAACGCGGATCGGCGATTTCAAATCGCAACGAGCTGTGCGGTGCGGCAGGGCCGTTATCTTTTCCGGATGAGCGGCCAGCGGTTACCGGGCGGAGTGGTGCACAAGTTGCCCGCGGATCTGCGCGAGGGACTGATCTCGAGTTCCACGGCGCTCGATGCCTGGAAGGACATCACGCCCCTGGCGCGCAACGAGTTCATCTGCTGGGTCGAGGATGCCAAGCAGGATGCGACGCGCGAACGTCGCATCCGCCGGACCCGGGAGGAGCTGGAAGAAGGCCGCCGCCGGCCCTGCTGCTGGCCGGGCTGCAAGCACCGCGAGCGCACCGGCAAGTAACGGTTCCGGTCAGGCCGGCAGCGGGAAGACCTCGACCGCGAGGGCTGACCCGGTCAGTCCGCGGGCAGGCCGTAGATCGTCGTGAAGGGCTCACGCGTGCGGGTCCCGTCACCGTGGACGATTACCCGGTCGACGGTGATGTCGAAGCCACCCTGGGCGTTGTCGGAGCGGGATCGGGTTTCCGCCCGTACCCGGCGACCACCGTTGCCTCCGTAGATGCTGACGGTGACCGCGGTGTCGGAGGCCGAGGAGCGGACTACGACCGGGGCCTTCGTATCGTTGGTCCAGAGCAGATCTATCGTGCCGAAGTTCAGGGTTGATTCGCGCCCGGGGGGATAACGGCTGATGTAGAAGCTGTGGGGTGTGTGGGTGTCGATCTGCAGTCCGGCGAAATAGGCGGCGTTGTAGGTGGTGGTCGAGAACTGGGAGACGCCGCCTCCGACCGTGTCGATCAGCTTGTTGCCCTCACCGATCGTCGGGGCGGGCTTGTAACCGTTGGCCCTGGTCCGTTCGCCGGCCACTCCGTTCAGCGAGAACTGCTCTCCGGGGCCGACCACCGTCCCATCCACGGTCTTCGCCATCTGCTGGATGTTCTCGACTCGCGGCTCGCAGCAGCTGTAGCTGGTGGTGAAGGTGCCGAGCAGCGAGGTTGCGTCCCTTGCCGCCCTCGTAGTCACGTCCGGCTCGATCGGTTCGGTCGGGAATCGAACCCGGTGTTCGCCGTTGCGGACCGCGCCGGTCATGTTCTCTACGGCCTGCTCCTGGCGGATCCGGCGTCCGGCACGGGCCTGCCGCACGCTTGCCGCGCCAGGCTTCGGCTGCCAGGTGAGGTCGCCCTGTTCGCTCAAGTTGACGGGCGGCAGGGGAGGGGTGTCGAGGCCGGCATCCCGTGCCTGCCGATCACGGCGCCCGGCGAAAGCCGCCACAAGCGATTCGACCTCTTCGATGTCAGCTCCCAGTTGGATGCCGTTGGCGGGGCCGCTGCCGGTCGATTCGATCGCGAGTACACCCGCCACTCGTCGCGGAGCGAAGACCGCGGCGCCGCTGGCGGTGCGTATCCGGACGGGCTGGCTCAGGTAGCGCTCGGCATCTCTGGCGACAGCCAGCACTTCGGCCGGACTCGGTGCGGGTTGTGGCCGGACCGGGACCTCCATCGCCGCTCGCCCGGTCCTGAAGGTTTCGAGAAGCTTCTTCTTCGCAGCGCCGCGCTGGACCCGGACGCCCGCTTCGGGTTGCTCGATCGTCACGTCGAGCGTGTCGCGATCGATCGACAGCGCGCCGACGAAGGGCTCACGGTCCAGCTGGTCCGCAATCCGGTTGACAGTGCGGGTAAGCCGCTTCGAGTCGACCTGCTCGAAAGAAGGTTGGATTTCCCGGTCGAGAAAAAGGAAAAGCGGGCCCTTGAGGATCGCCCCGAAGCCGGCACGCCCGGCCGTGTAGGCACGTTCGGCGGTGCCCTCGACGTCGATCACCAGGCCCGCCTGTGGTGCCCGGACGGTGAACGTCTGCCCCGACGCCGAAAGCTCCGCCTTCTGCGGCTCGATGCCGGCGATCAGCTCGGCCGCGCCCTCACGGCTCTCGCCACCGAGCTCGATTCCGGCCATGCTGGTTCCGTCCAGAACCTGGCCGGAGCTGAATGCCCGCAACACGAACCCGGAAAGCACCCAGACGAGCGCGACGCAGCCCGCCGCGATCAGCCAGGCGGCTCGTCTGGAGACCGGCAGGCGATTCGCCGGACGCGTCGAGCGACGCGGCGACCCCGGGGGTGCCTGCCGCCGCCGCGAGCGTTCGCGGTCGGTCGGCGCTCCGCCCTCATGTCGTGAACTTCCCTCGATGCACCGAGTCTGACAACCACCGAACGCAGATGCGTGGTCCTGGTCGGCTATACAGCGGACCGCGCCGAAGGGTCCCTTCGCTAGGATGCCGACATAATGTCGATAAACTTTCAGTTCCCGGCCGGACCCGCTTGATCCGTGTTCCTCGCTCTCCGAGATCTGCGTAGTTCCTGGCGCCGGTTCATCCTCGTCGGTCTGGTCATCGCTCTGGTCGCGATGCTCTCGACCGTACTGGTCGGACT
The DNA here is from genome assembly GCA_030835185.1 of Solirubrobacterales bacterium. Lineage (GTDB taxonomy): Bacteria > Actinomycetota > Thermoleophilia > Solirubrobacterales > 70-9 > 67-14. The sequence goes on along the minus strand of JAUQWL010000027.1, from coordinate 1,797 downwards.
GACAAATGGCCTGGTCAAGGATGGGACATCCGGCCTCCGTGCACTGCCGCTGACCCACCTGGCCTTTCAGCCCGGAGCCGAGTCCGTGTTCAGCCGTTCAACCCTCGACCGGACTGCACTTGATGCCTGGAAAGCACAGCCGGGGGCGGAGGCGTCGCCCCTGGGGGCCTCCTTCGTCAACGCCGCTTCGGTGGGCAAAGGACCGAACGTCGACCTGGCACTCTTCGGCGTCGCCGAGGACAGCTTTCTGGTCGAGCGACCCGAAGGTCGGGCGGCACTGCAGGGGGAACCGGGGCTGGTCCTGGCGGAAGAGGTCCGTGACGAGGGGGTGGAGGCCGGGGATCGTTTCCGCTTCGCCGGGTCCGACCTCGCCCTGCCCGTGCTCGGTTTCACCTTCGCCGGCTCGTATGGCCACGTTCCGGTCGGCTATGTGTCGTTGGAGCAGTGGCAGAAGATCACCTTCGGGGGCAGCGGCAGCGACCGGTTCTCCGCCGTTGCGCTCAAGCTGCCTTCCGGCTCGGACACGACCGCGGTGAACAAGGCCGCGGGCACGGAGCTGAAGACCAAGGAACAGGCTTACTCCGGGTCACCGGGCTACTCGGCGGAAACCGCAACCATGTCTCTGATCCGGTTCTTCCTGCTGGTGATCTCGGCTCTCATAGTCGGTGCGTTCTTTACGGTGCTGATCGTTCAGCGGACCAACCAGATCGGCCTGCTCCGGGCGATGGGCGCCTCGGGCGGCTACATCATGCGTGACGGTCTCGGACAGATGACGATCGTCCAGGTCGCTTCGACTGCGGCCGGCGGGTCATTTGGCGTCGCGATCATCCTGCTGCTCGAGAACGGCCCGGTGCCGATCTCGCTCTCGATGCCCGGAGTCCTTGCGGCCTGCGCCTATCTGGTGCTGGCCGGTCTGGTCGGCAGCTTCGTCAGCATTCGACGGATCTCGAAGATAGAGCCCTCGGTGGCTCTCTCGGCGGGACAGGTATGAGCGCGAAAGGCGACACGCCGGCGATCGAGCTGCGGCAAGTCGATTCCACGGTGCCTGACGGCCCCGGCCGGCGAACGATTCTCGATGGGGTCGACCTGTCGGTCGCGCCCGGTGAGCTGCTGGCGATCACCGGGCCTTCAGGTTCTGGCAAGTCGACCCTGCTGGCGATCGCCGGCCTGATGCGACGGGTCGACGGGGGCGAGGTCCTGCTGGAGGGCCGGGCCACCGTCGAGCTTCGTGACCGGGCCCGGACGGCACTGCGGCGTGACCGCATCGCCTTCGTCTATCAGGCCGCCAACCTGCTGCCGACGCTCACAGCCCGCGAACAGCTGGAGCTGATCGGTCACATACGCCGGGAACCGCGCCGGGAAGCACGGCTCCGGGCCGACCGGCTGCTTGCCGATGTCGGCCTGGCCGAAAGGGCGGGCCAGCTGCCGGGGGAGATGTCCGGCGGCGAGCGTCAGCGCGTCGCGATTGCCCGCGCCCTGATGTCGCGGCCGGCCGTGATCCTCGCCGATGAGCCGACCGCGTCGCTCGATCCGAACCTCGCCATGGAAATCAACGAGTTGCTGGCCGCGCGAGCCCGGGAGCAGGGCCCGGCCACCGTGATCGTCACCCACGATGAGATCTCTGCCGGCCTGGCTGACCGCCGGCTCCACCTGCTCGAAGGTTCACTACGAACATCACCAGAGGTGGCTCTTCGGCCATGACCCCCAGGATCGCTGCCGACAGCATCGCCGAGCACGTCGAGCGGCAGGAGAGGGCGGTCTTTGAAGCGGCGGTCGCCCTCTTCACCGAACGGGGAT
>JAUQWL010000226.1 GCA_030835185.1 Solirubrobacterales bacterium | reverse complement strand
GGATGCGATGGTCGCAAAGGTCCTCGAGGACAACGGAAAGATCGACGTCCTGGTCAACAACGCGGCGATCGTTCCCTTCATTCCGTGGGAAGACGTGGACCTGGAGCACTGGCGGAAGATCATCGACACCAACCTGACCGGCACGTATCTGTGCACCCGTGCGGCCTGGAAGCCGATGCGTGAGGCGGGATATGGCCGGATCGTCAACATCGCCTCGAACTCGTTCCTGGCCGGCACCCCCAACATGAACGCCTACATCTCGGCGAAGGGAGGAGTCATCGGGTTTACCCGGGCGCTCGCCACCGAAGTCGGCGGCGACGGGATCACGGTCAACGCGGTTGCCCCCGGGCTGACTGCCAGTGACGGGGTACTGGACAGCCCCCACACCGAGGCTTTTGACTTCGTGCAGAGCCTGCAGGCGATCCCCCGGCGTGGTGAGACCTCCGACATCGCCCCCACGGTCGCGTTCCTTGCCTCCGAGGACGCAGCCTGGGTCACCGGTCAGCTGATCGCGGTCGACGGCGGACACACGAGAAACTGATGAATCCGCTCAAGACGACCCGGGTCGGCGCGATCCTCGCGGTCGCCGACGTCGGACGGTCGATCTCCTGGTACAGGGACCGGCTCGGGTTCGAGCTCGAAGCGGAATTCGACGACCCCGCGTACGCGATCATGTCGCTGGCCGGGGCCAGGCTCTCCCTGGCCGAGCAGGGCCATCCGGCCGAGGATCGTCCGGGGGTGACGATGGTCGCCCCCGACGATCCCTCGCGCCTCCAGGCAATTCTTGTTCTCGAGGTCGAGGACTGCCGCTCGTCCTGCGACGAGCTCAAGAGCGATGGCGTCGAATTCCTGGCCGAGCCCTACTCCCCCCCGTGGGGAGGCGCCCGATGCTTCGCGGTCGATCCGGACGGATTCCTGGTCGAACTGGAGGAGCTGGCATGAGGGCTGTGAGGATCCTCGGCCCGGAGCAGTTGGTGGTCGACGCGGATGCGCCGGAACCGGAGCTCCAGTCGTCGACCGATGCCATCGTGGAAGTGACCAAGTCGGCAATATGCGGGGCCGACCTGTTCCCGTACCACGGCCACACTCCCGGCTTCGAATCGGGAACGATTCCCGGCCACGAGTGGACCGGCGTCGTCCGCGAAGTCGGCAAAGAAGTGCGGAACCTCTCACCGGGGCAGCGCGTGGTCAACGCCTCAATGATCTCGGACGGGAGCTGCACTCACTGCCGGGCGAGCCGCCCGATGCAGTGTGAGAACCGGGCGCTGTTCGGCTACAGCGGGGTGTACGAACGCCTCGAAGGTGGTCAAGCCGACCTCGTGAGAGCACCCGGGGCAGACCGTTCGCTGTGGCCGATTCCCGATGGCGTGTCCGACGACGACGCCGTCTTCGTCGCGGACATGCTGCCGACCGGCCTCTCGGCCGTCCGGCGTGGCGGCGTCTCGATCGGAGATGTCGTCGTCGTCCTCGGCTGCGGGACGGTCGGCCTGATGGCGATCATGCTCGCCGGCAGGATCGCCGGAACCGTGATCGCCGTGGACTCGATCGAGGACCGCCGCAAACTCGCCGCGGACCTCGGTGCCACCACAGCATCGCCGGAATCGGCGGCGGATGCGGTCGCACAGGCGACGGGCGGACTCGGGGCCGATGTCGTAATCGAAGCGGCCGGGGCAGTGCCTGCGCTCGACTCAGCCTTCGCCCTCGCCAGAGGACGGGGCACGGTCTGCGTTGTCGGCGCCCACTTCGAGCCCGACTACGAACTCGATGCGGGGCGCATGTTCGAAGGCGAACTGACGTTGCGATTCGCGATGGGAGACCCGCTGAACGACCGCGAGATGCTGCTCTCGATGATCGCCGCCGGCAAACTGAGTCCAGGGCGTTTGATCAGCCATGAATTCAGCCTCGACGAGGCTCCGAAGGCGTACGAACTGTTTGACCGAAGGGAAGCCAGCAAGGTGGTTCTGGCGCCCTGAATCTGCGAAGCCGGATCTCGTCCACGGGCGTTCTTTCGGTCCTGTCGGGAGCGCTCCTGATCGCCCTGCTCGCGAGCATCTTCTTACCGGGTGATACTCCGGATCCCGCTCCCGGGAAGGCGGCTGCCCCGGCCCCCCAGGAGAGCCGGCCAATAGAAAACGGTGACCTGGCGAGCGACGTGGCGGCTCGATTCTCGTTGGGGAGCGATGTCTCGATATCGCTCGAATACGGTTGTCCGCCACCGGGGATACTCGCCTGCGGTCCGGGATTGCGCATACGGATGAGAGTGGATCGTCAAACCTCACCCGCCCTGACCGGGGACTTCGCAAAGCTTGCAACCGGATTCCTCAGGGGCACCGGTATCGAAAGGCTCGCAATCGCTCACGAATCCGCCGACGGAAGCTCCGGTCAGATCACCCGGGATGGCAACAACTTCCTGCGGTGGAAGCGGGATTCCGGGGTACTGGAGGTCGTTGCCGGCGATCTCGAGCTGAGGCCCGGAGCAAACGTGCCGCCCGCAGGCAGCCGTTCGTCCGGCGTCGGCCCCGCAAGACCGTATGACGTTGAAGTCGACCCGAGGATTCTGTCGCGATTCCTGACGGGCCTGGGACTCTCCGGGACCGGTTGAGGCAGCCACCGGGAGCGTTCAGGGGACGGGACGCGGGCCGGCCCTGCAGCCGACAGCGCCGCTGTCGGTTCCGACCCAGCACCGGGTAGACGCCCCCCTGCCAACTTCCGCCGTCAACGGGCCGGCCGCATAGGCTGGGACCAGCGGGCTCGAGCCCGACTCAACCAACGCGTACAGGAGCAGTCATATGAACAGCCACCTGAGGTACCTCGCGTTGCCGATCGCCATAGCCGCTCTGCTGGTCGGCTGTGGAGGCGATGACAACTCGAGCGATACGAGCAGCACGACGGAGACCACCACGACGCAGACGGAAGCTCCGGCGACCGAGCAGACGTCCGGCGATACGGTCGATCTCCAGGCAAACCCGGAAGGGGCACTCGCCTACGAGGAGACCAGCCTGACCGCCAAGTCCGGAACCGTCTCGATCGATTTCACAAACGATTCGCCGATCGGCCATGACGTGGTGGTCGACCAGGACGGCAAGGAAATCTCACGCACGCCGATCATCACCGAGGACAGTGCTGTGACGACCTTCGACGCGAAACCCGGCACCTACACCTTCTACTGCTCGGTGCCGGGCCACCGCGAAGCCGGAATGGAAGGGACCCTGACGGTCAAGTAGTCGCCGGTTTCCGGCACCTGCACGAGAAAGGGGCCGCTGAGCGGCCCCTTTCCGTTGCAGCTTCCGGGTCCCGTCCGGGACGCGTCGGGGTCAGCTCTGGGTACCGGGCGCCACTCCGGTCTCCCCGGAAGCCTCTTTCCCGGAGATCACGAACTTGTAGAAGAGGAAGGCGAGCGCGCCGCCGACCAGCGGGGCAATCACGTAGACCCAGGCATCGGCAAACTCGCCGGAGACCAGCGCCGGGCCAAACCAGCGGGCCGGGTTGACCGAGGCACCGGTGAGCGGGCCCATGACCATGCCGATCGCGCCGAAGGTGAGACCGATCGCCAGCGGTGCCCACTCCTTCTTCGCCCTGATTCCAAGCGCCACGGCCAATACCGTGAGGACCAGGAGGAAGGTACCGAGGGCCTCGACGATGAACCCCTGTCCGGCACCGCCGAGCAGAGGGCTGATGGTGGCAGCACCATAGTTGGAGGCGCGCCCCTCATCCTCGAGCAGAGCCTTGGTCACGAGAGCACCGAGCACGCCGCCCGAGAGCTGAGCGAGAACGTAGATCACGGCATCGACCGGCGCGATCTTTCGCATCAGTGCCGCACCGAGGGTGATCGCGGGGTTGAAGTGCCCGCCGCTGGCTATCCCGATGCCGATGATGAGCACCGTCAGGATGAAGCCGTAGGTGAGGCCGATAACCGCAAAGTCGGATCCGAACTGGGCGGTGTCGCCACTTGCGATGAAAAGAACGCCAACGGCGGTTATGAAGAAGACGAGGAAAAACGTCCCGACCAGTTCAGCGATGTATGCGGACAGACCGCGATCTTCCATGTAAATCAAACCTCCCGTGGCGTGTGTATGTGGCTTCCCACCTTTGTCCTGCTGGTGCGGGGCAGTCTATCTTCCCGGCAGTCCAGAACGCAGCTGGGTCGAGTCTTGGAATACATCCGGCGCGAGTCTATATCTACGGGGCCCGGTGCCACCGTCACAGCAGGCGCCGGACCAGATCGGGGAGCTCCCGGGCCATGCGCGAACGCGGGACCACCACGTCCACGCCGGCCTCGAGCGCCTGGCGGCGGGTCTCGACGTCCACGTGTGAATGGAAGCCGAGTGACGGGACCGGCAGGGCAGCGACCGCCACCGGGTCGACCGCGTCGAGATCGCAGACGACCAGATCCGCGCCTTCGGGCAACTCGACGGTCGTCGACGGGGAACCGGCGACGACCTCGTGGCCGGCCGCCCTGAGCGATTCGCCGACCCGGCTTGCAAGCATCAGGTCGGGCACCAGTGCCACGATCAGAGCCACGACCGCCGTCTCAGATCGAACGCCGGATCCGGAACTCTTCGCGAACGCTCTCCGGCCGGCCCCACATCTGGACCACTTCGGAGCGTCCCTCGCGTACCTCGCGAAGCTGGATCTGGCCGGTGAGGCCCTGGGAATCAAGCTTTTCGAGGGCACCGACAACCGTCTCGGGAGCGGCGGCGTGGCCGAAACTGTGAGCGACTGCAATCCTGAAGTGCCAGTCCGCCCTGGAGTACGGCTGGGCGTTGATCAGGCTGAGCAGGACCGCTCCGTCGATGTAGCGGGACTCGTCGTCGAGGCGAAGGTCGAACTCCAGGTCCGTCCAGTCGGACGGGACCGAGTTGAGAATCTCCTGAAAATCCTGAGCGAATGACATGCGCGAAGCCTAGCGGTATCTGTCGCAGCGTAGAATCGCTTGCGTGGCCACCGAACTGATCCCGGACATCGATGCCGAGTATCGCCAGATCCGCGAGGAATGCGCCATGGTCGAACGCAAGCGGGCATTCCTCGAAGTCAAGGGACGGGAGGCCGCCGAGTTCCTCCAGGGACAGGTCACCAACGACGCCGAAAGCCTGGTCCCCCACAAAGGCTGCTACGCCCTGCTGCTGGACCGCAAGGGCCACATACAGGCAGACATGCGACTGCTCCGGCTCGCAGAAGATCACTTCAGGATCGACACCGCCCCGTCCGCCGGCCCGGGACTTCTCAAGCATCTGAACATGTACATGATCGGTCGCGAAGTCGAGATGGCCGAGACCGCCGGCGCGCTCACGTCTCTGCTCGGCCCCGGTACGGCCACCGTGTCGGGCCTTGCTCCAGGTGACGAGTTCGACTTCACCGAAGCGACGATCGCGGGGGTCGAGTGCCTGGCCGTCGCCACCGACCTCGGACTCGACCTCGTCTGTGACGCCGAAGGCGCCACGGCGGTTCGTGGTCAACTCGCCGCTGACGGTGCGGTCCGCGTATCGGAGGCGGCCGCCGAGATCGTCCGCGTCGAGTCGGGAAGACCGCGGCTCGAAAACGAGATGAGCAGCGCCCCGATGCCGGCCGAGGCCGGCGTGGTGGAACGCGCGATCGACTTCACCAAGGGTTGCTACATCGGTCAGGAGCCGGTCGCGAGACTCCACTACCGCGGCAGGCCGAACCGCTTCCTGAGGGGTCTCCGCACGGAAGGGCCGGTCAAGACGGGCGACAGGGTCACCCTGGGCGAGCGCGAACTGGGCGCCGTCGGCACGGCCGTCCTCTCGCCGGCGAACGGGCGGATCGCCCTGGCGATCCTGCGAAAAGAGGCCGAAGTGGGTTCGACGGTCACCGTGGAGAGCGAAAAGGGCGAAACCGAAGCCACGGTCGTCGACCTGCCGTTCGTGGACGGTGAAGAACCTTGAGCGCCCGGCACCAGGGCCTCGGCGGGCGCCCGCTCGGCGCCGACAGTTCGCTCTTCGGGGGTGGTTCGAAAGGCTCATCCAACGGCGAAAAACCGGTCGACCCGGAGAAGCCCCGTCCGATCCCCTCCTGGGATCCGCGGGCTGACGAGTACGCCTCGGAAGTCCTCGACACCGGTATAGAGACTCCCGAAGAGGCCGAGGCCGCACTGGCCGAGCTCAGATCGCTGCTCCCGGCCGATGAGTCAGACCGGAGCCTCGACGACTGGGGTCGCTCCGAACGCGTCGTCTCGCTCATCGAGCCGCTTCTCAACTTTTATTACCGGCACTGGTTCCGGGTCGAGACCAGTGGGCTCGAGAACGTCCCCGCACACGGAGGCGCCCTGCTCGTTTCCAATCACTCGGGTGCCCTGCCACCGGACGGACCGATGATCATGCAGGCGATTCGCAACGAACACAGCAATCCCCGGCCGCTCTACATGCTTGGTGAGAACTGGTTCAAGGGTTACCCGGGCGTTTCGATGCTGGTCAACAAGATCGGACTGGTTCCCGCTCACCGGGAGAACGCCCAGCGTCTGCTCCACGATGAAGGAAGGCTGGCGATCGTCTTTCCCGAGGGACAGAAGGCGACACGCAAGCTCTACTGGCAGCGTTACCGGTTGCGACGGTTCGGTCGCGGCGGCTTCGTCCGCACCGCGATCCGGGCCCGAGTGCCGATCATCCCGGTCGCGCTGATCGGCGCCGAAGAGGCGATGCCGATTTTCGCTCACATCCCCCTGATGGAGAAACTGACCGGTCTGATCTACTTCCCGATCACCCCGAGCTTCCCTCATTTCGGCCTCGCCGCCCCCCTGATGTACATGCCGGCAAAGTTCAAGATCCACTTCATGAAACCGGTCGACATGTCCGAGTACCCGGTCGAGACCGCATCCGACCCCGCCGAGATCCAGGTGATCGCCGAGCGCATCAGGCGCAAGATCCAGCTCGAGCTCGAAGAGATGCTTCAGGATCGTGAGTCGGTCTGGACGGGGTGACGCCCCGGGGTCAGCTACATTGCCTGCTGTGAGGGGAACTCTGTCCTGTGTCTGCCTGCTTGTCCTGACCGGAACCCTGGTCGCCGGCTGTACTGCGAAGAGCCATCCGAACGATCCGCGCCCGCCCGTGGACCAGGTGATCAGCGTCTCGGTTTCCGACGATGCGATCGAGGTCGCGCCCCGTGGAATCGGCCTGCCCGGACAGGTTCCGGTCAACCTCAATCAGAACCGCAATGCACCGATAAGCCAGGCCGACCGGGCAGCACCGGCGGTAGTCGATTTCCGGGTCTCGAACCTTCTGCGTCGGCGTGCCCGGCTGACGCTCGAGGGTCCGGTCGACCGCGAGTTCGACATGACCCCGGCCTCGCCGGGATCCTTCACCGCCGGTCTCGAACCGGGGATCTACCGGCTCAGCTCGCCGGGCAGCGCCGGGACCGCGCGCTTCATCGTCGGTTCCAGCCGGATCTCTTCATCCAGCGACCTGCTCACTCCATGACTGCCTGAAGCCCGGGCAAACTGCCGCCACCGGCGCTCGCCACCGGCGGCCGACATTTCACTGAGCCCCGCCTGGGGCGCCCCCGAATGTAGGATGCCAGCCACCTTGATGAACCCGAGAGGAGCGATGTGCCGATAGATCTCGCAGAAGTGAGCACGCTTGACGTCGAACCGGGCGAACTACCCGGGAAGATGGCCGCTTGGGTGATCCGCGAGGAGACCCAGGGTGAACCCAGGGAAGCCTTCAAGCTCGAAGAGATCGAAACGCCCGAGCCGGGTGCTTTCGAAGTCATCGTCCGGGTCATGGCCGCGGGCGTCAACTTCAACAACGTCTGGGCTGCCCTCGGACAGCCCGTCTCGGTCTTCGGCTACGGCGACCATCCCCAGTACGGTCACCACATCGGTGGCTCCGACGCCTCCGGTGTCGTATGGAAGGTCGGCGAAGGAGTAACCCGGTGGAAGCCCGGCGACGAGGTCGTCGTCCACTGCAACCAGGCCTCGTACGAAGATGTCGAGGTCCATGGCCTTGACCCGCTCGCCGCTCCGAGTCAGCGCATCTGGGGCTACGAGACCACCTGGGGCTCCTTCGCCCAGTTCACCAAGGTCCAGGCCCAGCAGTTGCTGCCGAAACCGAAGAACCTCTCCTGGGTCGAGTCCTCGTCCTACGGTCTGACCTATTTCACCGCCTACCGCATGCTGATGCACCAGGCGAACATCCAGGCCGGCACCAACGTCCTGATCTGGGGTGCGGCCGGCGGGCTCGGCGTTTTCGCCGTCCAGCTCTGCAGGGCGGCCGGCGCCAACGCGGTCGGAGTCGTTTCCTCCGACGAGAAGGGCGAGCTGGTCAAGCAGCTCGGCGCAGTCGGCTACATCGACCGCAACGAGTTCTCAGGCATGATGCGGACCGGCACCGAGACCAAAGAGGAAGAAAAGGAGCGATTCAAGGTGAGTCGGGCCTTCTCCAGGAGGGCACAGGAAATCCTCGGCGACAAACCCGATGTGGTCTTCGAACACGTCGGAAAGGCAACCTTCCCGACCTCGGTCTTCATGGTCAAGCCTTTCGGCAAGGTCGTGATCTGCGGCGCTACCTCCGGTTACACGCTCGATTTCGACGTGCGTTACCTCTGGATGCGACAGAAGCAGATCATCGGCTCGCACTTCGCCAACGCCTACGAGTGCATGAAGGCGAATGAGTTGATGGCCGAGGGCAAAGTCCGCCCCGTCCTCTGGAAGACGATGGGATTCGACGGCGTGCCGGAGGCCCACCAGATGATGCATGAGAACCGGCACTTCGGCAAGATCGCGATCATGGTCGGTGCGACCAGCGAAGAAGAAGGCTGCGAAATCGAAGGCCCCGGGGCGATCCGGGCCGAAGTCGGCGCCTAGGCGCTCACCGGAGAAGGAGAACCTCTCAAATGGCATACATAAGCGAGATCTCGTGGCACGTGACCCCGTTGCGGGCGCAGCGCTGGATCGACCTCTGGGAGCCGGCGGCCGCGCTGGCCCCCAAGTACGGCGCCGAGGACTGGAGGATCTACCGCTCGACCGAAGATCCGCTCCTGTTCCGGCAGACAATCACCTGGAACGACAAGGCCGACTTCGAGAGCTACTGGTTCTCGGAGGAAGTCTCGGCGATCCGCGAGCAGGTCATCGACCTCTACGACAAGCCGCTGCTTCCGGTCTGGTTCACCCCGATCGTCAGCGGCTGACCACGGCCCGTGCCGCCGGTTCCGGCCGGGACGGGGCCCGGCAGCCGCCCACAGATGCCGGCGGCTAGTACGGGTTGGGCATGCGCACGCGAATGCCGGTGAAACTGCCGGACGCGCCGCTGGCGCCCTTCTTCGACGCGATCGAGAAGGTCGTATCGGCACCCTTGAGTTCACCGCTCCGGGCGTCATCGGTGAAGCCGAGCATCTTGCCGTTCACCAGCGCGACCAGGCGGGCCGAGCCCGACGGCCGGCCGTCGATGCCGTTGTAGGCGCGAAGCATCATCCGGTTGGCCGCGTTGAAGCCGCCGATGATCTTGCCGGCCTTGCCACCGGTCAGCACCTCGACCTTGCCGCCGTTCCGGACCTTGCGGATCTGCCACCGCCTGCCACTCGGATAGACAGCCAGCTGGTAGCGGCTGCCGTCCTTGGCCTGGCGAAGGTTCACGGCCAGGAAGGTGCGGGACCTGAGCGCCTTCGGGGTCGACTTGAAAAGCCGGCCCGTGGCCGTCACTTCGAGGTCACGGCCGACCACGGGGACGAGGTAGGCGCATTCGCGGGTGCTCTTCCCGATCCTGAACTTGATCGAATTCTCCGAGCTGCTCCTGATGCAGTTGCCCTTGCCGCGGTACTTCTGAACTTCCGTCCGGCTTTCCGTGGTCGTCAGTTTGTTGTTGTAAATGGCGATCGAAGAAGCGGCGCCGGCCACGGCGGCGACCGACAGCGAAGCCAGCAGGGCGGCGAAAAGACCGGCAAGGACGATCTTCGCCCGGGAAGGGGAAAATGAGGGGTTCGTCAGGAGTCGCATACAGAAAGCCTAAACACAGCAGACGGACCAAGGGTGCGGCGCGGGCGGGCAGTATCTTTTTACCCATGAGCGACCACCGTCTGCCCGAACGCGATCGCCCGTGGGTGATGCGCACCTATGCGGGCCACTCAGATGCCCGCCGATCCAACGAGCTTTACCGGAGCAACCTCGAGAAGGGACAGACCGGTCTCTCGGTGGCCTTCGATCTCCCGACCCAGACGGGATATGACCCCGACCACGTTCTCGCGCGCGGTGAGGTCGGAAAAGTCGGTGTATCCGTCGCCCATCTGGGTGACATGAGGGCCCTGATGGACCAGATCCCCCTGGGCACGATGAACACTTCGATGACGATCAACGCGGTCGCCGCCTGGATGCTCGGGCTGTACGTGGCCGCCGCGGAGGAAACCGGGGTCAGTCGCTCCGAACTCAAGGGCACGACCCAGAACGACATCATCAAGGAGTACCTTTCCCGCGGCACCTACGCCTTCCCGCCGGAACCGTCGATGCGGTTGATCGCCGACATGGTCTCGTTCACCGTCAACGAGGTCCCGAGCTGGAACCCGGTCAACATCTGCAGTTATCACCTGCAGGAGGCCGGTGCCACCCCGGTTCAGGAGATCGCCTACGCGATATCGACCGGCATCGCCGTCCTCGACGAAGTCAAGGCCCGGGGTCAGGTGGCCGACAAAGACTTTCCCAGAGTGTTCGGCCGGATCTCTTTCTTCGTCAATGCCGGAATCCGTTTCATCGAAGAGATCGCCAAGCTGAAGACGATGGGCCGGATCTGGACCGAGATAGGCCGCGAGCGTTACGGGGTGGAAGACCCGAAGATGCTGCGCTTCCGCTACGGCGTCCAGGTCAACTCGCTCGGACTGACCGAAGCGCAGCCGGAGAACAACGTCCAGCGAATCGTGCTCGAGGCGCTTGCCGTGACCCTGGCCAGGGACGCGAGGGCACGGGCGCTCCAGCTGCCCGCCTGGAACGAAGCGATGGGCCTCCCCCGCCCGTGGGACCAGCAGTGGAGCCTCCGTATCCAGCAAGTGCTGGCATTCGAGACCGACATCCTCGAATACCCGGACGTTTTCGAAGGGTCGACCGTGATGGACGGGCTGGTCGACGAGTTCACTACCGGTGCCAGGAGCGAAATGGCCGTGGTTGAGGAAAAGGGCGGGGCCGTGGCGGCCGTGCCGTACATGAAGGCCCGCCTGGTCGAGTCCCACCGGGAACGATTCGCCCGAATCGAGAACGGCGAACAGAAAGTCGTCGGTCTCAACACTTACACCACGACCGAGCACTCGCCGCTGACCGCCAGCTCCGACGGCGGCATCATGAAACCGGACACGGAAGTCGAGCGCGAACGTACCGAGGCACTCGAAGACTGGCGTTCCGGACGCGACCAGACCGCCGTGGACGCGGCGCTCGCCGAGGTCGCCAGGGTCGCAGGCAGCGACGAGAACATCATGCCCTCGACCATCGCCGCTGCCAAGGCCGGCGTGACCACGGGCGAGTGGGCCGAGACCCTGCGAGAGGTTTTCGGGGCGTACAGAGGTCCCACCGGAGTGAGTGGTGCCGCGCCCGCCGCGGACCGCGATTCGCTCTCCGAAGTGAGGGGCAAGGTCGACCGGGTCTCGGAGCAGATCGGCCACAGGCTGCGGATCCTGGTCGGCAAGCCCGGTCTGGACGGCCACTCGAACGGTTCCGAACAGATCGCCCTGAGAGCCAGGGACGTCGGCATGGAGGTCGTCTACCAGGGGATCCGCCTGACGCCGGAGCAGATCGCCGAGTCTGCCCTCCAGGAGGACGTCGACATCGTCGGGCTCTCGATACTTTCCGGATCGCATCTCGAACTGGTCCCCGAAGTCGTGCGGCTGCTCGCTGAGGAGGAGATCGACGTTCCGGTCGTGGCCGGAGGGATCATCCCCCCTGAAGACGCTGCCCGCCTGACCGAAAAGGGCGTCGCCGGCGTCTATACCCCCAAGGATTTCGACATGAACGAGATCATGAGCGAGATGGTGGACCTGGTAGCCGAGCACCACGAGCGTTCCGACAGCCCCGAAGCGCAGCCTGTGTAGGCTGGCTCGATGTCCGATGAGCTGACCCTCCTGCGGGACGGAATCCCGACCTGGATGGCCCTGCTCTTCCTCGCGGTCGCGTTCGCTGCGGTCGGCGCGGTAGCCGTCGCCCTCTACGTCCGCGATGACGAACGCATCCTGCGAGCCACCTCTGCCGCCCTGGCCCTCATGGGACTCGGCATTTCCGGATATGTGGCGATTCGGGTCGGCAGCGGAGACATCGTTCAGTGTGTCGGCGGTGGCGGTGGTTGCGAGACCGTCGAAAAGAGCAGGTACTCGAGTTTCCTCGGCATCCACATGTCAACCCTGGGGCTGATCGGTTACTCGCTGGTCCTCGCCGCCTCTTTCTGGTCCGGAGATCGAGCCCGCCTCGCCGCCTTCACCCTTTCGCTCTTTGGCTTTGTCTTCAGCCTCTACCTGACCTACCTCGAACTGTGGGAAATCGTGGCGATCTGCCAGTGGTGCGTCGGAAGTGCGGTGTTGATGACCCTTCTCTTCGTGGTGAACAGCGCCCGCAACTTCGCTTTCTACGGACTCGACGCGGGTCCGGGTGACGATCGACCGCCGGACTCCGATTCCGCTGTCCCTGCCGGTCCCGACGGGTAAGGGACTCAGGTAGGATCCTCAGCCTATGGCTACCGGACCGCAGCAGAAGAGAAAAGAACTCCGCGAGAAGCGCCTGAAGGCCGAGGCCCAGGCGAAGGGCAGCGATCGGCGTCAGAACATGACGAAGATCGTCGGGATCGCCGCCTTCCTGGCCCTGGTCGCAGTGGCAGCGATAGTGGTGATCAGTACGTCGGGCAGTGACGAACCGACCAAGGCGGTCAACGAAGTCGACAAGCTTCTGGCCGACATCCCGCAGAGCGGCAACATCCTCGGCCAGCCCGACGCTCCGGTCACCCTGGTCGAGTTCGCCGACCTGCAGTGCCCCGCCTGCCAGCAGGCTTCCGAGACGATCATCCCCGACGTCATCAACGGACCGGTAAAGGACGGCACCGCCAAGTACGAATTCGACAACTGGCCGATCCTCGGCCAGGACTCGGTGATTGCCGCCAAAGCCGCGCTGGCCGCCTCCGAGCAGGACCGTCTGCAGCAGTTCGTCGAGAACTTCTACGCCAACCAGGGCCCCGAGAACTCCGGATACGTGACCGACGATTTCCTCAATGACATCGCCGAGAAGGCCGGCATTCCCGACATCGACAAGTGGCAGGCCGACCGCGACCTGCCGAAATGGGATCAGGTGCTGCTCGACATCGACAACGAAGCCGTGGGCGCGGGCTTCAGTGGCACTCCGTCCTTCGCCATCCGGAACGACGACGGCAGCCTCGAGCAGATCGACGCCGGTTCTGCCGACGACATAATCAAGGCGATCAATCAGGCCAAGTGACGCTGGATAACGGCATTTCGTCGTGGCTTCGCTGCTACCGGTGCTGGTCTCGCAATCTCGAAGTCCAGGTCCACTACGACGCGATCCGCAGGGTCGACCCTGAAACCGGTCTGCCGTCCGAGGGTGTCGACGAGATCCAGGAGTCGGTGGTCCAGTGCCTCGACTGTATGCATGACCAGCCCCACCTGACCTTCGAGGGCGACCGCGTGATGCCGGTCGGCGACCGCTGGGAACGCATGGTCGCCGGGACCCCCTGGGTAGCCTCGGTCACGGTTACGGTCGACGGTGACCGGGTCGAAGCCTGCTCCGGACCGGAAGCGGTCGAGTTTCTCACCTACGGTGCCTTCGGCGACGCCGGTACCCGCGAATTCTTCACCCACGTGCGCTTCCACAAGCATCACGGCGACCAGATCGCCGTCCACCTCCTGGTCGAGCTCTACGCACGCTCCCCCGAGGAAGCGACTGCCGTACTCGAAGAAGCCGCCAGCGGCACCCTCGAAATCACCTCACTGGCCGAAGAATCCCGCCCGCCGGCCCACGCCTCGGACAGCCCCCACTGACTGCCGGCCGTCCCGGCGGGTGAATCCCGTCCGCAGTCGAACCACCGAAGGATCCGGCGGCAGGGGCAGCTGAACCTCCGCCGGCCCGATCTTCGGGCAGCCGGGCGGCGTCTCAGTCTTTCTCGCCCGGACTCTCAGCCGCGCGAGGATCGGCGGCTTCCCGGGCGCCGGCCGCTCGGCCGGAGTCGGCCCCGCCCCCCGGACCGGCAGTTTCCCCCGGACCGGCAGCTTCCCCCGGACCGGCAGTTTCTCCGGGCCCAGCGGCTTCCCCCGGACCGGTCGTCTCCCCTGTACCGGCAGCGGCCGATCCTCCATCCCGGTCCGACAGCTTCTCCCTGGCCTCCCTGGCCTTTTCGGCCAGCGAACCGTCGCCGGCGAGGATCTCCCGGAACTCCTTGGCGTCGCGTTTCAGGTTCTCGGGCTCTGCGCGGTCGCCGACCTTCTCTTTGGCGGTTTCCCTGAGTCTTCCAACCTGCTCTCCGAGCTTTCTGAAGTCCATGACCAGACTCTACCCCCAAGGTCGATCAGTTCTACCGGACCCCGGCAGCGGTCGGCCCCCGAGACTCTGAACTCAGTCTTCGGGAGTGCCGTGAACCTTTCGCGGGATCAGGGCGGTGCGCTTGAACTCGGCTACCAGGACGCCGTCCTGGTTGAAGACGCGGGTCTGGACCTTGACCAGGCCACGGTCGAGCTTCGACTTCGATTCGCGGACCTCAAGCACCTCGGACTCGCAGAACAACGTGTCGCCGTGGAAGACCGGGTTCGGGTGGCTGAGATCGTCGGTGGCCAGGTTTGCGATCGCCTTGCCGGAGAAGTCGGAAACCGACATGCCGACAGCCAGCGAGTAGACCAGTGGTCCGACCACGACGTTGCGACCCTGCTGTGACGCCTGTGCATGCACGTCGTTGATGTGGAGCGGGTGATGGTTCATCGTCAGCAGGCAGAAGAGGTGGTCATCGGCCTCGGTCACGGTCTTGGCCGGCATGTGCTTGTAGACAGCGCCGACCTCGAACTCCTCGAGGTAGCGGCCGTAGGGATGGGAGCCGCTCTCTTCGCGCTCTGCCTGGTCGGTCGTGAAATCGCTTGCTGCTTCGCTCATGCGTAGGTATTCCTTTTCTATGGTGCTGCTAATGGACTTTTTTCAACTTGGCCCGCTGCTCGTGGGTCTCGAAGACCCGGACGATCAGCTTGGCGACGTTCGAGTCACCTTCGAACCGGATGTGACCGGTCTCGGCGGCCCGCCTGAATGAGGCGGCTGTGCTCCTGTCGTCGGCCAGCGTGTTGAACTGCGCCCGGTCGATCTCGACCCGGCATCGTTCGTCTTCTCCCCTGCCCTTGCTTATCTGCGGCCCGGGAACCTCCACCCGGTACGTCTGCATGTCGCCTTTGGCGCGGATGTCGAGCCCGAAGACCAGCTTCAGCTTCTTCAAGGCCGGAACCTCCCTCTGGAGGTTACCGATGGCCGATTCGATCATCTGCGCCGTGGAAGCCATGTTCAGATCTTGTGGCGCTCCAGGAGTTTCTTGCCGATCACCATTCGCTGGATCTCCGAAGTGCCTTCGCCGATCAGCAGCAGTGGTGCGTCGCGATAAAGCCGCTCGACCTCGTACTCCTTCGAGTAGCCATATCCGCCATGGATCCGGAAGCAGTCTTCGACGCATTCCTTGCCGGTTTCCGAGGCGATCAGTTTGGCCATGCCGGCCTCGAGGTCCGAACGGATCCCGGCGTCCTTCATCATGCAGGCCTTGCGGGTGACCAGACGGGCGGCTTCGATCTTGGTCGCCATGTCGGCCAGCTTGAACTGGATCGCCTGGTGCTGGGCGATCGGCTTGCCGAAGGCCTTGCGCTCCTGGCTGTAACGAAGGGCGAGTTCCAGCGCGCGCTGCGCGATGCCGACGCCACGGGCGGCGACGTTGACCCGGCCGACCTCGAGCGCATCCATCATCTGGCCGAAGCCTTTGTTCAGGCCGGCTTCCTCGCCGCCGAGGATGCGGTCCGGCGAGCACTTGTAGCCGTCGTAGACGAGCTCGGTCGACTCAACGCCCTTGTAGCCCATTTTCTTGATCTGGGGCGGAACGGTCAGCCCGGCCCATTCGCCGGTGTTCTCGTGGGCCCACGGCTCCTTCTCCGTGATGAAGCAGGTCATTCCCCTGTAGCGCGGATCGGCGTCCGGGTCGCTCTTGGCGAGCAGGAAGACGAGGGTCGAACCGAGGCCGTTGGTGACCCACATCTTCTGGCCGTTTATCTCCCAGTTGCCGTCATCGTCCTTTTTGGCGCTGGTCTTCAGCGCCTGGACGTCCGAGCCCATTTCCGGCTCAGAAAGCGAAAACGCAGCGCGGACTTCGCCCGTCGCCATCCTCGGAAGATAGGTCTGCTTCTGCTCGTCGCTACCGAACTTCATCAGCAGGTAAGAGCCGATGAAGTGGGTATTGACAACGCCGGAGATCGAGATCCATCCACGGGACAGCTCTTCGACGATCATCGCGTAAGTGGTCAGGTCGAGGCCCATCCCGCCGTACTCCTCGGGGATCGTCACCCCGAACAGTCCGAGTTCCTTCATCTGCTCGACGATCGGCTCGGGGAACTTGTCCTCGTGGTCGTACTGCTCGGCGTTGGGGAGGATCTGCTCGTCGACGAACTGACGCACCATCTCGGTGATCGCTTTCTGGTCGTCGGTCATCTCCTGATAAGTCGGTTCGGCCATGTCTCCTCTTCGGGTCTGAGGGGGTGGGGGTCGCCGGATGTCGGCGAACGATGCGGGGAAGCGAAGAATACCGGGGTCAGGAACCCCGGGGATCCAGGCTCCACTGGAAGCAGAGGCTCTCGACGACCGGGCCTCTGGACCGGTAGAAGCGCTGAGCGTCGGTCCTCAGGATGCCCGAGTCGAGTTCGAGGTGCGTGGCCCCGTTCTCTGCGGCCCAGGCTTCGACGGAGTCGAGCAGCAGGCCGCCGACCCCCGAGGACCGGCGGCCGGGAGCGACAGCCAGGTCCTCGACCCAGCATCGCGTGCCGTAGCGGACCGACAGCAGATCGATATAGGCCGTACAGAAGCCGGAGAAGCCACTTTCATCCCCCATCTCGGCGACGAATACGGCGCTTTGCCCACCCTCGATGGCCCTCTGCAGCGCCATCAACGCCGATTCGGTGTCCCAGTTCGCGGGACGTCTGCCCGGTTCGGCGAACAGCCACTCGTAAAGGGGCACGATTGCCTCCTGCTCGCCCTCAACGGCCTTTCGGACTGAGAACTCCACCGGGCCACACTAGCGCGCCTCGTCTGGCACGACAGCGGCTTCGCCACCCGTCGGGGTAGCCGCAAGCCATATAAATTGAGGGGCCACGCATCTGGCGGATCTTCCCAACGAATCGAAGGAGCAGCTTGCGCAACCCCAGGAACTTTTTCAAGCCCATGGCCATCGGCGCACCCGATCCGATCACCGAAGTGCCTTTCGGCCCGTCACGGATGATCCACTTCTTCGACGCTTCGAACGAGAAGATGGCGGCCAAGGTGCCGGACATGGCCAAACAGGCCGACATCCTGCTCGGCAACCTCGAGGACGCAGTCCCGGTCGACAACAAGGTCGCCGCCCGCGAGGGCCTGCTCAAGGTCGCCCGCGAAGCCGACCTCGGCGGAACCCCGCTCTGGACGCGGATCAACTCGCTCGAGAGCCCGTGGGTGCTCGACGACCTGACCGCGCTGGTCACCGAAGTCGGCAACCGGATCGACGTGATCATGGTACCCAAGGTCGAGGGCCCATGGGACATCCACTACGTCGATCAGCTACTTGCCCAGCTCGAGGCCAAAGGCGATGTCAAGCGGCCGATTCTGATCCACGCGATCCTTGAAACCGCGCAAGGGGTGACCAATCTGGAAGAGATCGCAGCGGCCAGCCCGCGCATGCAGGGCATGAGCTTCGGCCCGGCCGACCTCGCCGCCTCGCGCCGGATGAAGACCACCCGCGTCGGCGGCGGCCATCCCGGCTACCGCTCGATGGAGGACCCGGTCGCCGAAGACCCCGAAGCGGCAAGGGTCACCGCCCAGCAGGATCCGTGGCACTACTCGATCGCCCGCATGGTCGACGCCTGCGCCTCGAACGACATCCTTCCGTTCTACGGTCCCTTCGGCGACATCAAAGACGTCGAAGGATGCGAAACCCAGTTCCGCTCGGCCTTCCTGCTCGGCTGCGTCGGAGCCTGGTCGCTGCACCCGGTCCAGATCGGCATCGCCAAGAAGGTTTTCTCGCCACCGGCCGACGAGGTGCTGTTCGCCAGGAAGGTGATCGAGGCGATCCCCGACGGCCGCGGAGTCCACATGATCGACGGCAAAATGCAGGACGACGCCACCTGGAAGCAGTGCAAGGTGATGGTCGAACTGGCCGAGATGCTTGCCCGGAAGGATCCCGAGCTGGCCGAACAGTACGGGATGTAGCGCCGCTCAGACCCGCGTGACAAGCGTCGCAACCAAAGCGTGGATCGGCCCGAGCATCGGGGAGACCGCGCCGAAGACCTCTTCGGCGGTCAGCTCCACCTCGGACAGGCCGGCCGCAAGATTGGCAACCGGGCAGATCGCCGCGTAGTCGAGCCCGGCCTCGCGGGCGAGCGCCGCTTCGGGCATCCCGGTCATGCCGATGATCGAGCAGCCGTCGTTACGGAAACGCCTGATCTCGGCGGCACTTTCGAAACGTGGCCCCTGTACGGCCGCATAGGTGGCGCCGTCGCAGTGTGCGATTCCCTCTGAACGCAGCGCCTCGATCACCTCTGCCCGCCATGAAGGTGAGTACGGATCAGTGAAGTCGACATGCGGCACCGGGTCCCCCGGCTCGTGGAAGGTGTGGTTGCGACCCCATGTGTAGTCAACGATCTGGTCAGGCACCGCGAAAATGCCCGGCAGCAACCCGGCATCGATCGATCCGACCGTGCAGACTGCAAGGACCCTGGTCGCGCCGGCCCGCTTCAGCGCCTCGATGTTTGCCCGGTAGTTGACCAGGTGCGGGGCGATCGAGTGATCCTCGCCGTGGCGGGCGATGAAAGCCACCGGATGCCCGGCCAGCTCGCCCTCGACCAGCTCGCCAGAGGTGGCCCCGAAACGCGTTTCGGCCCGTCCGCGGCGGGCCACCACGAGCCCGTCGAGGCTATAGACCCCGCTGCCGCCGATTACGGCCAGCATCGACCGGCCTTACGCCAGGCGCTCTTTGAGCTTTTCGAATTCGTTCCGGATGCCCCGGGGCAGTTCGTCGCCGAACTTGGCCAGGTGCTCTTCGACCTGGGGCAGCTGCTTGCGAACGGCGCGTTTATCGACGGTCAGCAGCTCGTCCAGCGCGTCGGGGCTGATGTCCAGCCCCTGCAGATCGAGGTCGCCGATCGACGGCAGCAGGCCGAGCGGGGTCTCGAAGACCTCGCCCTCGCCGTCACAACGGCGAAAGACCCACTCGAGCACACGGCTGTTCTCACCGAATCCGGGCCAGAGGTAGCTGCCGGCTTCATCCTTGCGGAACCAGTTGACGTAGAAGATCTTCGGCAGCACGGCGCCTTCGGTCTCGCCGATGTCGAGCCAGTGCTGGAAGTAGTCACCCATGTTGTAGCCGCAGAAGGGCAGCATCGCCATCGGGTCGAAGCGCAACTGGCCGACCGCACCGGTCGCCGCCGCCGTGGTTTCCGAAGACATGGTCGCGCCGAGGTAGACGCCGTGCGTCCAGTCGAAGGACTCGGTGACCAGCGGGACGACACTCGCGCGGCGCCCGCCGAACAGAAAGGCGTCGATCGGCACGCCGGCCGGATCCTCCCACTCGTCGGCGATGCTCGGGCTCTGGCCGGCCGGGGTCGTGAAGCGGGCATTCGGATGTGCGGCGGGGTGGTCGGAGGCGGGCGTCCAGTCGCCGCCGAGCCAGTCGGTCACGTGTTCGGGATCTTCGACGGTCATCCCTTCCCACCAGGCGTCACCGTCATCGGTCAGGGCGCAGTTCGTGAAGATCGAGTTGCCCTTGGCGATCGTCTCCATGGCGATCGGGTTCGTCTTGGCTCCGGTTCCAGGTGCCACGCCGAAGAAGCCGGCTTCCGGGTTCACCGCGCGGAGCCGACCGTCGTCGCCGAACTTCATCCAGGCGATGTCGTCGCCGACCGTCTCGACCTTCCAGTCCTCGATCGACGGGATGAGCATCGCCAGGTTGGTCTTGCCACACATGGACGGAAAGGCACCTGTGATGAACTTGGACTTGCCTTCGGGACTCGTCAGCTTGATGATCAGCATGTGCTCGGCCATCCAGCCTTCGTCGCGGGCCATCGCCGAAGCGATCCGCAGGGCAAAGCACTTCTTGCCGAGCAGTGCGTTGCCTCCGTATCCGGAACCGTATGACCAGATCTCACGGGTCTCGGGATAATGGACGATGTACTTGTCATCGGAGTTGCACGGCCACGGCACGTCGACCTCGCCATCGGCCAGCGGCATGCCCACCGAGTGGACGCACGGCACGAAATCACCGTCGTCGCCGAGCACGTCCAGCGCGCCCTTGCCCATGCGAGTCATGATGCGCATCGACGTCGCGACGTAGGCCGAGTCGGTCAGTTCGACGCCGATGTGGGCGATCGGCGAGCCGAGCGGCCCCATGGAAAACGGAAGCACGTACATCGTGCGGCCCTTCATCGAACCCTCGAACAGTCCGTCCAGGGTCGCACGCATCTCGTCGGGGTCGCGCCAGTTGTTGGTCGGACCCGCGTCGACCTCCTTCTCCGAGCAGATGAAGGTCCTGTCTTCGACCCGGGCGACGTCACCGGGGTCGGAGCTTGCCAGGTAGGAGTTCGGCCGCTTGGCTTCGGAGAGCTTGGTGAAAGTGCCGCTGTCAACCAGTTCCTGAGCCAGATGTTCATATTCCTCGGCGGACCCGTCACACCAGTGGATGGAATCGGGCTGCGTCAGCTGAGCAACTTCATCGACCCAGGCGATCAACTTGGCGTTGTTGGTCGGAACAGACACCTCGGTGGCTTCACTCACGAGCGTTCTCATACTCCTTGGTCGCAGTGCCCGGTGAACGGGTCACATGGCTGGTGGGGCCTCACGGCCGCTTCGTCGCCTCTGATTGTTGCGCAGATACGGATGTCCGTGCGGTCACATGGAACCGGTCGGGCGCACCGGGAATCCGCCTGAATTCAGGGATTCACCAGGCGCAGGACCTTCAGATCGGCATCCTCGTTGAGGATCTCGATCTCGGCCAGGGCCTCGACACCGTCCTTCGCCGTGACGGTGCAGCTGAAGCGGGCTCCGGCGACAACCTCGATGTCGCTCGGGCACTCGACCGACTCGATCTTCGTGTCGGTCTTCTCCTCGATATCGAAGCGAAGCGCGATCTCGGTCTTGGCCGGATCGACGACGTCGTTTGCGCAGCCGGTCAGAACCGCCCCGGTGGCGAAAAGCCCCAGCAGGACCATAAACTTCGCGGCATTGCTCCCGCCGGTTCTGACGCGGCTTCGAAAACGAATCGTCCTGGGACCGGGATTCACGAAGCGCAGGCTACAGACGCGCGATTCCTAGCGACTCAATCGGAATGACCACCCACCCGGCGTTCCAATAGATTTTCGCCTTCCTATGCGCTTCTACGAATATGAGGCAAGAAAGATCGTCGAGCTGGCCGGCATCCCGGTCACCAAGTACGGCTTTTGCCAGACAGCTGACGAGGCACGCAAGGTCGCCGAGGACATCGGTGGGCCGACCGTGATCAAATCCCAGGTCCTGACCGGCGGCCGCATGAAGGCCGGAGGTGTCCAGTTCGCCGATACCCCCGAGGAGGCAGCCGAACACGCAGCCGACATCCTCGAACTCGAGATCAACGGTCTCGAACCGGTCGGCGTCCTGGTCGACCCCAAGGCAGAGATCAAGCAGGAGTACTACGCCGGAGTCGTGTGGGACGGCACCGCCAAGAAGCCGCTGATGCTGTTCAGCGACATGGGCGGTATCGATATCGAGCAGGTCGCCGAGGAGCACCCCGAACATGTTGGTCGCGGTCACATCTCGAACCTGCTTCCGGTCGGCGACTTCGAGGCCAAGCAGGTCATCGCCGCCACCGGTGTCACCGGGAGCCGGCTCAACCGCGCCACCCCGGTTCTGGCGAAACTGGCGCGACTCTTCCGCGACAACGACATGTTGCTGGCAGAGATCAACCCTCTGGCCGAGCTGACCGACGGAACGTTCGTCGCCCTCGACGCACACATGGAGATGGAAGACGAAGCGGTCGGCCGCCAGAAGAAGCTGCTTCGCAAGGACCTCGGCATTGCCGAGGACGACACCCGCGACAACTACGTGCCGAGCCGGTTCGAGAAGAACGTCAAGGCGATAGACGCGGCCGATCACCGCGGCGTGATCCAGGGCAAGGACCACGGCTTCAGCGGAAACCTCGGCCTGGTGATCGGGGCCGGCGGCGGATCGCTGACCCTGACCGACGCGGTCCGCAGCCAGGGCGGCAAGCCGGCCAACTACTCCGAGATCGGCGGCAACCCGTCGGTCGCCAAGGCCTGCGGCCTGGCCAAGGAGGTCCTGCAGAAGGACGGCGTCGAGAAGATCGCCGTGATGATGTCGATCGTCTCCAACACCCGGGTCGACATCGTCGCCCGCGGAGTGATCAAGGCCTGTCTCGAGCTCGAAAAGGATCCGGCTGAGACGATCGCGATCTTTCGCATTCCCGGTGCCTGGGAAGACGAGGGCGCGAAGATCCTCGACCACTACGGCGTCGAATACTGCGACAGGACGGTCTCCCTGTGGGATGCCGCCGGACGGGCAGTTGCGAAGATCCAGGGGGCATCGGCATGAGCATCCTTCTGAACAAGGACACGACCTTCATCGTCCAGGGAATCACCGGACGCGAGGCGATCAACCTGACCCGCGAATGCCTCGACTACGGCTCGAAGATCGTCGGCGGCGTCACTCCCGGCCGCAAGGGTCGCGAGGTCCATGGCGTGCCGGTCTTCGACACGGTGGCGCAGGCCGTCGAAAACCACGGTGGCCAGATCGACGGTTCGGTCGTCACCGTGCCCCCCGGCTTCACCAAGGATGCCGTCATCGAGGCGATCGCCAACGGCATCAAGCTTCTGGTCATCGTCACGGAGCGCATCCCACGCGGCGATGTGGCGGAGATGGTCGAGTTCGCCGATATGCACGACGCCCGGATCATCGGACCGAACTGCCTCGGCCTGATCGTGCCCGATGTCTGCAAGATGGGCGGGATAGGCGGTCCTGCCAGGGACGCCGCCAAATCCTACGAGCCGGGAGCGGTCGGCGTGATGTCCCGCTCCGGCGGCATGACCACCGAGATCTCCTCGTCGCTGACCGCGGCGGGACTCGGGGTCTCGACCGCGGTGTCGATCGGCGGCGACGCGATAATCGGCTCGACCTATGCCGAGCTGATGCCGTACTTCGAAGCCGACGAACAGACCAGGGCGATCGTCATCTACACCGAACCGGGGGGCCGCATGGAGGCCCAGCTCGCCGAGTGGAAGAAGGAGCACGACTCCCGCCTGCCGATCGTCGCTTTCATGGCCGGGAAGTTCATGGATGACGAGGAGATGCAGGGCATGAGCTTCGGTCACGCCGGCACCATCGTCGAAGGCAAGGAAGACTCCGCCAACGAGAAGATCAAACGCCTCGAGGAGGCCGGAATCACCGTAGTGGAACGAATCGACGAGATCCCCGACGCCGTCAAGGAAAGGATCGAAGCATGAGCGCCCCAAAGTCACTTGAGAGCGTATTCATCGACGTCAGGATCGCCGAACCGGCAGCCTCGGATGTCGAACTGGCGAAGACGCTCGAAGAGGTCTGTCCGGTCAGCATCTTCAAAGCGACCGACTCCGGCTCCGAGATCGTCAGCGGCCAACTGGACGAGTGCGTGCTCTGCAACCTCTGCATCGAAGCCGCTCCCGACGGAGCGGTGACGATCGTCAAGAAGTACGAGCAGTAGCCCACCCTCCTCCTTTTTCGTAGAGGTTCTGGCAAATATCGGCCCCGGATGCGGGTGCTGATCGCCGCCAGAAGTCGTCCCGCCGGCGCGGTGGACCCTGGTTTTCTTTCAGCTGCGAAACTCGGGTCGCCTTGAACTTCATCGAAGACGTCATCCAGCGGTTCCCGTTCTCCCGGGAGGCGATCATCGCGATCGACGCCGAAGGCCGGCGCAAGGTCCACCACTTCAGTCATATGTTCGCGCGCAGCCTGGGCCTTTCCGGAGTGATGCTGGCCAGCGGCGTGCGCCGTGGTGACGTCGTGATGATCCTGGTCGGCAACCGGATCGAATGGGTGATCTCGATGCTCGCCTGCTTCCGCATGGGTGCCGTCGCTCTGCCGCTCAACCCGCAGTTGACCGCCGAGGACCTCGCTTATCGCGTCAACGCCACAGACCCGGCCCTGGCAATCGGTGAAGCCGAGTACCTCGATCGCCTCCCTGACGGCATGACCTGTCTGGACATGGAAGATCTGGCCCGGGCCTTCGACGAGGACCTGACGCAACCGCTACCGGCCGAGTGCGCGGAACTGGAGCCGGACGACCCTGCCTTGATCGTTTTCACCTCGGGTTCGACCGGCGAACCGCGTGGCGTCATCCACTCGCAGAGCTACCTGACCGGGCAGCTGACGCAGGCCGAGTACTGGTTCGGCGCGCTGCCCGGAGATCTCGCGTGGTGCACCGCGGCACCGGGCTGGTCGAAGTCGTCGCGAAACACCTTCATCGCACCGTGGCTCTGCGGAGCCAAAGCGTTGCTGGTCGACGAACGCTTCGACCCCGGAACCCGCCTCGACATTGCGCGCCGCGAGAAAGTCAACCTGCTCTGCCAGGCTCCCACCGAGTACCGGATGCTGGCCGGCCGGACCGAACTCGGTCCGCTGCCCGACATGCGCCGCATGGTTTCGGCCGGCGAGACGCTCAACCCCGGCGTGATCGCGGCTTTTCGTGAAGCGACCGGCGTCGAGATCGCCGACGGCTACGGCCAGACCGAGACCGGAGCGGTGACCGGGATGCGACCCGGAGACAGCCTTGCCGGCCGGGAGGGTTCGATGGGACGACCACTGCCGGGAATCGATACCCGAATCCTCAACGGGGAACTCCAGGTCCGGGCGGCCTCATCCCCTACGTTCTTCTCCAGCTATCTCGACGGAGAGCATTTCGAGGGCGAATGGTGGGCGACGGGCGATCTGGTCCGCGCTGACGAAGACGGCTTCCTCTACCACGAGGGCCGCAACGACGACATCATCTCCTCGGCCGGCTACCGGATCGGTCCGGTCGAAGTCGAGCATGCGCTGATCTCCCACCCCGCGGTGGCGGAGGCGGCTGCGATCGCAGCCCCCGATGCCGAGCGCGGCTCGGTGGTTCACGCCGTCGTGGTCCTTCGCGATGAAGCCCGGCCCCGGGCCGACGCCGAGCGGTCGCGTGCGGAACTGGTTGCCGGAATCCAGAAGCACTGTCGTGAAGTCACAGCCCCGTACAAATACCCGCGAGAAGTCGAGTTCGTCGACGAGTTGCCGAAAACCTCCAGCGGCAAGATCAGGCGGGCCGAGTTGCGCAACCAGAGGAAATAGGTCCGGCCCCCGGGTCAGTTGGGGCCGATGCCGCCACCGACGACATCGCGGAACTTCTCCTTGAAGCGCTGGGTGCGGCGATCGGGTGGAAACCGCTTTTCGGCCAGAGCCTGCTTTGCCGGCCTGCGGTTCGCATACCGCCTCCTTGCCCAGGCCGAGTTCGGCTTGGCCAGGCGCATCGCGCCATAGAGTCCGACCGGCAGGAAGAAGAAGCCAACCACCCCGTGCATGATCCGGTCCTTGAGAAAGCAGATACCTACCACTGTCAGGCTGAGCGCAGCCGCAATCAGGCTCGCTATCAACGCCGAGGCCGAATCGGTGCCGATCTCGAACGGCCTCACGCCGAACATCAGGATCGCCATCAGCAGGGCGGCAATCACGGTGGCATCGATCGAGCGACGGCCCTCTTCAGCCCAGTAGACGTCGTCCAGATGGACCCACAGCGCGAACTCGTCGATCGTCAGACCGATGCCTACGCCGAAAGCCAGGGCGGCGAGTTCGAACCATGGACTCTCTCCCAGCAACGCGAAGCCGGTCGTACCGGCGGCCATCATCGTGACGATGCCAAAGACCAGGTGGTGAAGGTGCACACCGCTCCCGCTGACGATGCTCCCCGGCCACCACGGAACCTTCGGACTGCGCATGAGCCGGGTGCTGATCCGGATGAAGACGAATGAAGCCAGAAATCCGACCAGAACCATGAAAAGGGCCTGACGGCCGTGTTCGACCAGCTGGTCCTGCCAGAAATCATTGAGTATCGACGCGACGACGCTCACTGTGATTTTTCCAGGTAGAGGAGTTTGTCAGCCCGATCGATCGCCTCGAGCAGGCTCTCGTCTGCCTTGAACTCGACGAGTCCGTAAGACCACTCGATGTGGTGACAGCGGTCCAGCCGGGCAAGGGTTGCCTGGGCTCCCTCGCCATCGGTGTCGGGCATCAGCAGGATGAACTCGTCGCCACCGAAGCGCGCGAGAATGTCGCCTGACCGAAGATGGCTGGTCCAGCAGGTCGCCAGCTCGACCAGCAGACGGTCACCGGCCACGTGGCCATAGCGGTCGTTTACCGCCTTGAAGTCATCGAGGTCGAAGACCGCCAGGGAAACGGGCAGTCCCGTGCGACGAAAGGAGGCGAGCATGACTCTGGCGGCCTCCCCGAGCCCGGTCCGGTTGAGCAGACCGGTGAGCGGGTCGTGCACCGCAAGCTCGCGCAGCTGACCGCTGAGACGGAGCATCGTCTCGACCGTCACCACCAGAGTCGCGGCCAGGATCGGCCAGAGATTGACACCTCTCTCGACGTCGCTGAACACCAGGCCGATCCCCAGGCCGGCGCAGA
>JAUQWL010000225.1 GCA_030835185.1 Solirubrobacterales bacterium | reverse complement strand
CTTGGGCCCCGATCGTCCTCGCCATCGCGTTCGACTGCCAGTTGGTGACCAGGTGGTCACCGAAGGCGGCATCGATCAGGACCGAATGGGTATGGGTGTTTTCAAGGGGCCGGTAGGTCATCCGGTTCCCGTAGCCGTTCGCCTCGGCGCGATCGAAGAGCATCTGGGCCAGACCGAGAGCGAGCGGCCCCGACGCTCCCGGGTAGGCCGGCTCGAGGTTCGCATTGTAGAGCGGCCAACCTGCCGAACGGGGGAGGATGACCGAGAGATTCATTGCCCCACCCGCGAGCGCCGCCCGGTCGATGTCGGGCGAAAGTGCGACCAGCGCCCCGCCGGTCACCCCGCCGAGACCGCTGCCACGGTACGAAACGCGTTCATCCGGATCGATCACAGGATCGCCGGCGGGCAGGTCGGGGTCGATCCGGAATGCCGGGTGGGCGCTGAAGCCGTCGGGATGGATCATCAGGCGGGCAAGGAACAACTGGTCCAGGAGCGCCTGCTGCAGCCGGTCGGCGACGGCGGGAAGGTGCGAGATGTCCCGGAACGCCCTGGTCACCTGGAGTTCGTCTCCGGCGGCCATGCCGATCAGGTCGGTCCCACAGGAAACGAAGCCGTGCCGCACAGCCAGCTCGACGGTCGCATCGTCGAGAATCGAAGTCGAAATCCCATCCATGGGCTCGTGGGCGATGAGCAGGGGCCGGGCCGGTTCGGGTGACGGACCGTCGACCGCAGACTCGGGAACGATGCAGCGGAACGAGGCATTCCACATCCCGGTCTTGACCGGCATCCCGTCCTGGTCCAGCTTCAGGCGCGAACCCGGTCCGCAGTTACCGGCCCCGTCCGGAAGCGTGAGGAAGCAAGGCACGGCAAAGGTTCCAGTGACAAGGCGATCGATCCCGGGCGCGGGATCGGAAGCGATCGGATCCACCGAAAAGGCCGGGGCGGTCGAATCCCCCGGGATACTGCGGTCGGCGAGGTTCGCATCCCCCAGTTCCTGAAAGGCCTGGTTTCGCATCGAGAGTGACCGGTCGACGTTGCTCGCGTCGCTGGCGACGGTGAAATCCCAGGCGAGATAGAGGTCGCCTCGTGGCACGCCGTTGTTGGCGAGTCGCCGGAAGATGTTCTCGAAATGAGATCGCCTGCGGTTGATGAACGGACTGGTACTCGGCAGCCAGTCGCGATAGTAACGGAATCCCTCGGGTGCCGGGAGCGGCTGCCCGGAAGAGTCCCTGAGGCCGCGCAGTGCGACGATATACCGGGTTCCGGGCTCGAAGTTGACCAGTGGATGGATGTTCAGGGTCGCCTCGCCCGGCAAACCTCCCGCGTAGTCGAGTTCTGCCCAGACCGGGTGGCGCTTGCGGGTCGAGGTCTCGAAGACGACGACCGGGCTTTCCGGGTCGAGGTAAGCCGCCGGATCCTCGAGGCCGGACAGACCGCTCGCGTCGAAGGCCTCCTGGGTTTCCAGTCCCGGAACCCGGACGACGATGCCCTGGCCGGGACTGAAGCCGTCAGCGGCGTTGAACGGTGTCGGGTCCACCTGCTGCCCCGCGGCGTTGAAAGGCATCGCCTCACGGCTGAAGTTGATGCGGCGGCCGGATCCGGTCGTCTGGTCGGCGAGCGTGTAGAAGTCGTTCGGGAATGGGGACATGCAGGACGACAGGGGCGATCCGTCGATGAAGTCACAGGTCTCCGCGCGGCTGAGGTCAATCGGCTTGGGCGAACAGGGAGGGGTCGTCCGGTTCAAGGCTCTCGGCTTGCCTCTCCTCCCTGCCGCAACGACCCGGAGATCCCGCGCCTCACAGGACTTGACCGCGGCCCTCGCATCCGGCCGGAGTCGTAGCTGGATGACCCGGGGCTTCCGACGGGAACGGAACCTCGGTCTCTTCGTGAACGTGAACCGGCGGGTGTTCGGCGAGTCGTAGGTCGATGAGATGACGTAAACGCTGACCCGGTCGCGCATCGGGCTTCGCACTCTGACCCGGATCCGGCCGCGGTGGATCATCTCCCCCTGCTTGACCGAGACAATCGCCCCCCTGGGGCGACGCTTCGACTTCGCGGACTTGCGGGCCGAGGTGGATGCACGCCGCCCGGTCACAGCCGGCCCCGCGGCCGCGGGGCCGGCGGAACCTGCTCGTGGTGCGGCGGTACTGCCGTCGAAACCTGCTCCTGGAACAGCGGCGAAACCGTCCACGGCCGTCGCCGCGAACCACAGGAGGGCCGCGAAGGCGCCGAGCAGCACCAGCCGCCCGCCCCGGACCAGGGTGGCGGCGATCGGGGAAATCCGTTTCCGCTCTGTGTCCATAAGCCCCATGTCAAGGTAGCAACCCGCCGGGAAGCCGCTCGATTCGCTAGCCCTTCTGAAGCGAGCGCAGGTACGGCAGCGGATTGATCGGCCGGCCACCCCGCTGCCAGCTTCCGATCCAGTACTCGAAGTGGAGGTGACAGCCATAGGCCCGGCCGGTCTGGCCGACGTATCCGATCAGCCGGCCGGCATCCACCACCTGGCCGGGCCTGAGCTTCGACGGCTTCAGCAGGTGCATGTAGGCGAACTGGGTATTGGTCCCGAGGTTACGCAGCACCACGTAGTTGCCGGCAGCGCTGTGGTATTTGCGGTAGACCACCTTCGCCTTGCGGACCGAGACGATCCGGGTACCGCAGGAAGCCATGATGTCCTGGCCCTGATGGGAGTATCCGGTGCGTCCGGCGCCGAACTTCGCACCCGAGCTTCCGTAGTTGAACGAACCCCTCACCGGGAAGACCTCCCTGGGGATCATCCTCACGGGCAGGATTTCGAGTTCGCGCGGGGCACGGTTGGAGCGGAAACCGGAGGAGCTGACCACGAACGGCCGACCGTCGACGGCGGTCCCGGGAACGACCACACGGACGCGGTTGAACTTGCGTTGCCGGTAGCGGACCCGCACGTCGCGGCTCTTACCGGCGAACACCACATGCCGGGCCCTGTTGAGATAGCGACCGACGACCTCGACCGTAGCCCCGGGGGTTGCCTTTCTGGCCGAGACGCACTGCTCCACGCAGACGACATCGGTTATCTCCGGCTTGCCGGGCACGCCCAGCCCGCCGCTCTTGGCCGCGGAGGCGCCGGCCGTCCCGGCCGCGGTGGAAGCCGTGGGCAGAGCGACCACAGCCAGAAAAACGACAAGGGCGGCGACCGGGACGATCGCGGTCCTCTCGGGAAATCGGAAAAACTCTGTTCGCAGCATCGGACTCTCTTTCCTTTGCCTGCGGGGTTAGCTGTCGGGCTCGCGCTGAAAGAGTTGCGCTAAGGAAGATGGCCTCCAATTCGCCCCGGGGACACACGTCCCTCTGGGTCCCCCGCTCCCCGGGAACGGAATCCCGGGAACTCGGCTTCTTGATACTGGCGGAATCATACATGAGTTTCTGACGACTGTTTCGTGAGGCTCTGCACACATTCACCGGTCAAGGCAGATCGCAAGACGGAAAGCGACGCAGTTGACCGCCGGTGCGGACCCGGCCGCGAACGCGACTGGACCACAGGAAGGCCGGACTGGCCTAACCTTGTCCTT
>JAUQWL010000224.1 GCA_030835185.1 Solirubrobacterales bacterium | reverse complement strand
CGCGTTGGTGCTCCGGCCCGAGATCAGGAAGTTCCCGTCGCGGGTCTCGCTGACGGTGTTGATGTGGAAGTAGTCGAAGGGGGCACCGGGACGCCGCAGCTTCTCGGCGTATGTGTCCCGGATCGGAACGTGGTCGAGGCTCTTCCACTCCCACAGCACCCGTCCGGTCCGGACGTCCACCTCCTGGGCGATCGAGTCCGCGACGAGTGCGTTCGCCCCGAGTCCGTACCGTCTCAGGTCGGCTCGCCGCGTACCGTAGGCGGTGACGAGTGCGGTTCCGCGACTGGTCAGCCGGAATTCGTGTGAATCGGGGTCCAGCCCGTTTCCGGGACGGACCTTCTTGATCGTCCTGTAGTTGCGATTGGCAATTATGTAGGTGGACCTCTTCAGCCCCGAGCCCTTGGTTGCAGCCTGGTACCAGGTCAGAACGGGCTTTCCGCGATAACGCTGCACCCTGAAGTCCATGGTCACGCCGGGAAGGAACCAGATCGGCTGGCCGTTCTTCGAGTAGATCCCGGCCCCTGCGTCCTTGGAGCCGATCAGGATCTTGCCCTTGGCGGTGCCCGGGAGGTTCTTCTTGATCACCATCCTCGGCGGATTGAGGTCCGGACGGCTGCGGTACGGGGCCGGACCGGCCGAGACCTCCGCAGCCGAAGCCACCTCGGCTCCGCTCGGCCCCTCGTCGGAATCGCCCACGCCGAATACGAACATCGCCGATGTGGCGAGTACGACTAGAGCGAGGAGAAAACTGGCGGTCAGGAGTTTCATGATTCGGATGGTGAGACTGGTGCTTCTATCTGGCATTCTATCTGGCATTCCTTCGTCAGGGTCTGAGGGTTTAACGTGGGCGGGGGCCAGAAGTACCGGTCGGACAGAATCTTCCGGTCGAAAGGCGTGTTTAGGAGGAACCGATGGAAGAGGCACCGAGATTCCCAGGTCAGGACGGCGCGACGGTGAATCGTCGCATGTTTGTGGCTTTGCTGGTGACAGCGGCCTTTGCCCTGGGAATGGTCCTGCTCGGTCTCAGAGCCGAACCGGCGGGTGCGGCTCCGAGGCCGAACATCGTCGTGATCCAGACCGACGACCAGCCGATCGAACAGTTCGAAGGCACGTGGCGCGACTATTACGACCGCGATCGCCCGATCATGCCCAATACCGCCCGGCTGATTCGCGACCAGGGCATCGAGTTCAGCCGCTACATCACCCCGTATCCGCTCTGTGCCCCGTCCCGGGCTTCTCTGTTGAGCGGAAACTATGCCCACAACCACGGCGTGATCAGGATCGGCGGCGACCGCGGCGGCTGGCCGGCCTACCGGAGCAACCGGATCTTCGATGAGAAC
This sequence comes from Solirubrobacterales bacterium, assembly GCA_030835185.1. Lineage (GTDB taxonomy): Bacteria > Actinomycetota > Thermoleophilia > Solirubrobacterales > 70-9 > 67-14. Next base: position 2,072 of record JAUQWL010000224.1, on the reverse strand, counting down.
CTGGGCACATGGCTCCAGCGCTCCGGCTACAGGACGCTTCATTTCGGCAAGTTCATGAACTACTACGGAGGTCTGGACGAACCTCCCGAAGCAGAGGTTCCTCCAGGCTGGGATCGCTGGGTGAGCGATGCCACCGACAACTCGACCCGTGATTTCTACGGCTACCGGCAGAACGTCGACGGTCAGGTCAGCGGGCCGCTCGGCTGGCCCTGGTACGACACCGATTCGGGCAAAGACCCGGTCGGCTGTCCGTGGCTCGGCCTGGAGGTCTGTAACTACCACTCGGATTCGATGAGCCTCCAGGCGGTTAATGCGATCGAGAACTCCGGCCGCAAACCGTTCTATCTCCAGATCGACTACCACACCCCTCACGGCGACTCCAAGCCGCCGATCGGACCCGAGCCGGCGGTCAGGCATTACGACACGGCGCTGCGCACCCCGGTCCCGATGCCTCCGGGATTCAACGAGGAGGACAATTCCGACAAACCCGACTTCATCAGTGCGGTGCCGCCGATGGATTCGACGGAGATCGAGCAGATCAAGGGCGAGAACCAGAAGTCGGTCGAGGCGCTGCGCTCAGTCGACGACGGCGTCAAGTGGATCTACAAAGCCCTGCGTGCGAAGGGCAAGCTCAACAACACCTACATCATCTTCACCTCTGACAACGGCTTCTTCCTCGGCCAGCACCGGATCTCGCGAGGGAAGCTGCTGCCCTACGAGCCGGCACTGCGGGTCCCGATGGTGATCCGCGGGCCGGGAATCAAGCGGCGGTCGGTCAGCCGCGAGCTGGTCGCCAACCAGGACATCGCCCCGACCGTTCTCAAACTGGCCGGCGCCAGGGCGGGCCGCCGGGTGGATGGCAGGCCGATGGTCCGGTTCTGGGAAAAGCCCGGAAAGATCTCGCGACGGCCCGTCCTCATCTCGAGCTACTCCTCGGCGACCTCGCTGATTCCGGGCGACTATCCGAGCGAGCCGCAAGTGGTGGTCCCCGAGGGTTCCGGAGCGAGCACATCCGGGTCTGTGGCCAGCCAGAACTACGTCGGCATCAGGCTCGGCCCCTACAAGTACGTGCTTTCGGAGTCGGGCGATCACGAGCTGTACGTGCTCTCGCAGGATCCGGCCGAACTCGACAACCGTTACGAAGATCCGCGTTACCGCCGCGTCATCCGGTTCCTCGACCGAGAGCTCGAGCGCCTTCGCGGCTGTCGCGCGGCGGAGTGCCGCACCACTACGCGTCGCTGGCCCAGACCCCCGGGCAACCCCTAGCCCGAAGTGATCTGATCGCCGGTTCCGGTTCCGCCGATTCGGATCAGCCGGCCCGCCCCACCGGCCAGGAAGACGTCGATCCTGTTTCGGCCGGACTGGATCGAGTCCGGATCGACCAGCGTTCCGAAATGGGTGGCACCCTGAAACCCGAAGGACTTGGTGGTGCCACGGATCACGCCGTTGACCGCCACCGCGAGTGTCACCCCGGAGCGCAGACCCTCGGTCCGCCCGGTAATGAACATCGGGATGAACTCGTCTTCCGGATCCCACGGGTTCCATTTCTCGGGCTCGTCGAGTGAAGCCGAGGCCCCTGACGGGGGCAACCCCGGCTCGGTCGGTGCCTTCCTGCCGATCAGGCTGGGTGCGGGACCCAGTGTGTAAAGCGGTCCGTCGCCGAATCGGCGGTTGATCGCGGCGACCGCGAGCCGGCGTTGTCGGATCATTTCGGGAAGTTTCGCCTCATATTCGTCCCCGGAGACGTCACTGATCTCGATCGAACGTTCCGGCAGCGGACCCTGCAGGGGCAGGCCGTCGGTTTCGTACATCCCGTCGACATCGAGCTCGCGGGAGATGGTCGGCACGACGTCGAGTGTCATCGCGTGGCGCCGGTCGACCCGCTGCCTGGTCTGGCCCGGGTACTTGATCATCAGTGGGGGGTTGGCGGTTGAACCCATGCTCGCCTCGCCGCCACGCCGCTGCGGCACATCGCCGCCCTCGAAGGAGATGCCGTGGTCGGCCGTCACGACTACCAGTGCGTCGTCCCAGATCCCGACCTTCTTCATCCGTCCGATTGCCTCTCCGAGAAG
>JAUQWL010000026.1 GCA_030835185.1 Solirubrobacterales bacterium | reverse complement strand
GCTCTCGCTCCGGGCCTCGGTCACCTCCGAGCTCGCCTTCGATGACGTGCGTATCCCGGACTCGAACCGCCTGCCGGAAGTCCAGTCGCTGCGCGGACCGCTCAGCTGCCTCAACGAGGCCCGCTACGGGATCGTCTGGGGGGTGGTCGGTGCCGCCCGCTCCTGCTTCGAAGCCGCGCTCGAGTACTCGCTCACCCGCGAGCAGTTCGGTCGGCCGATCGCCTCGTTCCAGCTCACCCAGGACAAGCTCGCCGACATGGCGGCCGCCGTCCAGCAGTCATACATGCTCGCCCTCCACCTCGGCCGCCTGAAGGACGAAGGCCGGCTCACTGTGGAGCAGGTCAGCTTCGGCAAGCGTCAGAACGTGCGCGCAGCCCTTGAGGTGGCACGGAGCGCCCGGACGGTCCTCGGCGCGAACGGGATCACGCTCGAGTACCCGGTGCTACGCCACGCCAACAACCTCGAGTCGGTTCTGACCTACGAAGGCACCGACGAGATCCACACGCTCTCGGTCGGCATGGCGCTGACCGGTATAGCCGCCTTCCGCTGACCGGACTGCGGCATCGCCGCCTTCCGCCGACTGACTGCCGACCGTCCGCCGGCCACCGACCGGCTGACCATCGGCCACCGACCGGCCGACCGGCTCCGGGCGCTGAACGCGGCCGGGCTGCGTCGCGGCGTCGGTGAAACTCAGCGGGCCTTGACGCCGCCGCTCACGTCCCGCTTGCGCTCCCGCGGGAATCCCGGTGCGTAGCGTGGGAACACATCCTCTTTGAGGCGGTTCTTCAGGGTCTTCAGCGAACGGGGGAAGTTCTGGATACGGAATGCGTTCGCGGTGCCGAAGTCCTGGTAGTAGACCATCATCCTCATCAGCGAGCGCGTGCGCACGAAGCGGAAGATGCGATTGACGTAGCCGGGTTTGTCCTCCCCCCACAGCCCCCACTCGGTGAGCGCCATCGGCAGCTTCCTCTCCTTGGACCACTTGGTGTAGAAGCGCTTGAGGTGCTTCCAGTTGTTGTAGCGCGAGTAGAAGTCGGTGGCGACCCAGTCGACCCAGGATCTGCCGGGCCAGTACTTGGCCGGGTAGTTGGCGCGAACCGTCGGTGAGCCGGCGGGAAGCGGGCTCCAGATCATCGAGACCGGCGCGGCTTTCAGTTTCCGGGGGAGCTCGGCCTTGGTGCGGCGGTCGACCTTGGGCAGACCGATCCGTTTGAGACGGGCGTTGATCCAACCGCGCTTGGCTCCGCCGCGGACGATCACCGCGATCCGCCGGAAGGCCGATCGATACCACTTGAAGGAGTAGGCCCCGCCGCGCACGTTGCCGGCGCAGTCCACCCCGGCATACGGGTTCAGGCAGCGGTTTGGCTCTCCCATCGGCCGCAGGTAGGTGCGCACTCCCTGTTTGCTGAGGACCGCATTGAGCCGGAGCAGGTAGTCGTCACCCCGGCCGAAGGCGATCGCCCGGGGGGTGATCAGTTCGGTGCCGTCGTCGGCCTTGGTCGTGATGTGAAGCATCGGCCGGGCCTTGATCTTGCGCCAGCGCGGCATCGCCTGCGAAAGCGTATTTCCCCACGGATGGAAAGTCTGGATGACTGCCGGACGTTTGCCGACCGCCTGCGCGAAAGAACGGTAGCCGTCGGCGTCGCCGGTGTCGGTGACCCCGAAGAACACCTTCTTGCCCGGCGGTTCGAGGGTCGCGGCATCCGCCCGGACGGTGAATCCGAGAAAGGCGATCAGGGCGACCCAGGCCAGAGCGCAGGGAGTGAGGTATCGGGATCTGCTCGAGGGCATAAGAGAAACAACCGGGCGCGGAGGCTTCGGTTGCGCTCGAACAAGGATAGGCATCGCCCGCTTTCGCCTCTTTATGTTTCGCCTGCCTGCAAGACGCGTCGCAGAAAAAGGGACATCCGGCTCCGGATCATGCGGTTCGGGTGATAAACCGGGCCGTCCGCGCGGTACTCTCCGCATGAAAGTTCCATCCGAACTTCGGGAACCGAACGAGCGAGAGGCATCAGATGAGCAACGAATCCGTAGACGAGATGGGCCCCGTCGACTACGTCCTGGTCGAGTGGACCGGCAGGCAGCCGACCGGAGAAGCCCTTCCGCACCTGGTCGACCTGGTCGACAGAGGCATCATCCGCATCCTGGACATAGCTTTCATGGTCAAGGACGAAAGCGGCGAAGTAGCCGGCATCGAGATCTCCGATCTCGGCAACGAAGTCGAAGAGATCTCGATCTTCGAAGGGGCGTCGTCGGGGATCATCTCCGACGACGATACGGCCGAAGCCGCTCAGGCGCTCGAGCCTGGAACTTCGGCTGCCCTGCTCGTTTACGAGAACGTCTGGGCCGCGCCGTTTGCCGCTGCCGTACGTCGCTCAGGGGGTCAGCTGGTCGCCGGTGGACGGATCCCGGTTCAGGCTCTGATCGCGGCACTCGATGAGGTTGAAGCGGCCTGAGCCGGAACGGCTGAGCGTCCCTGCGCCTCCCGGAGGCCCGGGGTCGGGGCCGGCCCGGTATCAATGTAGAAGCAGAAGTTGAAAAGGAGATCGAAATGCCAGGATTGATCAGAGGAGTTGCCCGCACCGCAGTCGTCGCGGGTACCGCATCGACCGTCGCCGGACGGGTGAACCGCCGGCAGCAGAACAAGTGGGCCCAGCAGGATGCCCAGGCCCAGCAGCAGGCGGCCCCGGCCCCCCAACAGGCTGCCCCCCAGGCCGCGGCGGCCGATCCGATCCAGCAGCTGAAGGAACTCGGCGAGCTGCATGCGAACGGCGTACTGACCGATGAGGAGTTCGCCGCCCAGAAGTCGAAGATCCTCAACGGCTGAATCTCACGCTGTCGGAAATCCCGGGGCCCGGTTGCCGCCTGTGCGACCGGGCCCTTCCGCTTTTCGGGCGCCCTTGAGTTCAGGCCCCGAAGCCCTTGAGCTCAGACACCGGCGCTCGTGAGCCCAAACCGGCGCTCGTGAGCCCAAACCGGCGCTCGTGAGCCCAAACCGGCGCTCG
>JAUQWL010000223.1 GCA_030835185.1 Solirubrobacterales bacterium | reverse complement strand
TCGGCCGACGACATGGCCAGGTACCTCGCGGTCTTTCTCAACGAAGGGGTCGGGCTGAACGGCAGAAGGATCCTCTCGGCCCACGGAGTCGAGTCCCTGCTGACGCCCGCCGCAGGCCCGGCGACAGAATTTTCGGGCCCTGCGCCGGAGACGACACTGGGCCCGTGGGCGGACGGGGTCCGTTCCCGGTACGCGATGGGCTGGTTCGTCGGCGGCCCCTGGGAAGAGCCCGCGATCCTCCACCCGGGCGACGCGGTCGACTCGAGCTCCCTGATCGTCCTGCTGCCGCAGCGAAATCTGGGGGTGGCAGTCATGGTCAGCTCTTCAAATGAGCTTCCGGTTCCCGGGAACCCGGCAGCACTCGGCCGGGTTGAGCGGAACGCGGTCGATGCGCTGCTCGGCGAACCGGCGGACCCCGGTACGACGGTCAAGCGCTTCTACCTCATCTTCAACCTGGTCACTGCGATCATCCTTGCGGCCGCGTTTTTCTCTCTCTACCTTGCGATCCGCGATGCGCGCCGGGCGCGGCCGCCCCGGCACCGACCGCTTTCCATAATTGCGATCCCCTTCAGGATCGCGCTGGCCGCGATCTTCCTCTTCTACCCGGGCCTGATCGGCTACGGCTGGCGAGCGACCTTCGTCTGGCACCCCGACCTCGCGATCGCCCTGGCCCTGATCTCAATAACGCTGATCGCAGTGCTTGCGGCCAGGGTCGTCTGGCTGGCCCGAACCCGTCACGGAAATCAGCATGAGTCGGACGTGGGGTCGAGCGCGGCGAGCAATCCGGAGGTTCGCCGTGCTACGCAGCCATCCCCTTGAACCCGACCGGTACCGGCTTCGATCCGCAAGTTATTGCGGCGCCCGAGGTCCCGGCCCGTCTCCCGGTTTCCCCGGTGACTTGACGCAGGCGCTCCCCTGCCGGCCCTGACGGAAAAAAGGCGGATGCCCGTTCGCTCAGAGGCTGTCCCGGCAGGGCTGCGAAGCCAGGGTGCCGCTCCGCGGTGCCATGGCGAATTCTGCCTGCCGGGACAGCCTCTTACGCGGGTTTCTACGGAGCGAGGCGCCGGATCGTCCAGCCATCGCCTTCGGGCAGATACTGGAAGCGATCGTGGAGCCGTGAGCGCCGGCCCTGCCAGAACTCGATCTGGACGGGCCTGACCAGGTAGCCGCCCCAGTTGGGAGGACGGGGAATCGGATCGACACCGTCGAAGCGCGCCTCGGTCTCCGCGGTCAGCCGATCGAGTTCGGAGCGGGGGTCGCCCAGCGGGCGACTCTGCGGCGAAGCCCATGCGCCGATCTGGCTGTTCCTTCCGCGGGAGGCATAGTAGGCGTCAGATTCCTCGTCTGCGAGGCGCTCGACCGGACCGCGGACCCTCACCTGACGGTTGAGCTCGACCCAGTGGAAAGCCAGCGCCGCGACCGGATTGGCCTCGATCTGAATCGCCTTCTCTCCGTCGTAGTTGGTGAAGAAGCGAAAGCCGTCGTGGTCGACTCCCTTGAGAAGTACCATGCGCGCGTCCGGGCGTCCTTCTTCGTCGACGGTCGCGATGCACATCGTTTCCGGCATCGGGTTGACCGCGGCCGCCTGCTCGAACCAGTCCCGGAACTGGGCGATCGGGTCGTCGTCGAGTTCCTCACGGCCGAGGGCGCAATCTGCGCGGGATGGATCTGCGGCTTTCAATTCAGGCTCGGATCGTCGGGCATGGTGGCCAGCAGGCGGAAATCTCCGCCACGCCGGGCGACGACCTCGGACCAGAGGTCGCCGACCGTGAATACGTCTTCAGGTTCGAGATCTCCCACTATCCAGGCGTCTTTCTCGAGTTCTTCGTCGAGCTGGCCGGGGCCCCAGCCGGCATGTCCGACGAACACCCTGGCCCGGGTCACGTCGACGTCGCCGTCGGGGTCGACCACCCCGATGTTGCCGGTGATCGCACCGGCCGAGATGTCGGCCTCGTCGAATTCGCCGAGGACGACGATCGAATCGGGAGCGACCGGGCCTCCGACCCAGAGCGGGGCACCTCTCTCGACCAGCGGGCCGAGGTCCGGCACGAGTTCGGCCACGTCGGCGTCTGCCCGGCGGTTGAGGATGATCCCGAAGGCGCCCTGCTCGGTGTGCTCGACGATGAGCACGACGCTCCGCCGGAAGAAGTCGAACAGGCTCGGCGCGGCAATCAGCAGTTTTCCTCGTTGTGATTCAGCCATGGATTCGGATTCACGCTGACTATAGGGATGCGTCCACCCGTCGGGGGAACCCACCGGCTGACGACCGGTCATGCATGAGCAGCGATTCGGCGAAGCGCCCGCCAAAGCGGAGGAATCCCGAATCGGCTACTGTTCTACGCCGCGATCATGGGTAGATATACAGGACCAAAAGAGAAGCTTTCAAGGCGCGAGGGCGTAGACCTCGGACTGAAGGGCGAGCGCGCCCTCGGCGGCAAGAGCGCCATGGAGCGTCGTCCCTATCCGCCCGGCCAGCACGGCCGCGGCCGTCGCAGGGCTTCGGAGTTCTCGGTCCGGATGCGGGCCAAGCAGCGGGCCAAGTCGATGTACGGCCTGCGCGAGCGCCAGTTCGCCAAGCTCTTCGACCGGGCCAACCGTGAAGAGGGCATGGCCGGCGAGAACCTCATGCGCCATCTCGAGTGCCGCCTCGACAACGTCGTCTACCGCCTCGGCCTCGCGGCCACGCGGGCTCAGGCGAGGCAGTTCGTCGTCCACCAGCACATCACCGTGAACGGCAAGCGCCTCGACCGTCCTTCCTATGAAGTCGCCGCCGGCGACCAGATCGCCGTCAAGGCCGGTTCCTCGATCGAGCCGATGGCGCGCCAGTCGACCGACACCGCGGGGCCTACGCCGGCCTGGCTGCTGGCCGACCACGATGGTCTCAAGGGGACGGTCAACCGTCTTCCCGACCGCAACGACATCGCCGCTCCGATTGAAGAGCGCCTGATCGTCGAGCACTACTCGCGCTGAGCCTCAGAGGCTGTCCCGGCAGGGCGCGCGCTGCTACTCGCCTGTCAGCTGGCCTTTCGCCAGGTCGAGTGCGACCGTGAGCAGGCCGACCACCGAAAGCGGATCGGAGGAGTCCGAGACGAGCTGCACGTGCATCGTCTGTTCGTCCTCGCCGACGTCCTCGCTGAGGACAGCCGAGATGACCAGCTGGTCCAGACGCGCACCAGGGGTATCGCGCTCGACCTGCTCCATCAGCTCCTGTGCGAGCGCGCCGATGCGGGAAGAAGTTGTGGGCTCCGATTCGTTGCTCATCGCTCCACCCTACCGTCAGCTCGCGGATCCGCCGCTCCGGGGTGGACCTTGCCAATAGACTGCGCGTTGTGATCGACCGCAACGTCGTGACACTTATCGCTGCGATCGCCACACTCGCCGCGCTGGCCCTGTCGCTTCCCGTGGCCGGGGTCGCCTCCGCGCAGACGAAGCCTTCCGCCATACTCGTGCTGGTCCCGCAGAAGGCCGGCGACGAGCCGGGGTTCGACGAATCGATCATCGATGGCTTTGCTTCGATTCCCGCACTCTCGCTCGGCTTGAGCAGCGCAACCCAGGGCTCCTACCTCCGGGCGCAGGCTCTGCTCGACATCAGTCAGGGAACCCGGGTCTCCCGCTCCACCTACTCCCCCGAGGAAGTCCCCCCGGTCGGTTCGTTGAAACCGCTTACGAACCTTTCCGCAGGAATCAAGCTCAGCAACATCCCCCCCACTCTTCGGGTGGCCGAGCTGAGTAACTGGTCCGCCCTCATCCGCCGCGCCGAGACCGCCCCGCAGACGATCGAGCCGGGCCTCCTGGCCGGATCGATACCGGGCGGGGCGGCGTGGCTGTCGGCTTCCCCCGGCGCGGCGGAAACGGCGATCCCGGCGGCGGACCGGCGCGGACGGCTCACGTCGGCCGGGATCGACACCGGCGCGCCCGGAGAGCCTCTCGCCGTGAAGGTCGGGTGGCTGGCACAGCGCTACGCCCTGACCGTCGTCAACGCCTCGCCCGGCCAACGCGGAATCTCGGAGCTGAGGCAGATAGTCCGGCGACGGGACCCGGATCAGCTCGTGATAGCCACGCAGTCGCCACCAGAGGCCCCGATCCTGCCGCTGCTCCCGATCGGGGTGGCGGGTCTGGACGGCGCGGCTGCAGGACTGACCTCGAATACGACCAACCTGCCCGGTCTTGTCGCCGGGATCGACATCGCCCCGACCGTGCTCGACCATCTCGGTCTCGATCTCCCCGACGACATGAAGGGCCAGTCGATGCGCTCGGAGGGGGACCGCGATCCAGCCGCCCTGACTTCGCTGAGAGACCGCCTCGATGAGCTCGGTCCGCGCCGCAATCCCGCCCTGCTGCTCTTCGGTGCCGCCTGGCTGGCGTTGCTTCTGGCCGCCGGGGCGATCGCCGGGGTCGAGCGCAGCCGATTGCCCGTCCGGCGGGTAGGCGGCCTGGCGATTCTCTGGATACCCACGGTGATCCTCATACCTGCGGCTCTCGGAAACCCGGAGAGGTGGCTCGAGTATGCGATCGTCGTATTCGGCAGCCTCGGACTGGGATGGTTGACGGATCGCTACCTGCCGTGGCCGAGAGCCCCGCTGGTGCCGGCGGCGGTCGGCCTCGGGGCGATTACGATCGACCTCGCCCTCGGCTCCCACCTGATCACCCGCTCGATCCTCGGACCCAACCCGGGCTTCGGGTCGAGGTTCTACGGGGTCGGGAACGAACTGAAGTCCGGCCTGATGGTGTTGCTTCTGGCCGGCATCGCCGCTGCGCTCACGAACCAGCCCAAGTCGCGCCGAAACGCGATCATCGTGCTCGCCTGCGGGCTGGTGCTCGGCGTGATCCTCGGTTCGGGACGACTCGGTGCCGGCGTCGGTGCGGCCTTCATAGTCGCCGCCGCGACCGCGGTCGCGGCGATGATGATGTTGCCCGGAAAGATGTCGGCCAAGCGGGTCGCGATCCTGGTCCTCAGCCCGGTGGTCGGCCTCGCCCTGCTCGCCGCCCTCGACGCCCTGACCGCAGGCGGACAGGGCCACCTGAGCAACAGCGTGCTTTCGCTCGATTCGCTTTCGAGTTTCATCGAGACCGTCGAACGGCGCTCGACCCTCGCCTGGCAGCAGCTCTGGCGGGACGCGATGCCGCTCATCACCCTGATCTGCGTGTTGACCGCCGCCTTCGCGATCCGTAACCGCCGGATCTTCGAGCCGTTCGCCGGGCCGATCTGGCCCGCCGCGCTGGTCGGTGGACTCGCCGGCGGCCTGGTCGGCTCCTTCACCGAGGACTCCGGTCCTCTGCTGATCGTGGTCGCCACCGTGACCCTGACCGGTGTCTGTTCGTATCTGCTCGGCCGGCCGGAGATCGCCGAATCAACGCCGCGATGAAGTCGGACGGGACCGGCACCGGGGGCGGCGGAACCAACGGCGAGTGGCAGATTCCGCGGCGCTCGCGATTGACCGGTTCCGGATAGACCGCAAGTTCAAGGCCCGGGGGCCCGGATGGACAAGCCGGTGCTTCTTGACAATGCGTTTGGCCCGATGTAGCATCCCCTTTTCGGAGCGTGGGTTCGCCAGTCGTGTTACTGCGAAACCGGTCGCTCCGGACAAATGTCAGCTGGACGCTGATTACAACTACCAGGAGGGTACTTACGTTGAGGTCATCATTTTTCGGAATGAGTCGTAGGAGTATGGTTGCGCTGTCCGTTCTCGGGTTGCTGATTCTCGCTGGAAGTGCGACAGCGGCTTCCAAGATGATTAACGGCAAGAACATCAAGAAGGGCACAGTCACGACCAAGCAGATCAGGAACGGGACAATCGCCGAGAGGGATCTGGCCAAGAGCCTGGTCAATTCGCTCAAGGGTGCAACGGGCGCCGAGGGCGCAGTTGGCCCGGCAGGCCCGGTCGGCGCAGATGGGAAGACAGGCCCGGCCGGAGCAGTTGGCCCGGCAGGCCCGGCTGGGCAGACAGGAGCAACCGGCCCGGCAGGCCCGGCCGGGGCAGATGGGCAGACAGGAGCAACCGGCCCGACGGGCCCTGGCTCGGACAGTGACGGCCTGGAGTACGGCGTCGCCGTCGTTTGGGTCAAGCACGGCGCAAGTCCGCCGACGAAGGTTGGCACGCTCTGGACGTCGAATGTTCCCGATGATGGCAACAATGCCGCTCAGGCCTCAGGGACGATCGTTGTGCCCGGCGTATCCACGGGTGATGAGATCTTTGTCACCGGAGCCGTTCGGACCGATGAAGCAACCGTTCCATATTCAGCCAACGCTGGAGGAACGATCTCAGCTACCGGAGGCGACGGTAATCTCCTGAATGCCGATTTGACTCCCCTGGATCCGGGGACTAACACCAATACTGTTCATGTTGCCGGCTACCCACTGACCAGTGGGGCTCCGACCACATCAGACAGCCGACTGGTTTCGGTGGCTGCTCCGGTTGGGCTGACCAACGTCCCGGTCGTCGTCAGTGGTGTTGTTCAGTTCTTTGATTTTCAGGACTGACAAGTAGAGAAGAAGACCGTTTGCATAGATAGCCGCTGAGTGTAAAAGCTCAGCGGCTGTTTGTTGTCCGGGCAGCTCACAGTTCAGTCTCTGAAAGTACTCCTGGCTCTTGCTCTTCCCAGGGCGGTCGAAGCGGGACCGATGTTCCGGCGGCTCCCCGTGGACCGGCTACGGGACGGGGGTGGCCGCGGCTCTCAGTTAGCCTCATGGAGATGAAGTCGGGCACCCGAAACCTTCCGGTTGGCACG
>JAUQWL010000222.1 GCA_030835185.1 Solirubrobacterales bacterium | reverse complement strand
CGGTCGTGATCGAGCCAGTCCATGTCGACCGCTCTGCCCTGGTTGCGCTCGGACCTGAAGCGCTCTGCCTCTCCGGGGTCCCCGGGGATGATCATGCCGCCCTCCCCGGTTGTCATCTGCTTGTTCGCGTAGAAAGCGAATGCGGTCGGCGACCCCCTGCTGCCGGCCTTCTTTCCCTCCCGGTCGACCGCCCCGAGCGCCTGAGCGGCATCCTCGAGGATCGAGAGTCCCTTTTCTGCGGCGAGTGTCTCGAAGCCGGGCATGTCACAGGGGTAGCCGAAAATATCGATCGGCAGCAGGCCCTTCGTTGCGGGGCCGACCTTCTCCGAAGCCGACTCCGGCGTTAGGTTGAGCGTCACCGGGTCGATGTCGGCGAAAACCGGCCGCACCCCCTCGTAGAGCAGACAGTTGGCGCTCGCCACAAACGTGAAGGGCGACAGCACCACCTCGTCGCCCGGTCCCCAGCCGAGTGCCCGCACCCCCAGGTGCAGTGCGGTCGTACCGCTGCTGGTGGCGATCGCGTCATCAACGCCGAGCCAGGCGGCGAAATCCCGCTCGAATCGTTCGAGCATCGGGCCGAGCGAAAGCCGTCCGGACCGCAGGACCTCGAGGACGAGCCGCTCCTCTTCCGGGCCGATTTCGGGCCTGGCGAGAGAGAGTGGCACGTCCGGGTCTTCGATCACGGGGCGACCTTGCCCGTCTCCCTCGGGAAGGCGTATTCGAGGGAGTCGACCAGGGCCTCCCACGAAGCCTCGATGATGTTTTCCGAAACACCGATGGAACCCCACGAGCCCTCTCGGTCGGAGGAGTCGAGCAGCACACGCGTACCGGCCCCGGTTCCGTGATCGGAATCGAGGATCCTGACCCGGTAGCCGGTCAGCTCGATATCGGCCAGATGCGGGTACTGGCTGGTGATCGCTGAGCGCAAGGCCTGGTCGAGTGCGTTGACCGGGCCGTTGCCTTCGGCCACGCAGAGATGACGTTCGCCGTCCACCCAGATTCGCAGAGTGGCCTCTGTCACAACGCTGCCGTCTTCGCGCATCTCGGTCAGTACGCGGAAACCCTCGAGCTTGAAGAGCGGTTCGTATTCTCCGGCGCAGCGGCGCAGCAGAAGGTCGAATGAGGCTTCTGCCGCTTCGTAGTGGTAACCCTCGTGCTCACGCTTCTTCAGTTCGGTGATCGCCTTGCGGGCGGCCTCGTCGTCGAGATCGAGGCCGATCTCCTTCGCCCTGGCGAGCACGGTTGCCTTGCCCGAGAGCTCGGACGGCAGAATCATGCGGCTGTTACCGACCTGCTCCGGTTCGAGGTGCTCGAAGGTACGTGCATCGCTGGCGATTCCGGCCACGTGCATGCCCCCCTTGTGGGCGAACGCGTTGCGGCCGACGTACGGCTGATCCGGGTCGACGGGAACGTTCAGCAGTTCGGCGATGTAGTGGGAGGTGGCCGAAAGCTCACTCAGCCGTTCCGGTCCGACCACTTCGTAGCCCATCTTGAGCTCAAGGGCCGGAAGGATTGAAACGAGGTTGGCGTTGCCACAGCGCTCGCCGTAGCCGTTGATCGTCCCCTGGACCAGCCTGACACCCTCCCGGACCGCAGCCAGGGAGTTGGCGACACCGCATTCAGCGTCGTTGTGCGCGTGGATTCCGAGTTCGACCCCGCCCAGCTCGGCTGCCACTTCGGCGACGGCGGAGGCGATCTGATTCGGGAGGCTGGAGCCGTTCGTATCGCAGAGGCTGAGGTTGACCGCGCCGCCGGCGACCGCCGCCTTCAGGCATTCCATCGAGTAGTCCTGATCCTCGCGCCAGGCATCGAAAAAGTGCTCGGCGTCGTAGATGACCCTCTTGCCGTTCCCGGTCAGGAAGGCGATCGAGTCCTCGATCATCGCGAGGTTTTCTTCCGGGGAGACCTTCGTCACCTTCTCGAGGTGCAGCGACCACGTCTTTCCGACCACGGTCACTACCGGAGTGAACGAGTCGGCCAGCATCCGCAGGGCTTCGTCCTGATCGGCCTCGACGCCACGGCGCCGGGTCATGCCGAATGCACACACCTCGGCCTGCTCGAACTGCTCGACCGCGAGCAGTTCGAAGAGTTCGGCCTCTTTCGGGTTCGACGCTGGAAATCCAGCCTCGATCAACTCAACGCCCATGCGGTCGAGGGCGTGCGCGACGCGCACCTTTTCTGCGGCCGACAGCGACATGCCCTGCCCCTGCATGCCGTCCCTGAGCGTCGTATCGTAAAGCTTCACCTTTTCCATTACTGCTGTCCTTTCAGGAAATCAACTCCGGAGATGGATGTCATCTCCGGCAAGCCGGACGCGGCAGCACCGCGTTGCCGTGGGCTCTCAGCCCACAGCACCCGTAATTCGGGCGATCAGCGTGATTTCCGGAAAGAGGCGAAGCATCAGCCGTTGACTTTACTCGGTTCGGCCGCCGGCTCGGGCTCGCCGACCAGATCGAGCCATTCGTGGTACTCGGGCAGGCGCCCGTAGATCGCGTCTTCGTAACGCGACTGGACCAGCTTCGTGACCTCGCCCGGCTCACCGAGCGGGTGCTCGTCGATCTCGCGGACCGGCACTACTTCAGCGGCCGTGCCGCACATGAAGACCTCATCGGCGTTGTAGAGCTCCGAACGGGCCATATCGCGCTCGATCACGGAGTACCCGCTGTCTTCGAGGATCTGTATGACCGACTTCCGGGTGATGCCGTCGAGGATCGAGGCGACCTGAGGCGGCGTGGCTACCTTGCCGTTCTTGACCACGAAGATGTTCTCGCCCGAGCCCTCGCAGACGAAGCCTCGCTCGTCGAGAAGGATCGCTTCCTCATAGCCGGCGTTGGCCGACTCCGTCTTGGCGAGGATCGAGTTCAGGTACTGACCCGATGCTTTGGCGTGAGGAATCAGGCTGGCCGAGGAGATTCTGCGCCAGGACGAGACCTTCGCCCGGATGCCGTGCTCCTTGCCGGCTTCGCCCAGGTAAGCACCCCACGGCCAGACGGCGATGATCAGCTCGACCGGCGCGGTCTTGGCGTAAAGACCCATCTCACCGTAGCCGCGGAAGGCCAGCGGACGGATATAACAGTCGCGAAGCCCGTTTCGCCTGATCAACTCCCGAACCGCTTCAGCCACCTCGTCCTGGCTGAACCCGATGTCCAGGAAATACATGCGGGCGGAATCGAAGAAGCGCTCGACGTGTTCGGCGTGCCGGAAGACCGCCGGTCCCTTTTCGCCGTCATAGCAGCGGATGCCCTCGAAAACGCCGGTTCCGTAATGGAGGCCGTGACTCAGAACATGGACCTGCGCCTCATCCCACGGGACGAACTTGCCGCTTTGCCATATGAACTCAGCCTTTTCCACTGCTTTCTCCTCGTTCGATTCCGGATTGGCGCATGGTACGCCGGTCACGCCCGACGCACCACCCCACTCTAGCCGCGCAGCCCCTCCCTGCGGTGCACGATCAGGCCAGTTCAGCCAGAACCGCGGAGGTGACCTCTGAGGTCCCGGCCTCGGTCTCCCCTTCGCTCCCGGTGAACAGATCAGGCGTCCGCAGGCCGGAGTCGAGCACGGCATCGACTGCCGACTCGATCCGGTCGGCCTCGGCCGGCAGGTCGAGTCCGTAGCGGAGCATCATCGCTGCCGACAGCATCGTCGCCAGGGGATTCGCCACACCCTGGCCGGCGATGTCCGGGGCCGAACCGTGTACGGGCTCGAACAGGCCGGGCTCGCCTTCGCCTCCGATGCTGGCGGACGGCAGCATGCCGAGCGATCCGGTCAACATAGCCGCTTCGTCGCTCAGGATGTCTCCAAAAAGGTTCTCGGTGACGATCACGTCGAAATCGGTCGGCCTCGAAACCAGCTGCATCGCTGTGTTGTCGACCAGCATGTGGTCGAGTTCGACATCCGCGTAGTCGACGGCGACGGCCTTCACTGTTTCCCGCCACAGTCTCGACGTTTCCATCACGTTGGCCTTGTCGACCGAGGTCACCCTCGGTCCCGCCTGGCGGCCGACCGCACGCTGTCTGGCTGCTTCGAATGCCGTCCGGGCAATCCGCTCGATCTCAACGACCGAGTATGCGCAGTCGTCGTGGGCGGTGTCGCCGTCGCGGCCGCTCTCACCGAAGTAGATGCCCCCGGTCAGCTCCCTCACCACAAGCAGGTCGGTTCCGCGAATCCGGTCCTCCTTGAGCGGGCTCGACCCGATAAGTGCGGCGGACGGCTTGACCGGACGCAGATTGGCGTAGAGCCCGAGCGCCTTACGGATGCCGAGCAGTCCCTGTTCGGGTCGCGGTGCCTGCGGATCCCTGGCGACGACTTCATCCCACTTCGGGCCACCCACGGCTCCGAGCAGCACGGCGTCCGAGGTGCGGCAGTCGTCGATCACGCCTTCGGTCAGCGCGGTGCCATTCTCGTCGATCGAGATCCCGCCGATCAGATGCTCCTTGTAGTCGAATGACCCGATCCGGTTGAGCACCTGGCGGGTCGCTCCGACGATTTCAGGTCCGATGCCGTCTCCGGCGAGTACGACGATGCTGTGTGCTTCACTCAAGTTCTGGACTCTCCTTGTATTCAGCCGTCGGTCGTCGGCGGTGGGTCGGATCGCTGTTCCGGTCGGTCCCGGCCGGCGATGATATTTGGGCGAACGTACTGGAAGCTCTGCGGCTGCCCCATGACCTCCATCATGCGGTCACTGAACATCGGGAACAGGTGGTGGCCGGCGACTCCCGGACCCGTGCGCACCGTGCTCAGTCGAGCGCGGTGGTCACCGGGCCGTAGCTTCCGCCGGGCCCGCTCTCGAAGGCCGTGATTTCGTCTTCAGACTGCAGGGTCAGGGCGATGTCGTCGAGACCGCCGAGCAGCCGGCGTTTGATTTCGGGGTCGATCTCGAACGATGCCTCTCCCCCCTCCCACGAAACGGTCTGGGATTCCAGGTCGATCCGGCCCCTCCCTGCCGTGGCCAGCGCCTGGCAGTCTTCTTCATCGAGCGCTACCGGCAGGAACCCGTTCTTGGTGCAGTTCGAGAAGAAGATGTCCGAGAAGGACGGTGCGACGACGGCCTGGAAGCCGAACTGATCGAGCGCCCAGACCGCGTGCTCACGCGAAGACCCGGAACCGAAGTTGCGCCCCGAGACGAGGATCGGATTCGGTTCGAGTTCGATCTCGCCGTCGCGGATCCAGTCGTAGAACAGGAACTCCCCGAAGCCGGTCCGCTCGACTCTCTTGAGGAACTGCTTGGGGATTATCTGGTCGGTGTCGACGTCGCTGCGGTCGAGCAACGTAACCGGCCCTTCGATGATGTCTATCGCTTCCATATCTCTCTGCTTTCGTTTACCGACTTCGCAGCGCGCGCGGCGCGGCTCAGTTCCAGTTCCTGATGTCGACGAAATGACCTTCGATCGCCGCCGCAGTTGCCATCGTCGGACTGACCAGATGCGTGCGGCCACCCTTGCCCTGTCGCCCTTCGAAGTTGCGGTTCGAGGTTGAGGCACAGCGTTCACCTTCGATCAGGATGTCGGGGTTCATTCCCAGGCACATCGAACAGCCGGCACCGCGCCATTCGAAGCCCGCCTCCTCGAAGATCCGGTCGAGACCCTCTTCTTCCGCCTGGGCCTTGACCAGGCTGGAGCCGGGAACGACCATGGCCCGGATCGACTCGGCGACCTTGCGTCCCTTTATCGCGCCGGCAGCTTCACGGAGATCAGAGATCCGCGAGTTGGTGCAGGATCCGATGAAGACCCGCTCGGGTCGGATCTCTTCGATCGGGGTGCCGGCTTCCAGTCCCATGTACTGCAGGGCCCGCTCGGCGGACTCCCGCTGGGCCGGAGTGCCCATGTCAGCCGGATCCGGGACGCGACCGCCGGCCTGGACGACCATTCCCGGAGTAGTGCCCCAGGTGACCATCGGAGAGATCGCCGACGCGTCGATCTCGATCTCGTGGTCGAAAACGGCTCCGTCGTCGGTCGGCAGCTGCTTCCAGCCCTCGACCGCGGCCTCGAAATCGTCGGGTACCCCGGGCCTGTCGCGCATGTACTCGTAGGTCGTTTCGTCGGGAGCGATCATGCCCGCCCTGCCGCCGCCTTCGATGGTCATGTTGCATACGGTCAGGCGCTGCTCCATGGTCAGGTTACGGATCGCCTCGCCGGCGTACTCGACTACGTAACCGGACATCCCGCCGGTCCCGAGCTCGCCGATGGTTGCCAGGATCAGGTCTTTCGAAGTGACCCCGTCGCCCAGCGTGCCGCGGTAGTTGATGCGCATGGTCTTCGGCCGTCGCTGGACCAGGGTCTGCGTGGCCATCACGTGCTCGACCTCGGAAGTCCCGATGCCGAAGGCCAGCGCACCAAATGCACCGTGTGTGGAGGTGTGTGAGTCACCGCAGACGATCGTCATCCCGGGCTGGGTCAGGCCGAGTTCCGGGCCGATGACATGGACGATGCCCTGGGTGGCGGAACCGAGGCTGTAAACGGGTACGCCAAAGTCCGCGGCGTTCTTCTCAAGGGTCTCGACCTGCTTGCGCGAAAGCGTGTCGGCGATCAGCCTGGCGGTCGGGGTGCCGTCGGTGGGCACGTTGTGATCGGCGGTAGCGATCGTCTTGTCGGGGCGACGCAGCTTGCGCCCGGTCATGCGCAGACCCTCGAAGGCCTGTGGCGAAGTGACCTCGTGGACCAGGTGCAGGTCGATGTAGATCAGTTCGTCCCTGACCTCATGGGCCTCCCAGATCTTTTCGAACATCGTTTTCGGCACTGTTCTCCTTCCTAGCCGCGACGGAGGCCGGCGGCGATGACGGCGATGAACCTGGTCGGCTCGTCGCTCTGGTTCTCGAAATGGTGTGGCAGATCGGCATCAAAAGTGACGCTGTCACCGGGACCGAGCCGATAGTTGTCCCGACCGAAGACCAGGACGACTTCGCCGTCGAGGACGACCGCGGTTTCGCGGCTGCCCGGCTCGTGCATCGGGGCGTCACCGGGGGTGCCGGTGATGCTTCCGGGGTCGAGTTCGTGCTCTGAGACGTCGGCCCTCAGACCCGGCAGGGGTGGTGTCAGCTCTTCGATCCGATGGCCGCCGCGCTCATGGTTGCGATGATCGCCGGCACGTCCGACGACCACATGCGGTGCTTCGTCCAGCCGCAAGAGCTGGGAAAGACTGAGATCCAGACCTGACGCAATGCGCGAGGCGACGGTCAGAGTAGGACTGGTCGCCCCCCGCTCGACCTGGGAGAGCATTGTGGGGCTCACGCCGCTCCTCTCGGAGAGATCCCTCAGCGAGTAGGACATCGCTTCGCGCAGGGCTTTGATCCGGGCGCCCGCTGCGGCGCCCTCGGTGCCCGGGGCGGTCCTGGCCGCCTCTGTGGGATCGAAATCCGAGACTGCGGCATCACTGCCGGCCCCGGTTCTTGCCCGGGGAGTCGCTGTTGCTGTTCTTGCCACGAATGTACGTTATCAC
>JAUQWL010000221.1 GCA_030835185.1 Solirubrobacterales bacterium | reverse complement strand
TACGGCACCCTGGAAAACGTCTACGGCGAAGTCGAGCCCGATACGATCGTCAACGAACTCGAGGAATCCGGTCTGCGCGGACGTGGCGGCGCCGGTTTCTCGATGGGCAAGAAGGTTTCCTTCCTGCCGCACGGCAACCAGACCAAGTACCTCTGCTGCAACGCCGACGAGTCCGAACCCGGTGCGTTCAAGGATCGTGAACTCATGCAGCGCAACCCCCATCAGCTGATCGAGGGGATCATCATCGCCAGCTATGCCGCCGGCATCGAGCACGCCTTCATCTTCATCCGCGGCGAGTACGACCGGCAGGCGGACATCCTCGATGCGGCCGTAGCCGAGGCCTACGAAGCCGGTTACCTCGGAAAGAACATTCTCGGCTTCGGTCACGATCTCGAACTGACCGTCCATCGCGGGGCCGGTGCCTATATCTGTGGCGAGGAGACCGCCCTGCTCGACGCGCTCGAAGGAAAGCGCGGAAACCCGCGCCTGAAGCCCCCCTTCCCGGCGGTCCAGGGCCTCTACGGTGGGCCGACCCTGATCAACAACGTCGAGACGCTCAGCAACGTCAGCCACATCGTGGCCAACGGGGCCGAATGGTTCAAGTCCTTCGGCACCGAGCAGTCGCCGGGCACCAAGGTCGTCTCGATCTCGGGCCGGGTCAAGCGGCCCGGCAACTACGAAGTCGAGCTGGGGGTGAAGCTGCGCGACCTGATCTACGGTCTTGCCGGCGGTCCGCTGGACGGCCATGAGGTCAAGGCCTTCTATCCCGGCGGCTCCTCTTCGCCGGTACTGACCCCGGCGGAGCTCGACCTGCCCTACAGCTTCGAGGCGATGGCCGAGGCGAACTCGATGCTCGGTTCCGGTTCGATCATCGTCGCCGACGACTCGATCTCGATTCCCCACATGGCCCTGCGTACGGCCCGGTTCTACCGCCACGAGTCCTGTGGAAAATGCACCCCCTGCCGCGAGGGCACCAACTGGACCGTGAAGATGCTCGAGCGCGTTGTCCGTGGCGAAGCTACGCCGATGGACCTCGACATCATCGCCTCGGTCCAGCAGAACATCATCGGCAACTGCCTCTGTGTACTCGGCGACTCGATGGCGATGCCGGTCAGCGCCATGGTCAACAAGTTCCGCGACGAGTTCGAAGAGGTGATCGCGACCGCCGCTCTCACCGGTCTGCCGACCAGCGATGGCTACGAATCCCGCGAGGACGGGGCCGATCCCGTGCCGGGTGGCGTCGAACTCGAAGTCATCAGGCGGGAGCGCCTGATGGGCCGTCCCATTCCGCAGTCGGCCCAGCAAGCCGCTGAGGAGCTGCCCAGTGTCTAGGAAGGTCCCCAATCGGATAACCCTGACCATTGATGGTCGCGAGATCGAAGCCGATGAAGGGGCGATGCTGGTCGACGCCGCCAAGCAGGGCGACATCGAGATACCGGTCTTCTGTTACGAGCCGAAACTGGGCCAGCCGGTCGGCGCCTGCCGCATGTGCCTGGTCGAGATCGAAGGTATCCCCAAGCTCCAGACCGCCTGCTCGACCCCGGTGCGGGACGGCATGGCCGTCCACACACGGACCGAACAGGTCAAGGAAGCCCAGAACGGGATCGTCGAGTTCCTGCTGGTCAACCATCCGCTCGACTGTCCGGTCTGTGACAAGGGCGGGGAATGCCCGCTGCAGGACATCTCGATGGGCTGGGGCAATGACCGGAACCGCGTGATCGACGAGAAGCGCCACTTCGAAAAGCCGGTGCCGCTCTCGCCGCTGATCGCGATCGACCGTGAGCGCTGCATCATGTGCTACCGCTGCGTCCGCTTCAGCCAGGAAGTTCCCGAGGATGCACAACTCCAGATCCTCGAACGCGGCGACCGCAGCTACATCGGCACCTTCAGCGAGCAGCCGTACATCGCGCCTTTCTCCGGCAACATCATCGAGCTCTGCCCGGTAGGCGCCCTGACTTCCTACACCTACCGCTTCCGCGCACGGCCCTGGGACATCGAACAGGGCGGTTCCGTCTGCACGCTCTGCCCCAGCCAGTGCAACGTCTCCTTCACGATCCGCGACGAACAGGTCAAGCGGGTGCTGGCTCGCGACAACCCTGAAGTCGACGACGGCTGGCTCTGCGACAAGGGACGTTACGGCTTCCAGGCCATGTACTCGCTCGACCGGGTGCTGAATCCTCTGCGCTACGAAGGCGGCTACCCGGTTCCGGCGACCTGGCCCGAAGCGATCGAGACCGCCGCGGCCGGCCTGAGAGAAGCCGGAAGCAGGACCGCAGCACTGGTTGGCGATGCCTCGAACGAAGAAGGTTTCATCGTCCAGTCGATCGTCCGCGATGCCCTCGGTTCGGCCGACGTCGACAGTCGCCGGGCTCCGGCTGCGGACCGCGAGACCGTGGTGGCGCTCGCGGACCCGGCGATTTCGGCCCGCACGATCGACATCGACACCGCCGACGTGGTGCTGGTCCTCGGCACCGACCCGATCCACTCCTCGCCCGCCTTCGACCTCCGGGTCCGCAAGGCGGTCCGTCGTAACGGCACGGCGCTCGCCGTAGCCACCGACCGCCCGAGCGCCCTCGACGGAGGTGCTACCGAGGTCGAGCGTTACGCTCCCGGCGAGGCAGCCAATTTTCTGATCGAGCTGGCCGCCGCGGTCAGGAGCGGTGCCGATACCGGCGTCGCCGGCCTGTTGCGCGGCGCCGAGGAAGCGGTGGTCGTCTGGGGCGAGCGCATCGGCCGCGGCCAGAAGGGCCCCGAGGCCCTGGCCGCACTGCTCGAACTGGCCGGGTCCCTCGGGTTCGCCGACAGGCCGGAATCCGGTCTGATCGAGATCCCGGACGTCGCCAACGCCCGCGGCCTGCGTGAAGTCGGCTGCCTGCCGGATGCCGGGCCCGGCCTGTCGGAGACGGCGAAGGGCCGGGACGTCGAGGCTATCCGGGCCGGTCTGGAGTCGGGCGAGATCGACTCGCTGCTGCTCTTCGGCGTCGACCCTCTCCGCGATTTCCCCGACACGGAAGGCTGGCGCCGGGCGCTGGAAGCGGCTGGACACGTGGTCTGTTTTTCGATGACCGCCACCGAGACGACCGAGTACGCCGACGTCGTCTTCCCGCTCGAAAGCCACGCTGAAAAGGACGGGACCGTCACCCATCCGGAAGGCCGGCTCCAGCGGGTCCGCCCGTCGGCAAAACGCCCCGGGGACATCCATCCCGGCTGGATGGTCCTGGCTGAGCTCTCTGCCGCGATCGGCCACGAGACCGGCATCAATTCCGCCCCCGAGGCCCTTGAAGCGATCACCGAGGCGGTTCCGTTCTACGGCGGACTCACCGGCGAGAGGATCGCCGGCCGCGGAATCCGCTGGCAGGACGGGCAGGCAGCCGAGGACTTCACCGCCACCCTCCTTTCAACCACGGCAGCGGACCCGGTCCCGGCCGGGGTCGCCCCCGCTGCCGCCGAAGGTTCGGCGGGCGAGGATTCCGGCGGAGCTCCCGGCGGAATCCGGCCGACGGAATCCTCACCGGCCGGTCGCGAGCTCAACGACTCGGGAGCTCTGACGCTCGGCACCTACCGCGACCTGTGGGCGGACAGCACAACCGACCTCAGTCCGGCCCTCAACTACCTGATGCCCGCCCAGCGGCTGGAGGTATCGATCGCCGACGCCCGGCGTCTCGGACTCTCCCGCGGCGACGAGGTTTCCGTCAACTCCGGCGAGACCTCGGTCAACGCCCGCGTAGCCATCCGGGGGGCGCTGGCGGAAGGCACCTGCTTCCTGATCGAAGGCACGATCGAAGACAACGCCAACGTCTTTTCCAGGGGGGAGCCGGCCCGGGTCGAGATCGGCAGACCCGAAGTCAAGCTGGACCTGGTCGCCGCCGGTGGCGATGGAGAGGCCGGGGAGCAGTAACCGTGATCGCACCGCTGCTGGGGGATACGAGCTTCGTCGACGCGACCTGGATCATGATCGTCAAGTCGCTGCTGATCTTCATCGTCCTGCTCAGCATCGTCCCGGTCGTCCTTCTGGTCGAACGCAAACTGCTCGGCCGCTTCCAGCAGCGCTACGGCCCGAACCGTGTCGGACCGTACGGCGCGTTACAGCCGCTGGCCGACGTCGGCAAGCTGCTCTCCAAACAGGGTTTTCGCCCCCGGGGGGCGGTGCCGTTCCTCTACGAGATCGCCCCGGCGATCAGCATCTTCGCTGCGGTCATCACCCTGGCCATCCTGCCCTTCGGCGACGTCCAGGGAGAGGTCGGCCTCTACGGTGTCGACCTGCCGATCGGAATCCTCTACTTCTTCGCCTTCGGCGCGATCGGCTTCTATGGACTCCTGCTCGGCGGCTGGGCTTCGGGCTCCAAATACTCCTTCCTCGGCGCAATGCGCTCGGCCGCACAGCTGATCTCCTACGAGATCGCGATGGGCCTCTCGCTGCTTGGCGTGGTGATGATGGCCGGTTCGCTCTCACTGGTCGACATCGTCAAGGCTCAGGGCGAGATCTGGTTCATCGTTCCGCAGATCGTCGGCTTCCTGATCTTCATGGTCGCCGGCTTCGCCGAGACCAACCGGGTGCCGTTCGACCTTCCCGAGGCCGACGCCGAACTGGTCGCCGGCTACAGCACGGAATATGGAGGCATGCGCTTCGGCTCGTACTTCTTTGCCGAGTACATGGAAATCCTGATCATCTCCGGCATCGCCTCGACCATGTTCCTCGGCGGCTGGATGGGCCCCGGGCCCTCCTGGCTCGACCCGGTCTGGATGCTGGTCAAGATGCTTGCGGTGACTGCGTTCTTCATCTGGATCCGGGCTACGCTGCCCCGGTTCCGCTACGACCAGCTGATGAGCTTCGGCTGGAAGGTCCTTCTCCCGATCGCAACCCTCAACGTGCTGGCAACGGCAGTTCTGGTGGTGGCCACATGAGCATCAGCCCCGAAGAAATCAAAGTCGTTCCACGAGGGCCCGAGCCGGGCGGTGCCGGTGGTGCCTACCGCGCCTTCGGCGAGACCCTGCGCGGCCTGCGCACGACCATGGGCAGGCTCTTCGACGAGCCGGTGACGATCCAGTACCCGGAGGAAAAGACCCCGGTCTACCCGCGCTTTCGCGGCCGTCACAAGCTCCATCGCTTCGAGGATTCACACCTCGAGAAGTGCGTCGGCTGTTCACTTTGCGCCGCCGCCTGTCCGGCCGAGTGCATCCGCGTGGTCGCCGCCGAGAACGATCCCGAAAACCGGGTCTCGGCCGGCGAGCGTTTTGCCGCGGTTTACGAGATCAACCTCGCCCGCTGCATCTTCTGCGGCTACTGCGAGATGGCCTGCCCGTTCGACGCGATCACCATGGGCCACGACTTCGAGATGGCCGATTACAACCGCTCCGACCTGATCTTCACCAAGGAGATGCTGCTGGCCGAGGCGATCGACCGCACGCCGCTGAGGGGAGAGGGCGAGTAGTGGTCGAAGTCGCTTTCTTTGCGGGCGCGATCGGCGCGATCGGCGGGGCGATCGCCGTCGTGGCCCTGCGCAACCCGTTTTACAGCGTGCTCGCGCTGGTCGTTCACCTGGTCTTCCTGGCCGGGATCTTCCTGCTGCTCCGGGCGCAGTTCATCGCCGCCGCCCAGATCGTCGTATACGCCGGCGCGGTCATGGTGATCTACGTCTTCGTCGCCGCCTATGTGGGCGGGATCGAAGAACCGCTGTTCGACTCCGCACCACAACTGAGGGTCTTCGGGCCAGTACTGGCCGCAGCCCTGTTCATCGAAATCTCGATCGCCGTGCTCGGTTCGGCTCTGATCGGGCTCGGCGGCGAGGGAGTTGCCGACGTGCCTGCCGGATTCGGAACGCCCGAGGCAGTCGGCCGGTTGATGCTCGAAGACTTCCTGATCGCCTTCGAAGCAGCGTCGATGCTGCTGCTGGTTGCCGCGGTCGCGGCGATCGTCCTGGCCGGCCGCAAGAAAGAGACCGGGGGGGCCGGCTGATGGCGATCGAGTGGTACCTCGTCCTTTCGGCGCTGCTTTTCTCGATCGGCCTGGCCGGCGTCCTGATCCGCCGCAACCCCGTCGTCATACTGCTCTGTCTCGAGTTGATGCTGAGCGGTGGCGGTCTGGCCCTGCTCTCCTTCAGCCGCCTTCACGGCGACGGTGACGGACAGGTCTTCGTCCTCATGGTCCTGGTCGTCGCCGCAGCCGAGGTCGTGGTCGGCCTCGGTCTGGTGGTCGCCATGTTCCGCCGCCGGATCCCCCTCGATGTCGACGAGATGAAGGAGCTGCAGGGATGAACGCGGCTTTCTGGGGCTGGCTCGTCCTGCTCTTCCCTCTGCTCGGTTCGGTCGTCATCGGCCTGACCTTCAGGGTTCTGCCCGCCCGCGCCGCCGGGATGATCGGCGTCGGCGCGATCGTCGCCGCATTTGCCTGCGGCATCGCCGCGACGATCTCGCTCCAGGGCGAGCCCGCCGAATCCCGGCACGTAGCCGACAGCCTCTGGCAGTACGCCTCGGTCGGAGGCTTCCAGATCGATCTCGGCATCTACGTCGATCCGCTGTCGGCCTTCATGGTGCTGGTCGTCACCGGCGTCTCCTCGCTGATTCACATCTACTCGTTCTCCTACATGCAGTCGGACCAGGGCTACCACCGGTTCTTCAGCTACCTCAACTTCTTCGTCTTCTCGATGCTGCTGCTGGTACTGGCCGGCAACTTCGTTCTGCTGATCGTCGGCTGGGCCTTCGTCGGCTTCGCTTCCTATGCCCTGATCAGCTACTGGTATCGCCGCGAGACCGCGACCAGGGCCGGCATGAAGGCCTTCGTGATCAACGTGATCGGTGACATCGGCCTCTACATCGCGGCAATCCTGATCTTCCGGGACCTCGGCGTGATCGATTACGGTGCCGTCTTCGAGAAGGCACCTGAGGTCTTCCAGACCAACGAGTGGTCGATCGTCGCGATCTGTCTCTGCCTCCTGGTCGGCGCTTTCGCCAAGTCGGCCCAGATGCCGTTCCACACCTGGTTGGCCGATGCGATGGAGGGCCCGACCCCGGTTTCGGCCTTGATCCACGCCGCGACCATGGTCACCGCCGGCGTCTACCTGGTCGCCCGGGCCCATCCGCTGTTCGAACTCGCCCCGGCTGCCGCCGACCTCACCGCGATCGTCGGCCTTGTGACGCTGCTGATCGCGGGCACGATCGCGATCGCCGTCACCGACCTCAAACGCATCATCGCCTACTCGACGATGAGCCAGATCGGGTACATGTTCGTCGCCGTCGGCATCGGTGCCTACTCGGCCGGCATGTTCCACCTGATGACCCACGCCTTCTTCAAGGCGTTGCTGTTCATGGCGGCCGGCTCGATCATCGCGGCGATGGCCAACAACCAGAACATCGATCGCATGAAAGGTTTCGGCAAGGCGATGCCGTTCACCGCTGCGATGCTGATCATCGGTGCGCTGGCACTGTCCGGTTTCCCCGGCACTTCGGGCTGGTTCTCCAAGGACGAGATCCTCGACTTTGCCGCCTTCCGCGGTGGCTGGTACGAAATCTTCGTGGTCGGCGGCTTCATCGGGGCCTTCCTGACCGCGATCTATTCGTTCCGGATCGTCTTCAGAATCCTGCCGGGACCTCCATGCGAAGAGACCGCCCACCTGATCGAAACCGGGCATGTGGTCCACGGTGAGCCGGTCAATCCGGCGACCGGGGGGCGGGAGGACACCGAGGTCGGTTTCCCGGGGGAGGAACACCACATCGCCGAACAGGCGCCCGGAATGAAGATCGGTATGGCCGTACTCGGCTTTCTCGCCCTGGTCGGTGGGCTGCTCCAGATTCCGGGAGTCGACGACGTGGTGACCAGTTTCCTCGAACCGACCTTCGAGGACTCGCCTCTCGCGGCAACGCATCCGTCGGTTTCTTCGGCCTGGCTCGGCCTGGCTGAGGGCGCCGTTATCTCGATAGCCGGCATCGCGCTCGCCTGGTGGTTGTACGTCAAGCGGCCGACGGCGCCGGCAACGATCCGCCGGCGTTTCCGCCTGCTCTACACACTGTTCGTCAACAAGTGGTACGGCGATCAGATCGTCGACTTCCTGGTGGTCCGTCCGGTCAAGGGAGTCGGCAGCTTCGCCGACCGGATATTCGAGCCGTTCCTCATCAACGGCCTGACCGGCGGCACTATCGCCACCGTACGGTCGGCAGGCGGTGCGGTGCGTGAACTCCAGAGCGGCATGCTGCGCGGCTACGCCTTCCTGATGCTGAGCGGCATCGTCGCCGTCGCCCTCTACTTCCTGATCCGGAGCATCTGATGCTGAACTCGATCCTCTGGACTCCGCTCGTCTTCGGTCTCATCGCCCTGCTTGTTCCGCGCCGCTTCGCACCGTGGGCCGCCGGCCTCGGAGCGGTTGTCACCCTGGTCCTGGCGGCGATCGTCGCACTCGGCGTAGATCCGTCGGGTGGCATGCAGTACGTCGTCGACGTCACCTGGATTCCCGGTCTCGGCATCGACTACAGCCTCGGAGTCGACGGCATCTCGGTCTTTCTCGTGCTGTTGACCGCGATCGCATGGGTTCCGGCGGTCGCCTTCACCGCCAGCCGCGGAACCGACCGTGACGGCCTTTTCTACTTCATGCTGCTGGCCGGTCAGACCGCCACGCTCGGTGCCTTTCTCGCCCAGGACCTGTTGCTCTTCGTCCTCTTCTTCGATCTGATGATCGTGCCGTTCTACTTCCTGTTCGGCATCTGGGGCAAGGACCGCGACGGCGTGACCGCCGGCTCGGCCACGGTCAAGATGATCGTCTTCACGCTGATCGGCTCGCTGTTGATGCTGGTCGGCGCGGTCGCGGTCGGTGTGATCGCCGCCGATGGCGGACAGCTCACCTTCAACATGGCCGAGCTCGCCGAAAAGGGCCTGCCGTCGGGCTCGCAGAACTGGATCTTCTGGTTCTTTGCCGCGGCCTTTCTGGTCAAGATGCCGGCCTTCCCGCTCCACGGCTGGATGCCCGACGCCTACCGCGCCGCTCCGCTGCCGGCCCTGGCCGTGTTCTCGGCCGTACTTTCAAAGGTCGGGGCGTACGGCTTCCTGCGTGTGGTGCTGCCGATCATGCCCGACGCAGCCGAGCTGTTCCAGACGACGATGCTGATCATCGCGCTCGGCTCGATCCTCTACGGCTCGGTCATGGCCTTCACCAAGCTCGACCTGAGGCTGATCCTCGGGTTTTCCTCGGTCGCCCAGCTCGGCTTCATCACGCTCGGCATCTTCGCGCTCGACCCGACCGGCGCCAACGGCGCCCTGCTGCAGATGGTCAACCACGGCCTGGTCGTCGTGCCGGCCTTCCTGATCGTCGGTCTGATCGCCGAGCGGACCGGCTCCGAGGACATCGGGCCGATGGGCGGTCTCGCCAAGCGCGCACCGGTCTTTGCGGTGATCTTCCTGATCGTCACCATGGCGACCCTGGCGCTGCCCGGATCGGCCAACTTCATCGGCGAGTTCTACATCCTCAACGGCGCCCTCAACACTGATGTCGCGATCGCGATCGTCGCTTCTTCCGGTGTGGCCCTGGCCGCCTTCTATGCACTGCGCATGTACCAGCGCACCATGCACAACCCGCTGCCCGACGACAGCGATTCGCGCGAAATATCCCTGCGAGACGGACTGATCGTCGTGCCGATCGTCGTGATCATCGTGGTCCTGGCCTTCTGTCCCCAGATCGTGCTCAGCGGTACCGAGGACTCGGTTGACGCGACCGTCGCAGTCAGCAGGGAGGCCGCACAGTGAGCTTCAACGCGCCGGAAATCGATTATGCCGGCCTCTCGCCGATCATCGCCCTGAGCGCCGGGCTGGTCCTGGTCGTCCTGTTCGCCGTCTTCGACTCGATCAGGAAGCTCGCTCCGGGCATCGCCCTGCTGGCCTTTGCGACCACGGCCGGACTGTTGATCTGGCAGTGGGATGCGAGTACCGACCTGCTCAACGGTTCATTGCGGATTGACGGCCTCGCTGTGGTTTTCTCGCTGCTGATCCTGGCTGCAGCCGCGACCGCGGTCCTGCTCGCCCAGGGCGATCCCTCCGGCAAGCAGGCCGGCAGACCCGACTTCCTCGCTCTGTTGATGGCTTCGGCGCTCGGCATGGTGATGCTGACCATGGCGAACAATCTGATGACCTTCTTTGTCGCGCTGGAGCTGTTCTCGATCCCGCTTTACGCGCTCTGCGGCACCAACCTCCGTCGCCGCGAGTCGCTCGAGTCCGGCCTCAAGTACCTGATCATCGGCTCGGTCGGCTCGGCCACCCTGCTTTATGGCATGGCCCTGATCTATGGCGCATCGGCCGCCACCGGCTTCGAGGAAATTGCCGCCGGACTGGTCGATGGAGGCCTGCTGAGCGACTCGCTCACCCTGCTCGGTGTCGGCCTGATCACGGTCGGCCTCGCCTTCAAGGTCTCGATAGCCCCGTTCCACCAGTGGACGCCGGATGTGTACGAAGGCGCGCCGACCCCGGTGACAGCATTCATGTCGGCGGCGACCAAGCTGGCCGCCTTCGCGGTCTTCATCCGCTTCTTCCTGGTCGCGCTTGGGCCGATAGTCGAGGAGTGGGACGTGATCCTGGCGGTGCTTGCCACGATCTCGATCCTGGTCGGCAACGTCGGCGCGATCGCCCAGACCTCGCTCAAGCGCATGCTCGGGTATTCGGGCGTCGCCCAGGCCGGCTACATGCTGGCCGGCATCGTGGTCGCAACCCAGCAGGGAGTCGACGCGCTCACTTTCTACCTGGCCGCCTACCTGGCGATGAACATGGCTGCGTTCGCCGCGATCGTGATCCACGAGCGCCAGGCCGGTTTCTCGGATTCGATCCCCTCGCTGCGCGGCACCGGCCGCAGCAACCCTGTCGTCGCCTGGCCGCTGACCATCGCCATGCTCGCCCTGGCCGG
>JAUQWL010000220.1 GCA_030835185.1 Solirubrobacterales bacterium | reverse complement strand
CCAGGGTCGGCGACAGCCGGGCGACCGCCGACTTGACCGGATCCTGCCGCGCCAGCGCCGCCTCGATCGTCTCCAGGTCTCCCGGACCGTAGAGCGCGGCCAGCGGCTGGACCTGTGCCCCGACGCGGGGGACGACCGCGCCGTCGGTCTGGCCGGCGAGCCAGCCGAGGTACGTGACCGGGAGCAGCGGAAGGTCACAGGCGAGTACGACGACCCGCCGGCCGCCGGCCTCCCGGATGGCGGCGGCGAGGCCGGCCAGCGGATGTTGCGGCTCGTCGGCTTCGAACCGCACTTCCACACCCTCGATCTCGACCGGGCGATCCCGCTTTGTCACCACAAAAGGGTCGAGTCCGGCCCGCCGGAGCGAGTCGACGGCACGCCCGGCCAGCGTCCGGCCCGCCAGCACCATGTTCGCCTTGTTCCCGCCGATGCGGTTTCCCCGGCCACCGGCCAGCACCGCTGCCGCCGCGGTCTCCCGGCCGGCGTGGGCGGCTCTGTCGGCGGCAACTCCGGTCACCGGCCCAGTCTCGCAGCATGAGCCGGTCCGGCGAAGAGCGGGAGCTCCCCGGGCGGCTCGAGGTCGCAGTCGCCCGCGAGCAGGTGCTTTCGGACATCGAGCCGCTGGACCCGGTGGAGGTTCCACTGGCCGAGGCCGGCGGCCGGGTCACGGCAGAGCCGGTGAGCAGTGCGGCGGACGTCCCTTCGTTCGACGCCTCGGCGATGGATGGATTCGCTGTGCTCGCCGGCGACTGTCCGGCCGTAAGCGGCGACGAGGTCGAGTTGACCGTGATCGGCGAGTCCAGCGCCGGTACTCCCTGGCCGGGAAGGCTGCGTTCCGGCACCGCCCTCTCGATTTCGACCGGAGCCGAGGTACCGGCCGGGGCCGACGCGGTCGTCAAGGTGGAGGAGACGGTGCCGGGAGACGGGAAGGTGACCGTCCGGGCGCCCGTCGAACCCGGCCAGAACATCCGTGCCAGTGGCGAGATCATGGCGGCAGGGACCGAGGTCCTCGCCGCCGGCAGCCGCATAGGACCGGTCGAGATCGGCCTGCTGGCCTCGACCGGCAGCGACCCGGTCCTCTGCCACTCGATGCCGACGGTCGCGATCATCGCCACCGGTGACGAGTTGGTCCCCGCCGGCGGACCGCTCGGACCGGGGCAGATCTGGAACTCGAACCTGCCGGTGATCTCCGCGATGGTCCGCGTGGCCGGTGGTGAGGTCGTATCGGCAGTGACCGCCGGCGATACGCGGGATGAAACCAGGGCCGCCCTGACTGCGGCCCTGGACTGCGACCTGACAGTGATCTGCGGCGGCGTCTCCGTCGGTGATCACGACCACGTCAAGCCGGCCCTCGATGAGCTCGGAGCCGAGCGCCGCTTCTGGGGGCTTGCGATGAAGCCGGGCAGGCCGGCCTGGTTCGGTACCCGCGGCGACTCCAGGGTCATCGGTCTTCCCGGCAACCCGGTTTCGGCGATGGCGGTCTTCGCCATTCTCGGCCAGCCGCTGCTGCGGGCGTTGTCGGGCGACAGGTCCGCCGCAGCGATCGGCCGCGGCCGGCTGCTCGCCCCGGTGAAGCGACTGCCGGACCGGATGCTGGCGGTTTCCTGTCGCGTCGCGCCCGGCTCGGACCGGGTCGCTCTCGACCCGATCCCGAGCAAGGGGTCCCACGACTTCATCTCGCTCGGCGGCGCCCGGGCGATTGCCCTGATCGAACCCGGAGAGGGATCGGCCGAGGCCGGCGAAGAGGTCGGGATGATCGAGATCGCAGCCGGATAGCATGAGCACGATGAGGATCGACGTCAAGCTGTTCGCTGGACTTCGCGAGGCCGCCGGAACCGGGGAAATCGCCCTGGACCTCGCAAGCGGCTCGACCGCCGAGGGGCTGGTCGAGGAACTCCGCCGCCGGCCGGACATGGAGCGAATCCTCACCGACATGCCGATTCGCGTCGCCGTGAACCGGACCTACGTCGACGGGGAGACCGAGCTCCGCGAAGGCGACGAGGTGGCACTTGTGCCGCCGATCAGTGGCGGTGCGCCGATTCGGGCGACGGTCACCGAGAGGCCGCTCGACGTGGCCCGCGTGGTTGCCGATACCGGCGATCCGGCTGCAGGGGCGGTGGTCATGTTCCAAGGCAACACCCGCGAAGTCGCCCGCCTGGACTACGAAGCCTACGGAGAGATGGCCGAGCAGCGGATCGCCGAGATCCTCGAAGCGTGCGTCGAGAAGCACGGTCTGACCGCCGCGATCGCCGAGCACCGGACCGGCCCGGTGGCGCTCGGAGAGGCTTCCGTCCTGGTTGCCGTCTCGGCTCCGCACCGGCCGGAGGCTTTCGCCGGTGCGCGCGAGGCAATCGACCGGATCAAGGCGGAGGTGCCGATCTGGAAGGTCGAGGTCGAAACGGACGGAAGCCGCTCCAGGGTGGACGGCACGGTGCCCGAAGTCGACCGGAACCCTCGACCGGGGAGCGCTTCTGCGACGCAGCGCAACTCTCCGCCAAACGTGAATCTGCCGGAACAGCAGTGACAGAACCTGAAACGGGGTCAACGGAAATGAGCGGCGAGCGGCTTACGCACATAGGTGAGGACGGCAAAGCCCGAATGGTCGATGTCGGCGCGAAGCAACCGAGCGGGCGCATGGCCCGTGCGCGTGCCCGGCTGAAGGTCCTGCCGGCGACCGCCGAGGCGATCGAGCACGGCTCGGGTCCGAAAGGCGAGGTCACCCAGGTCGCCCGCATCGCCGGCATCCAGGCTGCCAAGCGGACCGCCGACCTCATCCCGATGGCCCATCCGCTGCCTCTCACTTTCGTCGACGTCGGCATCACCGTCGATGCCGGCGGCGGGGTGGTCGAGATCGTCTCCGAGGCCCGGACCCGGGATCGCACGGGGGTCGAGATGGAAGCGCTCACCGCCTGTTCGGTCGCTGCCCTGACCGTCTACGACATGGTCAAGGCGATCGAGCGCGGGGTGACGATCGAAGAGATCGTGCTGATCGAGAAGCTCGGCGGCAAGAGCGGCCACTGGCTCCGCGACGAAGCCGGAGGCTCGCCGGTCGCGTGATTCGAACCGCGCTGATCACCCTGAGCACGTCCCGGGCCGGGAGCGGCGGGGACGACCCGTCGGGTGATCTCCTGGTCGGGATCGCAGATGAGCTCGGCGCTGAAGTCGTTGGACGGGAGTTGATACCCGACGACCCCGCACTCCTGCGCGAGCGTCTGATCGTCTGGGCGGACGAGGAGGGGGTGGACCTGATCCTGACCACCGGCGGCACCGGCTTTTCGCCTTCCGACCGAACGCCGGAGGCGACCTCCGAGGTCATCGACCGGCCGGCCCCGGGGATCGCCGAAGCGATCCGGCAGGAGGCCGCCCGCCACACTCCGCACTGGGCGCTCTCCCGGGGGACCGCCGGGATTCGCGGCAGCTGCCTGATCGTCAACCTCCCTGGAAGTCCCAGAGGCGTCGAGCAGTCGGCCGCGGTCCTGCTGCCGATCCTTCCGCACGCCCTCGATCTGATAGCCGACCGTCCTTCGGGTCATTGAGACCGGTGCGGGATCCACTTGCCGACGGCTCCCGTGCATCCGTCGGTGGTAATATTTACACCCGTTGTGTAAATAAAGACGGGGGTCGTTGTGGGTCTTTGCGGTTTCAGGGCAGGTCACAGGAAACGGGTCAGGGCGACGGTCCTGACTCCCGGCGGTCCCGTCGATGAAGAGCGATGACCAAGGGCCGGGGGTGTCGCGGGAGAGCGCGCGCGGACCTTCGCGCCCGCGGCCGGACACCGTGCCGGCGCAGGGGCCGATCAGGCCATCGGACATGCTCGCGTCGTTTTTCATACCGGCGCTGGCGTTTCTGGTGGCCGGGGTGGTTGCGGCAGTAGTAAACCTGGCGTTCGGTCCGGGCTGGGCCCGCTGGCTTTCGCTTCACCTGATTCTGCTCGGGGGTGTGTCCCAGCTCGTGCTCGGGGCGTCGCAGTTCTTCGCCGCGGCCTTTCTGGCGACCGATCCGCCGCCGCGCAGGCTGATCGCATCGCAGCTGCTCACCTGGAATACCGGCGCCCTCCTGATCGCGGTCGGCCGCCCGACCGGTGTCGATGTGCTGGTTTCAACCGGCGGGCTGCTGATCCTCGCCGGACTGGTGCTGTTCATCTCCGGCCTGCTCAACATGAGGCGGCGCTCGATCCAGAGCAACCACTGGGCGGTCCGGTGGTACGCGACGGCGGCCGTCCTGCTCGCGGCCGGTGCCGTTATCGGGGTACTGCTCGCCGAAGGGCAGACCGGCGGAAGCTACGCCGGCCTTCTCGCAGCGCACTTCGCCCTCAACCTGCTCGGCTGGCTCGGGACCGCGATCGTCGGCACCCTCCACACCTTCTTTCCGTCCCTCACCGGAACCAGGCTGCCGTTCCCCCGGCTGGAAGGCGTGACCTTCCTGGCCTGGGTCGGTGGCGTCGCCGCACTCTCGGTGGGTTTCGCTTTCGACTCGACCCCGGTCGCACTGCTGGGTTGGCTCTCGCTTGCGCTCGCCGCCGGGTTGCTGTTCGCCAACCTCGCCGAATGCGTCCACCGAAAGCATGCTGAAGCGGGTCTGCCGGTTCTTCTGGTGGGGCTGGGCCAGCTCTTCCTTCTGGCGGGTGCCTGCCTGGGTCTCGTCTCGACCGCGGACGGAGGGACGCTCAGCCCGGTGGTCGGCGAGACCGGCGACGCGATGTCGACCCTTGTCCTGGCGGGATGGATCGGACTCACCGTTGCCGGCTCGCTTGTCCACCTGCTCGGCCTGCTGGCTCGCGTCCGAAGCGGTTTCGCCGTGGGGATGCCGGCCCGGTCACCGGTTCGTGACCGACTCGTCACGGCAGGTGCCGCGGCCGGACTGACCGCGCTCGCGGTTTCCGCGGCCGTTTCGTCCGACGTCCTCGGCACGCTCGCCCGGCTGCTGATCCTTCTCGCCGCGGCACCGGTCGCCGCGATCCTGGCCCGTTCCGCGTTCAAGGTGGTCCGGCCCGGGTCCGGGGGCCCGGGGCCCGGGATCCGTCCGCCGGCAGTCCGTTAGGACCGGCGGCCCGGTAGGACCGATCGTCCGGCAGGACCGGCGGTCAAGCAGTCCGGCAGGACCGGCGGCCCACCAGGCGCAGGGACGGGCGGGTGCGCTGCGCCGCCGGGTCAGTCGCCGGCGTCGGACCCGGAGATCATCGGGCCTTTGACCTTGATCTCGCAGCCGCCTTTCAGGGGATCCTTGGGAACGAAATCGGTCATTTGAGTGTCCCGGTCGATCGAGCTGAGCAGGCCGGCGGTGACTCCTTTGTGCAGGGCGCAGATGATCGTTCGCTGGTCGACAGCGGCGTCGCGGTACGGGCAGTTCTCGAGGCAGTAGGTCATCCTGTCCGCACCCCTTCGCTTTCGCCTCGGCTTGAGGCCCATCGCTGCCAGCGCGTCGTGAAACCTTGTTTCGGGGTCGGCGTGCCCGCCCCGGTCGGCCAGGCCCATCCCGATCTGGCGGCCGCGCTCCTCGATCCGCTCCGGATCTACCGGACCGCCGTCGATCGCCCTGACCAGCCACCTGCTGAGTTCGGCGTAACCGGTCGGGGCCAGACCACCGGGTTCGGCGTTCGGGTCGATCGCCCAGACGTCCCGTGGGCGTCCGCGTCCGATTTTTTCCTGTTCGCGGACCACGATCCCGGCGTCGAGCATGATCTCGAGATGCTGCCTGACACCGTTCGGGTGAAGCCCGACTCCCTTTGCGAGTTCGTCGGTCGAGGCCGACCGTTTGAGCGAAGACAGCAGGTTGAACAACCCCGCCCGGCTGGGCTGGTTCAGCACGTCGTCTGCTCCGATCGTAAGGTCCATCGATTGATTGTCCCACCGGGGTTTGAGGCTCCCGACCTCGTCCACCCGCTATTTTACACACAGAGGCTGTAAGAAAGCAAAGGAGCAAACGGCGATGACCTACGTGATCAACGAACCCTGTATCGGCGAGAAAGACGCTTCCTGCACCGAGGTATGCCCTGTGGACTGCATCCATCCGACTCCGGCCGAGCCCGGCTTCGAGGAGGCCGAGCAGCTCTACATCGATCCCGAGGAGTGCATCGACTGCGACGCCTGCGTCGAGGCCTGTCCGGTAGATGCCATCACCGCCGAGGACTCCGTCCCGGCCCAGTGGCAGAAGTACATCGCGATCAACGCCGACTACTACAAGGATCCGAAATGACCGGTCCGGCTTTCCGCGGTGTGATCCGCCGGTCCGGATCATGAAGCGTTCCGAGGAGCTGAAACCGCTCTCGCACGAGCATCACCACGCCCTGTTCTTCGCCAAGCGGCTCCGCGATGAGGGCGAGGCGGCGGTTCCGGACTTCCGGGAGTTCTGGCGGACGGAGGGGGAGATTCACTTCAGGATCGAGGAAGAAGTGCTGCTGCCCGGATCGGAGCTGGACGGCCCGGGGGGCGACGACGACGTCGCCCGGATGCTGGACGGACACCTCGATATCCGTCGGCGGGTCCGCAGCGTCCTTGAGGGCGAGCCCACGGAAGAGGAGATCCACGCCCTGGGCACCGCGCTGACCGAACACGTCCGGTTCGAGGAGAGGACGCTCTTCCCCCGGATCGAGTCGACGCTCGACGAAGACAAACTCAAGGACCTCGCCGTCCGGCTGCGGCAAGCCGAAAACCCCCCGGGCTGAACCCGCCCTGCTCCCAGCCTCGGCTCCGGCATCCAGCCTCAGCTCCGGTAAGAGGCTATTCCGGTAGGGATGCGAAGCCAGGACGCCGCGGAGCGGTGCCATGGTGAGTTCTGCCTACCGGGATAGCCTCTAAGCCGGAAAGCCCCGGCCGGGTGGTCCGTTCGAGCGGTCCCGGGGCTCTTCAGCCGACCTCTGAGAGGTCGATCTCGCGCTTGAGGATCTTTCCGGTCGGGCCTTTCGGGAGCTGCTCGAGAACGACGACGTAGCGGGGGTACTTGTAGGCGGCGACCTGCTCCTTGACGTAGGCCTGGATCGCATCCGGATCGGCCGACTGACCTTCCTTGAACGAGACCACGGCAACGATCTCTTCCCCGAGGTCGTCGTGGGGGATGCCGATGACCGCGGCTTCGGCGACCCCGGGGACTTCGTAGAGGACCTCTTCGATCTCCCTCGGGTAGACGTTGTAGCCGCCGCGCAGGATCAGTTCCTTCTTGCGGTCGACGATCTTGTAGTAGCCGTCCTCGTCGATCGTGCCCATGTCGCCGGATGAGAACCAGCCTTCGGGGTCGATCGCATCCGCGGTCGCCTCGGGCATGTTCCAGTAACCCTTCATCACGTTCGGTCCCTTGATCTGGACCTCGCCCACGTCACCTGTGCCGAGCACGTTGCCTTCCTCGTCGACGATGCGCATCTCCACCCCGTCGATCGGGATGCCGATGGTTCCGGGCTTGCGCTCCATGTCGAGTCGGCCGAAGGACGCGACCGGGGAGGTTTCGGAGAGACCGTAGCCCTCGATGACCGGCGAGCCGAACTCCTTCTCGAAGGCGCTCAGGATCTCCATCGGCAGCGCGGCACCGCCGGAGACGCAGAGCCTGAGCGAACTGATGTCGTAACTTTCGCGATCGGATGCGTGGAGCAGCGCGGCGTACATCGTCGGCACGCCCATGAAGATCGAGACGCGGTCGCGCTGGATGATCTCGAGCGCCTTCTGCGGATCGAAGCGCGGCAGCAGGGTGATTTCCCCGCCGACGGCGACGGCGACGTTCATGCAGGCCGTCTGGCCGAAGATGTGGAAGAGCGGCAGGCCGCCGAAGATCACGTCCCTTTCGCCGGGGTCGAACAGGCCGAGGCAGGCCTCTACGTTGGAGCCGATGTTGCTGTGGGTGAGCTCGGCGCCCTTGGGGCGGCCGGTGGTACCGGAGGTGTAGAGCACGATGGCGGTGTCGTCGGGCTCGACCTCGGCGATCGCATCGATCGGGTCGGCGGCGGCAACCAGTTCGCCGATCCGGGTCGGCTCGACCTGGAGCACCTCGACGCCGGTCCCGGCCCCGGCCTTTTCTGCCTCGGACGCGAAGTCGTGCCAGACCAGGATCAGCTTGGCTTCGCAGTCGGTCAGGTAATGCCTGATCTCGCGCTGGGTCAAGAGGACGTTCATCGGGACCACGATCGCCCCGAGCCTCAGCGCTGCGTAGTAGACCATCGGGAAGTGGGGGACGTTCGGCAGCATCACCGCGACCCGGTCGCCCCGGCCGATGCCCTTGCTTGCCAGCAGACCTGCGACCCGCCGGCTGACCTGCTCCATCGCCTCGTACGGGATCGCGATGTCGTCGAGCCTGATGGCGATCCGGTCCGGGTGCTCTGCGGCGGAGTCGCACAGCAGGTTTGCGAGATTCGGGTTCAAAGCGATGCCTCTCCTCGTTGAAGTTACCGCCGCCATGGTAAAGCCCGGGGCATCACCCGGGGCTCGAGAATCGCGCGTGCCCCGGGCAACCTGCGGCCCCCGGGTACGTACCCTCCATACCCTTTGCGAGACTCTCCGGCATGGACTTTGAAGGCAAGGTGGCGCTGGTTACCGGGGGAGCCAACGGTCTGGGGCGCGCCACGGCGGCCCGGCTCGCCGGCGGGGGAGCCAGGGTGGTGCTTGCCGACATCGAAGCCGATCCCGGTGGACAGGCCGCCGAAGAATTCGGGGCGGTGTTCATCGAGGCCGACGTCAGCCTGCCCGAGGCGAGTGAGGCGGCGGTTGCACTGGCGGTCGAGAAGTTCGGCGGACTCGACTTCGCCTTTCTCAACGCCGGGGTGGCGACCGGCTGCGGGCTGATCGATCATTTCGATCTCGACGCCTACCGCCGGGCGATGGGCGTCAACCTCGACGGTGTCGTTTTCGGCCTGAACGCGGTGGTGCCGGCGCTGCGCGAGCGTGGTGGCGGATCGATCGTGGCGACCTCGTCGCTGGCCGGGCTGGCACCGGTTCCGTACGACCCGATCTACGCGGCGAACAAACATGCGGTCGCCGGGCTGACCCGTTCGCTCGGTCCGGTGCTGGCCCCCGAGGGAATCCACTTCAACGCGATCTGTCCCGGCTTCGCCGACACCCGGATCATCGATCCGATCAAGGGTGGTCTGAGCGAAGGGGGCGTCCCGGTCATCCCGGTCGAGACCGTCGTCGATGCGATCGTCGGTCTATTCGGTCTCGAGGCAGGGGGTCAGTGCCACTTCGTCCAGGCCGGCATGGAGGCGCAGGAGTTTCGCTTCCGCAACGTGCCCGGCCCCCGCAGCGCCTGATCAGGCTGCTCTGCCACACGGGCGTTCCGCTCGAAGGGGTCGCCGCGAACGATCCGTCGCGACGAAAACGGAGCCGAGTGGCCCGGTCCTTGTCGGACCGGGCCCCCGAACTCCCTCCCTTTCCCCACCATGTCCTCCGGGGAGAACACCGGGCGGCAGCGGCGGGACTGACTCCTCCGTGCCACCGTTATTCGACTCCATAAACCAGTAGGAAGGCGGTAGTTGCACTCCTCCATACGACCTGGCTCTTCAATTTCGGGAGCAGGTTCCAGAGTCGTCCGGCTCAGGACGGCAGGGCAGCCGGTTGAGCTGCCGCTTCCGGGTTCAGACCAGCGGGATCTTCTTGCCGGGGTTGAGCAGGAGTTTGGGGTCGAAGGCCCGCTTGATCTCCGCCTGAAGGTTGACCACCGTGTCTCCGAGCGCCGCTTTCACGTGAGAAGTCTTGAGGCTGCCGATCCCGTGCTCGCCGCTGATCGATCCGCCGAGGCGGATCGCCATCTCGAACAGTTCGCTCGATGCGGCTCTGCCGCGCTTCATCTGGTCCGGGTCACTGAGGTCGACCAGGAAGGTGGAGTGGACGTTGCCGTCTCCGGCGTGACCCCAGGAGCAGGCTTCGAGTCCGTGTCGCTCGCCGATGGCGACGGTGCCTTCGACCGCATCGATCAGCCGGTCGACCGGGACCACGATGTCTTCGGAGATCTTGCCGCCGCGCTGGGCCGCGACCGCATAGGAGACCCCGTCGCGCCAGGTCCAAAGGGCATCGGCATCGCTTCGCTCCGTGATCGTCAGGGCGGACATCGCGGCACCTGTCTCGCTTCCCACGCCCATCGCTTCGTTCAGTTCGGCAAGGACCCGCTCGACCTCGGTCTGCGAGCCGTCGGCTTCGGCGAGTACTGCGAAGCCCGGATCGGCCGGTGCGTCGAACGGGAAGGATCCGAGGCTCGAGGCCAGGGTGCCGCGGTCGAGGAACTCGAGTGCGGTCGGCTGGACTCCGGAGGCCATCACCGCGAGGATCGCCTCGCAGCCGGACTCGGCGCCGTCGAAGAAAGCGACCACGACGCCGCGGGCCTCGGGTGCCGGGACCAGCCGGAGCCAGGCGGCGGTGACGACGCCGAGCGTGCCTTCAGAGCCGATCATCAGGTTGGTCAGGTCGAGCCCGGCGACATCCTTGCGGACCGCTCCACCGGTGCGGATGATGTTGCCGGGAGGGGTGACGACCTCGAGGCCGGTCACCCACCGGCCGGTGACCCCGTACCGGAAGGCGTGCGGGCCGCCGGCATTGGTGGCGACGTTGCCTCCGATGGTCGACTGCTCGCTCGCTCCGGGATCGGGAGGGAACAGCAGTCCGTTCTCGAGTGCCTTGCGGTGAACCGTGCCGGTCGTCACCCCGGCTTCGACCTCCATCCGCCAGAGGCCGGGATCGATCGAGCGCACCTTGTCCATGCGCTCCAGCGAAAGCACCACGCCGCCGGAGGGAACGGCCCCGCCGGCCAGCCCGGTGCCGCCGCCACGGGTCACCAGCGGCAGGTCCCGGTCGTAACAGAAGGCCATCACCGCGGCGACCTCTTCGGCCGAGGCCGGCTCGACAAGTGCGTCGGCGGTGCCGGTGACGCCGCGGTTGGCGCTGCCGTCGCTGAGCACCTCGCCTCTGATCGAGTCGCGCGTGAACACCTGCGCAGCGGGGAGGACGCGCGAGAGCTCCTCGGCCGGCCCCTCGGCTTCTCCGACACGCTCAACTCTGTGCTGTCCGGTCGACCTCTCCAAATCAATCCCCTCGTATCAGGTCGGTCCTTGCGTTCGGACCGGCAATCTGCGTAACATGTTACCCACTGCATCCCGAACGGGAATGCGTCTTGCGGAAAGACGCGCCGGCAGCGTTTTCGAGAGAGGAGCTTTTTGTGGGACTGACAGGCGGAGAATTCATCGCGGAGTATCTGATCTCGGAAGAGATCCCCTACGTGTTCGGAATCCCCGGACACGGCGACATGGGGGCCTTCGACGCCTTCAAGGACCGCAAGGACAGGATCACGGTGATCTCCCCCCGTCACGAGCAGGCAGCCGCCCACATGGCGGACGCCTACTACCGCGCCTCCGGCAGGCCGTTGGCGACGCTGACATCGATCGGCCCGGGTTCGCTCAACATCGCGACCGGCCTGGCGACCGCGTTCGTCGACTCGATCCCGATGATCTCGTTCACCGGCGGGCCGCAGACCTACATGCTCGGCCGCGGCGTCCTCCAGGAACTCGAGCGCCAGCAGGACAACGTCTTCCCGCACATCCTCCAGCCGATGACGAAGCGCAACTGGGACGTCCAGCACGTCGACCTCCTGGCCGACGTCCTGCCGCGGGCGATGAACACCGCCCTCACCGGCCGACCCGGCCCGGTTCACATCGAGGTCCCGATCGACCTGCAGGCGGAGGTCACCGACAAGCCTCTGCCGGATCCGGCCGAACGCCGTCCCGAATTTCGCGCCGTGCGGCCCGATCCGGACGCGATGGACGCGGCCGCCGCCAAGCTGCTCGCCGCCAGACGCCCGGTGATCCTCGCCGGAGGCGGCTGCCTCGAGGCGAAGGCCGCCGAAGAGGTCCGCAAGGTCGCCGAGTACCTCGACGCCGCCGTCGTGGTGACCATGATGGGCAAGGGCATCTTCCCCGAAGACCACCCGCTGGATGCCGAACACACCGGTGCGAACGGAACCGCGGTCGGCAACCACATGACCCGCGAGGCCGACGTGATCCTGGCGGTCGGCACCCGCTTCGCCGAGCAGACCTCCTCCTCCTACATGGACGGCATGAGCTTCTCGATCCCGCCGACCGAGCTGATCCACCTCGACATCGACGCGACCGAGATCGGCAAGAACTACCCGACGGCGATCGGCGCGGTCTGCGACGCCAAGGCCGGCCTCGGCGACCTGCTCGACGCGCTGACCGACCGTGGCGGGCCCGAAGGCGTCACCCGTCCCGACTACCGGGATGAGATCAGGACCTGGCGGGCCAAGTGGCACGAAATGCTCACCGGCCGCTGGACAGACGAGCTCTCGCTGAGCCGGGTGCTGCACTCGATGAGGGACCTGCTGCCCCGCGAAGCGATCGCGATCGCTTCGGCCGGCCATCCGCAGATCCAGGCCTTCCAGGAGTTCCTGAGCTACGAGCCCCGCACCTGGCTGAGCCCGGGTGGTTACTCGACCATGGGCTACACCCTGCCGGCGGCGATCGGCGCGAAGCTCGCCCAGCCGGATCGCCCGGTGGTCGGCTTCGCCGGAGACGGCGACCTGCAGATGACCGTCCAGGAGCTCGCGGTCGCCGCCGAAACAGGTGCCGCCGTGATCATCGCCTGCATCAACAACACCGGCTGGCTCTCGATCCGCGATTTCCAGCGGGGCATGTTCGGTGAAGACCGCGGATTCGCGACCGAGTTCCGCTCGCGCAAGGGCGACCAGCTGATGCCGGTCGACTTCACCCAGATCGCCAAGGCCTACAACTGCGGTGCCGAGAAGGTGACCACACCGGATCAGATCGCCGGTGCGGTCGGCAGGGCGATGGCCTCCGACGGCCCGTACCTGATCGAGTTCATGACCGACCGTGAGCCGGTCAATACTGAAGGCGTGAACATCGGCCACTGGGACCTGCCCAAACCGGCCTACCTGCCGTAGCCGGGCGAGGATACGAAAGGAATATGCGATGAACCACGAGAGCCCCCCGCGCGATCCGGACGGAGCAGCCCAGCGGCTGAGGGAAGAATCGGACGCCCACGTGATCAAGTGCATGGGCGACGTCGACATGGGCCTGGTCCACGGCCAGGGTGTCCGGGTCGAGGACGCCGACGGAAACGAGTATCTCGACGCGATCTCGGCCGAGTGGGTGCTCAATCTCGGCTTCCGCCACCCCGAGATCATGGAGGCGATGGAGCGGCAGTTCGGCAAGATCGATTACGTCTCCCCCGTCTTCGAGGACGAAGCGAGGACGGCCTATGCGAAGAAGCTGGCCGAGCTCGCCCCCGGCGCGCTCTCGAAGGTGCTCTATGGAATCTCGGGCGCGGGTGCGGTCGAGGGTGCGATGCACCTGGCGATGCGGACCACCGGCGGCACCGATTTCGTCGTCCTGGACGCGGCCTTCCACGGTCGCTCCTTCGCCACGATCGGAATGACCTACGTCCACCCGGGCATGGTCGAGGGCGCGAACAAGGGTCTCGACCGATACCTGCCAAGGCAGATGCGGGTGCCCAACTACAACTGCTACCGCTGCCCGCTCGGTCTCGAACGCGAAACCTGCGACCTCGCCTGCGCCGATACGATCGACTTCGCCCTCGAACGCGGTCACATCAACGGCCCCGCCGGAGTGATGGTCGAGCCGTACCAGGCCAACGGTGGCATGGTCCCCGCTCCCGACGGCTATCTCGAACGGGCGCATGAGATCGCCAAGTCCCACGAGGTGCCCCTGATCGTCGACGAGATCCAGGGCTCCCTCTGCCGTTGCGGTCCGATGTATGCCTCGGAGAGGGCCGGAATCGAGCCGGAGATGATCATCCTCGGCAAGGCGCTGGGCGGCGGCCTGCCGCTCTCGGCGACGATCACCACCCCCGAGTACTCGGAACTGCTGCCGTGGGAATACGGCTTCACCCAGGCCGGCAACCCGA
Organism: Solirubrobacterales bacterium; assembly: GCA_030835185.1. GTDB lineage: Bacteria > Actinomycetota > Thermoleophilia > Solirubrobacterales > 70-9 > 67-14. The sequence goes on along the minus strand of JAUQWL010000220.1, from coordinate 9,846 downwards.
TGGCCTGCGCGGCCGGCCTGGCGATGGTCGAGATCATGGTCCGCGACGATCTGCCCGCCAACTCCGAGCGGATCGGCAAGCTGATGGTCGACCGCCTTGCCGAGATCGAGAAGGACTCGAAGCTGATCGGTGACATCCGCGGCCAGGGCCTGATGATCGGGGTCGAGCTGGTCCGCGACCGTGAGACGAAGGAGCCGGCATTCGAGGAGACCGACCTGCTGATGGCGGCGTGCCTCGAACACGGCCTGATGATCGGCAAGACCGGGCCGGTCTTCGGCTCGAACGGCAATGTCGCCAAGTTCAAGCCTGCGGTCAACGTGAGCGAAGAGGATGCAGAAGAGATGGTCGAGCTGTTCGGCCGCGCGCTGAAGGACGTCGAGGCGACGCTTTGATCCAGCGCGCGATCTCGTACATGGCGACGCCCGGCTACGACGCGTGGCCGGCCGGGCGGGTTCTCGAATCGATCCTCGGGGCAGGCTACGACGCAGTCGAGTGGACTCCGGCCCACCTCGGCTCCCTGCTCACTCCGGCGACCTCGATCGCCTGCCACCAGGATCTGGTCACCGGAGGCGAGGAGGCCCTGGACGTGACCCTGCGCACGATCGACGCCGCGGCCGAAGCCGGTATCCCGGTAGTCAACGTGCTGACCGGCCCGAACCTGTGGGAAGGCGCAGACCCCGTCGCCGCGGATGACGAGGAAGCGTGGTCGAGAGCGCTGGGTGCGCTGGAGAAGATCTGCCGGCGCGCCGGCGATGCCGGTGTGAAGGTCGGCTTCGAACCGTGCTGGGGAACCCTGGCCCACGACGGCGTGAGCGCCCAGCGGGTACTCGACTCGGTTCCGGTCTCCGTCTGTTTCGATCCCAGCCACTTCGTCATGACCGGTGACGACATCCCGGGGCTGATCGAACGCTGGGGTGACCGCATCGTCAACTTCCACATGAAGGACGCCTTCGGGCGGCCCGGCATCGACGGTGAGGACTTCCTCTTCTGCATGCTCGGCGAGGGTCTGGTGCCCTGGCCGGAGGTTTTCTCCGCACTCGATCGGGTCGGCTACGACGGTGCGCTGTCGGTCGAGTTCGAGGCGTACCGCTACTACGAGCAGATCCTCGGCAGCGACCCGGAGGCCGCGGCGACGCTCTGCCGCACCCAGGTCGCAGCACTGGTCGAAGGGCCCAGCGCAGGCGAAAAGGCGACAGGGTGACGGAGTGAAGACGAAAGAGAGACCTCTGCGCGTAGCGCTCTGCGGACTCGGTGAGATCGGCCGGCTCCACCTGCAGGCGATCCGGAACTCACCCGTCGCAGAGCTGGTGGCGGTCTGCGAACTCGACCGTGCTCTCGCCGACGAGAGCGTTGACGATTCGGTCGAGATTCATTCCGACATTCCGGTGATGCTCGCCGGCAACGGCATCGACGTGATCGACATCTGCCTTCCCCACCACCTCCACCGTCCGGTTGCGGTCGATTCGCTCGAAGCCGGCTGCGACGTAATCCTCGAAAAGCCGATGGCGACCGATCTCGACGGATGCGACGCGATCGCCCTGGCTGCCCGCTCGGCCGGCCGCCGGGTCGGCATCTCCCACAACCAGGTCTTCTTCGGGCCACACCGGCGTCTGGCCGGGCTGCTCGAAGCGGGCGAGCTGGGGCGGGTGCGTTCGCTCTACGAGCGACTCTGGATGGGCGGCAAGTACGGTGGCTGGCGGGAGGACTCGACCAAAGTCGGTGGTGGCCTGCTGATGGATGCCGGTGTCCACCGGGTCTACATGGCGCTGACCCTGGGCGGCCCGGTGAGGGAGGTCACGGCGACCATGGACAACCCCCGCTCGGAGGATTCGTTCTCGATCGCCCTCGGTTTCGAGAGCGGCGCGACCGGCGTGATCCAGGGCTCCTACCACGGCCCCGACGGCATGTTCGACGACCGGATCGAGATCCAGGCGAGCGAAGGCATGGCCGAAGTCCTCGGCTGCGAGGCCTTCTTCGAGGGCGACCTGACCGGCGACACGCAGCTGCGGGCGAGGATCGGGGGCAGGTGGCTCGACGACCCGGTCAGCGATGCCTGGGACGAGTCGGTCCGGCGTTCGGTCGGTGCCATCCTCGGCTCTTTCGCCGCCGGCGAGGACCCGGAGGTCGGCATGGAGGAAGGCCGTAATACGGTGGCGGTGATCGAAGCGGCCTACCGATCCGCCGAAGACGGCCGCACAGTTGCCCTCGAGGACCTGATCGAGAGAGCGCCGAGCGGGAAGAGAGCTGAATGAGCCAGGCGAACGGCTCGGACGCCGAAAGCCCGCTCCAGGAGATCAAGGTCGAGTCGAGCCTGACCGACCGGGTCCGGGACTCGATCCGGCAGGCGATCATCGACGGCCAGCTCGCGCCCGGCTCGCTCCATTCGGTCCAGGCCCTCGCCAACATCTTCAACGTCTCGCGCACTCCCGTCCGCGAGGCGCTGATCGACCTCGCCGGTGCCGGCATGGTCGAGTTCGAAAGGAACCGCGGCGTGAGGATCCTCGAGACTTCGGTTCACGACCTGGAAGAGATCCTCGTCCTCCGGATCCTGCTCGAGGTTCCCGCGGCATTCAGGGCTGCCTCACAGATCGACGACGAAGGACTGCGCCTGCTCGATTCCGAGATGAAGCTGATGTCGAAGGCGGCGCGGAGCGGCGACGAGTCCGAGATGATGCGGCACGACCGGGTCTTCCACGAGATCATCAACTCGGCCTCGGGCAACTCGAGGCTCGCTGACTATGTCGATTCGCTGCGCGACCTGATCCTGACCAGGGGCGTGTCGACCGTCGACCGGACGCGCTCGCTCAAGGACATCGTCACCGAGCACCGGGCGATCCTCGAAGCCCTGAACCAGCGCGACCCGGCCGCTGCGGCAGATGCCATGAAGGCCCACCTTGTGAATACGTCGGCCCTGCTGCTCGAGCAGGAGGGCGGCCGTGATTCCGCGGTCGGGCTCGGCTGGGAAGATCTGATCGTGGGCGCAGTCCCAACCAGGAAAAAGAGAAAGAGAGTGGCCTGATGTCGGACAGAGTTTCGAGTACCAATCCCTTCGACCCGTCTGACCTGATCGCCGAGGTCGAGATGGCCGGGGAGACCGATGTTTCGGCCGCCGTCGAAGCGGCGGTCGAGGCCCAGGGCGCCTGGGCCGCGAACGCGATGCTGCGTTCCAGTTCCCTGACCGCCCTCGGCGAGGCGATCGCCGCGAGGAAGGCCGAGTTCACCGAGTTGATGATCCGGGAGGTCGGCAAGCCGGTGACCGAGGCCGAAGGCGAGGTCGAAAGGGCGCTGGCGATCCTGCGCTACTACTCCCAGGTGGCGCTCGACCCGAACGGCGAGACCCTTCCCGGTTCGACTCCGGGGGCTCACGTCGTGGTTCGTCGCGACCCGCTCGGGGTGATCCTTGCGATCTGTCCGTGGAACTTCCCGCTGGCGATCCCGCTCTGGAAGTCCGCTCCCGCCATGGCCTACGGCAACACCGTCCTGATCAAGCCGGCCGGCCCGGCGATCGCCACCGCGGCCCTGCTCCAGGAATGCGCCGACGAAGTCCTGCCGCAAGGCGTTCTCGGCGGGCTGGTGATGCCCGGATCACGCGCCGGGGTGCTGCTCGACGACGAGCGCATCGCCGCGGTCACCTTCACCGGTTCGACCGTTGTCGGCATCTCGGTCGCCGAGAGGATGGCCCGGAGGGCGGCTCCGGCACAGGCCGAGATGGGAGGCCAGAACCCGGCCATCGTCCTCGACGACGCCAACCTCGAAGCTGCAGCCGTGGCGATCGTCGGCGGTGCCATGGGCTATGCCGGACAGAAGTGCACGGCGACCCGGCGCGTGATCGCGCTCGCCGGCGTGGCCGACCAGCTCGAGCACCGGGTAGCCGACCTGATCGCCGGCCTCCAGATGGGCGATCCGAGCGTGGACAGCGTCACCGTCGGACCGCTGATCACTTCACAGGCCGCGTCCGAGTTCGAAGACTCCGTCGCTTCGGCGCTGGCTGCCGGAGCATCCGAGACGGCCCGGACACCGCTCGAGCCCGGCGGTTCGGGCAACGGGTCCCACGGCGGTCCGAGCCCGGAAGGCCACTTCGTCAGCCCGGTCCTGCTGCGGCAGGACGACCCGCTGGCCACGGTCAACCAGGAAGAGACCTTCGGTCCACTGCTCACCTTCATCCGTGTGGACGGCGAGGCCGAGGCGATCGCCGCGGCCAACGCCACCCGCTTCGGGCTGGTCGGTGCGGTCCACGGCCGCGACCTCGGCCGGGCGGTCGAGGTCGCCTCGAAGCTCGACTGCGGCCTGCGACGGATCAACGCGCCGACCCCCGGGGTCGATTACTACGCGCCCTTCGGCGGCGAAGGCCAGTCGAGCTTCGGCCCGCGCGAGCAGGGCCGGGCAGCCCGCGAGTTCTTCACCTCCTCAAGCACCACCACGATCCTTCCGGCCGGTTAGGTCCGGTCGGGCGGGGGTGCTCAGATGACGCCCGGCTCCAGCCTTTCGATGTCGCGTCTGATCCCGGCGAGGTCTTCGCCCATCAGGGCACCCTGCGTCTGAAGTTCCGAAGTCGAGCCCGAGATCCGGTCGAGCTTCGATTCGATCAGGTCGAGCCGGGCCTCCAGCTGATTCAGCATGTCGATGATTTCGTCTGAGCCGTCCAACTGCTCCTCCTCTCGTTTGCTTTACGCGTCGTCGGCGGGCGGCAGATTCTGACGAGGAGTCGTTGCGAGTCGTTTCCGGTGGAACGTGCCGATCCCGGCGGGGACATCTCGACCCGGCCGGCGGCGGGGTGCAGGGGTCGGGCCTGCGCCGACGCTCAGTCGTGCTCGTCGCCGGGGCGTCCGGAGCTGTGTTCCTCGTCGGCTTCCCCGTAGACCGAGTGAGGGTTTTCGGCCTCGACCTGACCGGCGTCCTCGAGTGGATCGCCGCCCTCGTCGACGCCTTCGGCGAGGCGGCGAAGCGCCCGTTCCGCCATCTCGAATCCTTCCGCTTCACCGCCGCCGGCCTCGTCGACCGGGCGCTCAGCTTCGCGCCGTTCAGCTTCGCTGTCGTGCTTTTCGAGCATGGCCGGAGAATAGCGACGCAGAGCGGGGTGTGGGGAAAGCGTCAGAGTCGGCCTTCTACACGGGATCCGGCCTTCTACACGGAATTGAGGTCGTACGCGGCTCCTGCGAGACGCACCACGTCAACTCGATCCATACCGGCGACATATTAGAATTATTGAATATTGTAATATCTGGAATTATGCACCTTCCAGAGCATTTCGCGTGACCCTCGCCGGAGTTTCGGCGATAGCGGGCGCATGCCTGATCGCCCTGGGGGGCATGGCCGCCTTCGGCCGTGCCCGGAACCGGGGCCTGGACATCCAGATCGCCGGAGTCTGTTTTCTGGCCCTTGCGGGCCTGATCGTTTTCTGGTCCGGCCCGGCTGTCGGGGCCGACTTCAGGAGCGGCATCGATCCGGCACTGGGCCTCGATCCGCTCAGCGGCTTCTATCTGGTGGTGCTGTGCGTGGTGGCGGCACCGGCCCTTCTGTTCGCGCGGGCGAGCCTGCCGGAGTCCGGCCGTTCGGCGCCCCTGATCGCCCTGACCGCCGCGTTCGTACTCTCGATGGCCGCTCTTGTCGCGGCCCGCGATGTCAGCACGTTTCTCGTGGCCTGGGAGCTGATGACCCTGACCCCGGCCGCCGCCATGCTCGTCTGGCGCCAGGACGAAGACGTCCGGGGGGCGGTGATCTTCTATGTCGGGATCACCCATGTGGCCGCGGTCGGCGTCTGGGTGGCCATGCTGACGCTCTCGGCGGAGGGTGTGCTCGGCGGAGAGCCGCTGGGTCCCGGAGGCCTGCGGACACTGGTGCTCGTCTCGGCCCTGGTCGGCTTCCTGACCAAGGCCGGAATCGCCCCATTCCACGTCTGGCTGCCCCGGGCACACCCGGTGGCGCCTTCTCACATCTCGGCTCTGATGTCGGGCGTGATGATCATGCTCGGGGTATACGGACTCAGCCGGGTTCTCTTCCTGTGGGTGGAAGACGTGCCGTCCTGGGTCGGTGTGAGCCTGGTCGGCCTGGGTTCGCTCTCGGCCCTGGTCGGGGTCCTGTACGCGCTGGTCCAGCGGGAGCTGAAGCGCCTGCTCGCCTTCAGTTCGATCGAGCATGCGGGCATCGTCGTCCTCGGTATCGGTGCCGCCGTGCTGCTCGACGCCGTCGGCCAGCCCCGGTGGGCGGCGATCGCCTTCGCCGGGGCCCTGCTGCAGATCCTGAACCACGCGGCGTTCAAAGGGGCGCTGTTCCTGGGGGCGGGTGCGATCGGCGAGGCCGCCGGCACCCTGCGGCTCGATCGCATGGGCGGCCTGCTTCACAGGATGCCCCTGACCGGCGGTGCCTTCGCCATCGCGGCGTTCGCGATCGCCGGCCTTCCCCTGCTCAACGGTTTCGTCTCGGAGTGGATCAGCCTGCAGGCCCTGCTCCGTCTGCCGGTAGGAGACAGCGGCTGGTTCTCCCTGGTCGGTGCCCTGGGCGCGGCGACCCTGGCCGCGACGGCCGGGCTGGCGGCACTCTGTTTCATCGGCGTCGCCGGAGTGTCGCTGCTGGGCCGCCCCCGCACCTCGGGAGCATCCGAGGCGGCCGAGCCGGGTGGTGCGGTGGCGGCAGCGATCGCTTTTCTGGCGTCGCTCTGCCTGGCGCTGGCACTGCTTGCCGGCGTGCTCGTGCCGCGGCTCTCGGAGCTGGGTCCGGGCTTCTGGCCGGGCGGGCCGTCTCCTGACCTGAACCTGCCGGACACCGGATCGCTTCCGACCCCGGCCCTGCTACTGGCCCTGGCGTTGCTTGCCGGTCTGGTGGCGGTTGTCCGGGGATCCCGTCGCGCCGCGCCGGCACCGGTATGGATCAGCGGGCAGCCCGACGAGCCGCAGCTGGCCTGGACGCTCGCCGGGTTCACCAAGCCACTGAGGCTGATGGCCGACGGGGTCCTGCGCACCCGCCGGGAGTCGACGACGGTCAGCCCGGCCGGAATCGTCGAGAGCCTGCGATTCCGGGGCGATGTGCCCCATCTCTTCGATACGCATCTCTTCGCGCCCCTGCTCTGGTTCGCGGCCCGGGGTTCGAAGCTCGCCCGCCGGCTCCAGTCCGGCAGCCTGCGCGCCTATCTCGGCTACCTGATGGCGCTGCTTCTGTTCCTCCTGTTGATCCTCAGGCTGGATCTTCTCTCGTGACCGGCCAGACGATCGTCTCGGGAGGGATTCAGCTGGCGGGCGCGGCCCTCGCCCCGTTGGCAATCGGCGCGGTGCAGTGGCTGAAGGCCCGCATGCAGGGACGCCGGGGAGCCTCGATGCTTCAGCCCTATCGGGAGATGCGCCGTCTCTGGACTCGCAGCAGGGTGCGCCCGGACGGGGCGTCCGTGGTCTACGAAGCGGCGGTGCCGTTGAGCGTTGCGTCCACCTTCCTCGCCCTGCTGCTGTTGCCCATCGGTTCCGTCTCTCCCGACTGGGGTTTCGGAAACGACGCCATCGTGCTCTTCGGACTGCTCGCGATCGGACGCTTCGCCCTTGCAGCGGCGGCCTGGGACACCGGCAGTGGATTCGAACTGATGGGCGCGGCCAGGGACCTGACGCTGGCGGTTTTTGTCGAGGCGTTGTTTCTCGTGGTGCTTGCGCTGCTCGCCTTTCCGGCCCACAGCACGGACCTCATCGCGATGAGCGCGTCGGCGGCCGGTGGTGAGGCCTGGCGGGAGCCCGCACAGTGGGCTGCCGCAGTCGGTCTGGGCCTGGTGATCCTCGCCGAGGCCGGCAGGCGCCCGATCGACAACCCGGACACCCACCTGGAGCTGACGATGGTCCATGAGGGCCCGACCATCGAGTTCGCCGGCCGCGACCTGGCGCTGCTCCACTGGACGGCTGCCGCCCGGACCTGGGTGGTGCTGGTTCTCGCGGCCGGCGTCCTCGTGCCACATCCGGGCGGGTTCGCGGTCCAGCTGCTCTGGCTGCCCGGCTGGCTGACCGCATTCGTAATCCTGCTGGCGGTCATCGAAGCCACTCAGCCGAAGATGCGACTCCTTCGCGTGCCGCTGCTTCTCTACGGCGGGGCCGTCATCGCCATGCTCGGGTTGATCGGAAGACTGCTGGGAGCGGCGGTGTGAGCGCCCTGTTCGTCATCTCCGTCAGCGTGATCTCGTTCGCGATCGTCGTCACCAGACGGCGCACCACCGCCGTTTTCCTGGTGGCGGTGCAGTCGGTGCTGCTCGGCACCTATGCCCTGGTCCACGGCTTCGGCGAATCCGGAGCTCTGCTCGTAGGTGGGGTACTGCTCGCCGGCAAGGGCGTGCTGCTGCCCCTCGGCCTCGCCTGGGTCATCAGGCGTGCGCGGGAGCCCCACATGATTCCCGGTGAGCTTCCGCCCCTGGCCCGTCTGATCGCTGTCGCGGCGGTCACGCTTGCTGCCGTCGAGCTCGTCCCGTCGCTGGGGCTGGACAGCCGCGCCGCCGATCAGGGGGCGGTGGCGCTGGTACTGCTGGGAATCTCGATTGCCGTCTTCCGCAGGTCCGCCGTGTTCCAGGCGGTCGGCTTCCTCGTCGCCGAGAACGGGGTCTACCTGGCGGCCCTCTCCGTGCCGGAAGGGCTGCCCGCGGTGGTGGAGATCGGCGTGCTCTTCGATCTGGTGATCGTTGTGGCGGTCGCCGCCATGTTCACCACCCGCATCCACGACGAGTTCGGAACCGGGGATACCAGTCTGCTGAAGGACCTCCATGATTGACCTGCTCGTCATCGCCGCGCCGCTGTCGGCCCTGCTGACCGGAGCCGTGACCTGGTTTGCGGGGAGTCCGCGCCGTTCGGACCGGATCAACAACGCCGGAGCCCTGGTGACCGCGACCCTGACCCTGATCATCGCCGGGGTCGCACTGGCAGATGTGGCAGATCCGCTCATCGGTGGCTGGTGGATGCTCGACGGTGCCGGCGGCGTCTTTCTCGCCGTCATCGCGGTGGTGGGGCTGCTGAGTTCGCTGGCCGCGCCGTCCCACCTGGCCTCGTCGGGGCGCGGCCTCGTCAGTGCCGCCCGGGGGCGGGCGCTCTACTACGCGGCCTTTCAGCTCTTCTGGGCGACGCTGATCCTCGTGCCTCTGGTCAACAACCTCGGCCTGGCCTGGCTGCTGGTCGAGGCGACCACCGGCGCGTCGGCTCTGCTGGTCGCCTACAGCGGGACGAGGGCGGCCCTGGAAGCCGGCTGGAAGTACCTGGTCCTGACCACCTTCGGCCTGACGATCGCGATGCTCGGCATCATCGTCCTCTACGTGGCGCTCGCTCCGTCTGGCGGTTCGCTCGCCACGCTCGACTGGCAGTCCGTCTCGGCTGCCGCCCCCGGCCTGCCTGCCGGCCCCGCCGCCGCCGCCTTCGTGCTGATCGTCGCCGGCCTGGCGACCAAGGTCGGTTGGGCGCCGGTCCACAACTGGCTCCCGGACGCTCACAGCGAGGCGCCGCCGCCGGTGAGCGCACTGCTCTCGGCGGCGCTGCTCCCGACCGTGATCCTGGTCGTCTGGCGGGTCCTGGTCGCCCTCGGCCCGGCACTGTCCCCTGGTGCGGCAAGCGCGTTGATTCTCGGATTCGGCCTCGTTTCGCTTGCGGTCGCGGTGCCCTTCCTCTGGCGCTCGATGGCCTGGAAGCGCCTGCTCGCCTATTCGAGCCTCGAGCACATGGGCATCCTCGCGATCGGCATCGGCTTCGCCTCGCCGCTGGCGGCAGCCGGGGTGGTGATCCAAATCGCCGGTCACGCGCTGGCGAAGTCGCTCGGCTTCTATGCAGCGATTCCGCTGCTGCGTCATGCCCCGCAGTCGCGTGGCGAGGCCGTGCGCGGCCTCGCCTTCGCCAACCCGCC
>JAUQWL010000219.1 GCA_030835185.1 Solirubrobacterales bacterium | reverse complement strand
CCCAGCTGATCCTCGACCATGAGCAGGTTGTCGGCGCTCAGGTCCAGAGCCCCCACTCCGGCCCCGCGACCGCGCAGGAGGTTCTCACTCTTTCGGGCAAGCCGGATCAGGGCCTTGGAGTCGAGGCGCAGGGTGTCGTTTACGACCACAGCCACCACCTTCGTCTTCATCCCGGCCAGCGCCAGTCCCAGTAGAAGCCCGGCAGCCGTTCCGCCCGAGCCGACCGCGGTGACGATGTGCGAAGGCTCGGGTGCTTCTCCCCGCTCAACCTGAGCGGCCAGCTCGAGCGCGATCTCGGTCGCACCCAGGGCACCGATCGGTGAAGAGCCGCCGGCCGGAAGGTAGTGCGGCCGGTGGCGCGCCATCAGCCAGGGCACCGCGGCGATCGTTCTCGCCTTCGAGTGCGTGTAGTGGATCTCGGCACCCGAACGCTTGAGCCGTTCCTGCTGGTCGCGGACGTGGTCGTTGACCGGCTGGTCGATCAGGGCGAGCACCGTCTTCAACCCGTGCCCGCGACCGTAAAGCGCACAGGCGAGGCCCCAGTTCGTTCCCAGGCCGCCGACGGTCAGAATCGTCGTACGGCCGCGCCGTTTGGCTTCCGGAATCAGCCACTCGAGCTTTCGCACCTTGTTGCCGCCCCAGCCTCCGTTTCCGAAAGCACTCTCATCCTTGATCCAGATGTCGGCCGGACCCACCCCCATCCCGGGCAAAGGACGGACAGGAGTAGGGCGGTTACCGAGGGGGACGCACGGGAGCGAGTCCTTCAGCTCAGGGAAGATCTGGTGAAGTCGTGACATCCGGGGCCCGACCCTAAACGCTATTGACCTGTGCCGAACCCCCTCGGCGGCAACAGGATGCGGGTCACCGCCCGGTTGCTCTCCAGGCCGGCCAGGACCAGTTGGTGAAAGCGCGCAGGATCCACTCGGCCGGGCCGTAGCGGTGGCGTTTGAGCCACATGGCGCTGATCGCGGTCTGGACCAGGAAGACACCGATTGCGATCAGCACAGCCACCCCGGGCGAGACCCTCCCGACCAGAGCAAGGCCGTAGCCGGTGAATATCAACGAGAGGGCGATCGACTGGAAGAGGTAGTTGGTCAGGGCGATCCGGCCGGCCGGTGCCAGGCGTTCGATCAACCAGGAACCCGGGCGGGTGTCGCGCGCCATGACGAAGGCGGCCAGATAGGCGCCGGCCAGGGCCGGGGCGAACAGAACGTCGGCACTCAGCCCGAACAACTCGCGGGCCGGATCGGTCGGCGGCCCGTTCTGCGACCACGCATAGAACGCAGCGGCCGGTACGCCGGCGAGCAGGCCCGTAAAGAGCAATCGTATCCACAGAGCCTCGAACAGCTCGGGGCGATGGAGAGCCCGGGTTTTTCCGGCTGCGAGACCGACGAGGAACATTGCCAGTGCGCTCGGTCCCTGGATCAGGAGAAGCAGGAAGAACGTCTCGGCCAGATCCCCCGCGCGCGTATCGAGGACTTCGCCGGGATCGCTGGACGAATAACCGGCTTCCAGCTCTTTCGACTGTCGCGTGAGGCTCGCCGGATCGTCGCGGAACGAGTCCGGATCCTGAATCGCCCCGAAGGCGAGGAATACCCAGATCAGCGACGTCAGCAGAAGCAGCCCCCCGGCGACGACCAGCGCCCTTCCCGGGCTCCAGTTCCTCACGAGAAAAAGAACGCAGCCGGCCAGTGCGTAGATCATCAGGATGTCGCCGCTGAAGAAGAGCAGCCCGTGAGCGAGACCGAGCATCGCGAGGCCGATCAGCCGCCTGCCGAAGCGCCGGCCGAACGGCACGCCCTTGCGGGCAGCGCTGTCGAGCTGGATGGTGAAGCTGTAGCCGAACAGAAAGGAGAACAACAGGTAGAACTTCGACTCGAAGAGGAAGACGACCCCGCTGCGAACGGCATCCGCTGCCGAACCGTCAAATGATGGATCGCCCGTTCCGACGTAGGTCGAGGCAAAGAAGCCGACGTTGACGATGATGATGCCGAACAGAGCGAAGCCTCGCAGCCCGTCGACAAGCTCGATCCGCCGCGCGGGCCGGGTATCGGGTACGCCGTTCAGTTGACCGAAACGCCCTTCCAGAAGCAGGCCATGGTCCGGTCCCTTTCGGTCAGGTGCCCGGAGTTCACCGTTTCCTTCGGAAAGTAGTGGTTGCCTTCGACGATCACCGTATCGTCACTCCGGGCCGGCTCGACCCCGCTCCATCCGGCGGCGACTGAACTCCCGAATTCCATGCGTCCTCTTCGTTCGGCCCGCTTGCCGGGGATCCAATACTCTCAGGCCGCAGCCGCTCGTTTCCTGTCATCGGTTCGGTGTCCCCTCGGTCACCGCCCGACCTCGGCGGCCGGAGCAGTTGGTGCCGGACCCTAGTTCCGACTGTTTCACACGGGATTAGGGTAGCCTAACCATTCTTACCCTCGTAATGGGGAAATCAGAACTACAACTTGAATGGTGGTGGGCCCGTTGAGTGCCACTTCGGAAAAGCCCAAGAGTCTGGGCGGTGGTCTGGAGTCGAAGAAAATGCCGGGCCACTTTCTGCTCGCCCGTCTGGGGAAGCGGGTTCTGCGCCCCGGGGGCCGCGAGCTGACCGGATGGCTTGTCGACACCGTCGGGCTCGACCGCTCCGATCGCGTGGTCGAGTTCGGACCGGGGCTTGGTGCGACCGCACGCATCCTGCTGGCGTGCGAACCAGCCTCCTACACCGGTGTCGAACGCGACGAGACGGCGGCGAATGTGACCCGGGACTACCTCGTGAAGGACTCTCAGGGTTGTGTCGTCGCCTCGGCTGAATCCACCGGCCTTCCCCAGGGCGAATCGACCGTCGTGATCGGAGAGGCGATGCTGACCATGCAGCGCGAGCAGCGCAAACGGGAGATCGTCGCCGAGGCCTGGCGTCTGCTCGCCCCGGGCGGTCGCTACGCGATCCACGAACTTGCATTTGTGCCCGACGACGTCGATCCCGCGGTCGAGGACGAGGTCGCTGGAGAACTCTCGAAGACGATCCACGTCGGCGCGCGACCGCTGACCGCCGCCGCTTGGCGGCAGATGCTCGTAGAACAGGGCTTCACGGTGAGGGACGAGACGATCGTGCCGATGGCCCTGCTCGAGCCCCGGCGTTTGATCGAGGACGAAGGATTCCGTGTACTTCGCATTGCCGCCAACCTGTTGCGCGATCGCGATGCCCGCAAGCGCGTGATGGGTATGCGACGAGTTTTTCGCAGGCACAGCGATCATCTGGTGGCGATCGGGATGGTGGCGATCAAACCGGAGTGACCCTGTCTGCCGCGCGAACGGCCGCCGGGGCAACTTCTGCACGGCCGGAGGGTTGTATCCGTGTACGGGGCTATACAGTTGCCCGGTTGCGCAACGATCACCGACCTAGGAGAGAACCTTGAACGCTCGCTTGAGCCGCATGCCGCATGTATTCGCGCTCGTTGTACTGACGATTGCAGCCCTGTTCCTGGCCGCCGCCACCGTGCCCGCCGGCACGTTCGCTGCCGGAGCCCAGACTTCGCTCAGCAAAAAGCAGAAGGCGAAGAAGAAGGCGAAAGCGAAGGCCAAGCGACTGCGAAAGGGTCCGGCCGGTCTCGATTTCTACAACCCGGCGAGCAAGAAGAGGGCGATCCCGAAGAAGCACGGCAAGCTGATCTGGGCCCGTAACGCCGGTGGGGTCGTACCGCTCGCGTCGGCATCCTCGACCAAGCTCCTGCTCTACAGCTCGCGTTCGGTCACCGGCGAGAAGATCGCCGTTTCCGGTTCGGTCAGCATCCCGAAGGGCAAGGCTCCCCGGGGCGGATGGCCGGTCATCTCGTACGGTCACGGTACGACGGGGATCGCCGACCAGTGCGCTCCGTCGCGCAATACGACCGGTGGACCGGCGTACGACTACATCGCTTACACCGACGCGATCATGAACTCCTGGCTCGAAGCCGGTTACGCCGTAGCCCGAAGTGACTACGAAGGTCTCGGTACCCCCGGTGTCCATCCCTTCCTGGTCGGGAAGGCTTCGGGACGCGGCATTCTCGACGTCGTCCGTGCCGCCCACGACCTCAACCCGAAGGTCTCGAAGAAGTTCGTAATCACCGGACATTCGCAGGGTGGTCACGCGGCACTCTTTGCTGCCGATCAGGCGTCTTCGTGGACCCCGGACCTGAAGCTGAAGGGTACCGTCGCTTACGCGCCGGCTTCGCAGCTGAAGGAGCAGCTGCCGCTGCTCTCCGGCTTCACCGAGCCGGACGGGCTGACTGCCCTGGCGACGATGATCGTCCGGGGAATGAGTTCCGTCTACCCTGAAATTGACGCCCCTGCCCTGCTGGCGGATCCGGTACTGGCGTTCTACCCGGACACGCTCACCGAATGTCTCGCCCAGCTGAGCGAGCCTGACAGCCTCGCCGGGATCGCGCCGAGTGAGCTTGTCCGCCCGGGAGCGGACACCGCGGCTCTGCTTGACGTGCTCGGCGAGCAGAACCCGGTAGCCACGAGCTCGGCTCCGATCGTCCTGGCACAGGGTCTGTCGGATACGACCACGTTCCCGTTTCTGACCAACAACCTGAACACCGACCTGAACAGGATCCCCGGCAACAAGGTCACCTACCTGACCTATCCGGGTGTGGACCACGGGTCGATTCTCGACGCGTCGGAGGCTGACGTCGACCAGATCATCGAAGGGTGGCTGCCCAGCGGCAAGTAGCCGCCGCCCGAATCCCTGGAACGTCCCGACGGCGGCTGCGGCCGCCGTCGGTGCGTGTAGCCTCGAGTAGATGACATCGCCCGAGATCAACGCGCCAAGAAGGCTTCAGCTGGCCGGCGAGAGGACGCAGTTGGCATGGTGGCGAACCGGCCTCGGGGCCTTCGCCGTCGGGATCGGGGTGGGTCGCGGCATACCGGCACTCGACCCCACCGCTACCGCGTGGCCCTACATTTCTCTGGGGGTCGCCTTCGTCCTCTACGGCCTGGCGCTGAT
>JAUQWL010000218.1 GCA_030835185.1 Solirubrobacterales bacterium | reverse complement strand
GCTCTCGGGACGGAATGTCGTCACTTGTTTTCGTCCTCGTCGACCACCTCGGCGTCGATCACCTCTTCGTCGTCGGAGGAAGAGGCAGGTTCGCCTTCAGCCCCGCCGTCGGCCGCCGCTTCGGCCTGGGCGGCCTCATAGACCTTCTCGGAGATCTTGTGGAAGGCCGCCTGCAGGGCGTCGGTCTTTGCCTGGATCGCCTCGGAATCGTCTGACTCGAGCGAATCACGCACTTCCTTGATCGCCGCTTCGATCTCGCTGCGGTCAGCATCGTCGACCTTGTCACCCAGCTCGGAAAGCTGCTTCTCCGAGTTGTAGGCGGCATTCTCGCCGACGTTGCGGGCTTCGGCCAGTTCGCGCTGTTTGCGGTCCTCGTCGGCGTGCGACTCGGCGTCGTCGACCATGCTCTTGATCTCTTCCTCGGAGAGTCCGGAGCCGGACTTGATCTCGATCTTCTGCTCCTTGCCGGTGCCGAGGTCCTTGGCACCGACGTTGAGGATGCCGTTGGCGTCGATGTCGAAGGTGACCTCCACCTGCGGCATTCCACGCGGAGCCGGCGGGATGCCGGTCAGCTGGAACTTGCCGAGGCTCTTGTTGTAGGCGGCCATCTCGCGCTCGCCCTGGAGCACGTGGATCTCAACCGACGGCTGATTGTCCTCAGCGGTCGAGAAGACCTCCGACTTGCGCGTCGGGATCGTCGTATTGCGCTCGATCAGCTTGGTCATCACGCCGCCCTTGGTTTCGATGCCGAGGGTCAGCGGGGTGACGTCGAGCAGCAGGACGTCCTTGACGTCCCCGGTGAGCACTCCGGCCTGGATGGCCGCACCGACGGCGACGACCTCGTCCGGGTTGACGCCCTGGTGGGGCTCCTTGCCGGTCAGTTCGGTCACTTTCTCACGCACCGCCGGCATGCGGGTCATGCCGCCGACCAGTACGACGTGGTCGATCTTCGAATCACCCGCGTCCTTGAGTGCCTGCTTCACCGGACTGACGACCCGGTCGATCAGGTCCGCGGTCAACTCGTTCAGCCTGGCGCGGGTCAACTTGACGTCGAGGTGCTTGGGCTGGCCTTCGACCGCGGTGATGAACGGGATGTTGATCTGCGTCTCCTGAGTGGAGGAGAGCTCGATCTTCGCCTTCTCGGCAGCTTCGTAAAGTCGCTGCAGAGAGTTCTTGTCCTGGGCCAGGTCGACTCCCTGGTCCTTCTTGAACTCGGCGACCAGCCACTCGACGATCGCCTTGTCGAAGTTGTCGCCGCCGAGGTGGTTGTCACCGGCGGTGGACTTGACTTCGAAGACGCCGTCACCGATCTCGAGAACGGACACGTCGAAGGTGCCCCCGCCGAGGTCGAAGACGAGAATGGTCTGGTCGGTGTTCTCCTTGTCGAGACCGTAGGCCAGCGAGGCTGCGGTCGGTTCGTTGATGATGCGCTTTACGTCGAGGCCGGCGATCTTGCCGGCGTCCTTGGTCGCCTGGCGCTGGTCGTCGTTGAAATACGCGGGCACCGTGATCACGGCCGAGTCGACCGTTTCACCGAGCTTGGCCTCGGCATCGGTCTTCAGTTTCTGCAGGATCATCGCGCTGATCTCCGGTGGCGAGTACTGCTTGCCGCGCGCATCGACGCGCACGTCGCCGTTGGGGCCGGCTTCGACCTTGTACGGGATCATCGTCTCTTCTTCCTGGACCTCGGCCTCCTTGCGGCCCATGAAGCGCTTGATCGAGAAGATCGTATTTTCGGGGTTCATGACGGCCTGGCGTTTGGCGACGGTGCCGACCAGACGTTCATCCTTGTCGTTGAAGGCGACGACCGAAGGAGTGGTCCGCCCGCCTTCGGAGTTCTCGAGGACCGAAGGCTCGCCGCCTTCGAGTACCGCCACGCACGAATTCGTCGTGCCGAGGTCAATTCCAATCGTTTTTCCCACTTCGTATCTCCTGTTTCGTTACCTGATGTGTTATTTGAAGCCTGTGAAAATCTAAGTGGCAGTATGTCAGATCCGTCAGAAGATGTCAAAGCGTCGGATGATCT
>JAUQWL010000217.1 GCA_030835185.1 Solirubrobacterales bacterium | reverse complement strand
CGGTATAGGTGCCACTGCCCTCAACCTTGATGCTGATAGGACCACCGTTCAGAATGGAGGCCGAAGAAACGATAGGGCTTGCGGCGGTGCCACCAATCAGCACCAGACTGCCGCCGGTGGTGATGTTCAGCGGGGTTTCCGGATCGAAGATGGCCAAGGTGGTGCCGCCGTTTGATGTCCCAGCCAGGGACGACGCAGTACCACCCGCCAAGACGAAGTCGCGTCCCACTTTAATGGTTTTAGCACCGGAAACCAGGAAAACTGCGGACGCATCGGCGTTCGACGTTCCGCCGGCCGTACTGTTCAGTTGCACATCTCCGCCCTTGATGATCAGGTCCTGTCCCACGTCGATCGTCAACGACGAAGTTTTCACGAAGGCGTTGGCCTGGGAAGAAGTATTGCCCCCTGCCGTACTCGACGTGGCGATGGCAGTACCGCCCTTGATGGTGAAGTCCCGGGTGGTCTTGATGTCCATCTCCCCAGCCTGAAGAATGGCGTCGTTCTTCAGGGTCTGGCCGGCGGAGGCGGTGGAGGTGCCACCGGCCACCGTCAGGTCGCGCGTGCTCAGGGTGAGCTTGCCCGTGGCAATGACGCTGATGTCGTTGCTCTGACCTGCCGTCGTGCCGCCGGTGAACGAGATGTCATTGTTGGCGGAGGTTTTCAGGGTGATGTTCGCCCCCTTCAGCGTACCCGGACCACTGACGATGATATTGCCGCCGCCGCCGGAGAGATCGATGCGCAAGTCCCCGGTCCCGGCATCGATGTTCAGGCTGCCGCCGATCGGGGCCTCAAAGGCGATGTCGCCGCCGGATGAGAAGTCGAGACCGTTCAGGCTCGCGGCGACGACCTTGTAGCCATTCAGATCGTAGAAGGTCAGGCCGGCGCCGGCATTGGCGTCCAGCACCAGAATGTCGTTGGCCGTATGGCTCAGGGTGATGGCGCCGGTGGCCACCGCCTTGAGGGTATTGGCGACGACGGCTGAACTCTGGGTGAGGGCGCCGGTGACGTTCAGATCCACATTGCCGCTTGTGGCGCCCGCCGCCCCGCCGCCCGGCGAGGTATTGATGCCGGCCACGCCGTCCACCGTGCCGATATTCAACGCTCCCGAGGTCTTCAGGGCCAGGGTCTTGTTGGCCCCTGTCATGCGCGCGGAAAGGGTGGACACGTTGTTGGCGAATCCCGTCAGGGTCACGTCGCCGCCAGCCTGGATGCGCAGATTGCCCGTGTTCACCGCGGCCGTCTGAGTGATGTTGCGGCTCGCCACCAGTGCCACCGAGGAAGAATTCGCCGGCGCCAGCGTTGCCGCAATCGCGATGTCCCGCGTGTTGGCATTACCGAGCCGGATGGCGGATGCGGATGCAATCGCATTGAGGTCGGAGGCCAGGACCACCAGACCGCTGCCCGACCCGAAGGAAATATCGCTTCCCGAGGTCTTATTGCCGACCGTCACGGTACCGGCACCGGCTGTCACGGAACCGGATGAAAGACTGATCGAGGTATCGGCACCCAACACCACGTCCTTGCCGTTACTCGTCAGCGCCCCGTTTGCGGTCAGGCTCAGGGAGTTGTTGACGAGCTCGATGCCGGTGCCGCCGGCGGTGGTCGTCACCGCGGCATTGACCGTCGTGGTGCCGGTGCCGGTCACCTGACGGACGCCGGTCGCGTTGATCGCGCTGTTGATGCCGACATGGCGGGCACTGTTGATCAGCAACGTACCAAGCGGTGCCGCACCGGACCCGACATTACCGCCGAAACTGATGTCGTTGGTTCCGCCATTGATAGTCAAGTTCAGTCCTGACCCTGCAAGGGTATTTGCGAAAGCCACCCCTCCCGTCAGGGTCGTGTTCGATCCCAGCGTCACCGCGTTGTTGTACGTCTGCGTGCCGCTCGTGCTGATCCCCGTCGTGTTGATCGCCGTCGTGCCGCCGCCCCCGACCGTCAGGCTCGCGAGCGCCGTGCCGCCCCCGACGATGC
>JAUQWL010000216.1 GCA_030835185.1 Solirubrobacterales bacterium | reverse complement strand
TCCTTCCCCGGCGAGACGCTACTTCTTGTGCGAGTTGATGTAGTTGATGGCGTCTCCGACGGTCTTGATGTTCTCCGCCTCCTCGTCGGGGATCTCCACCTCGAACTCCTCCTCCATCGCCATCACCAGCTCGACGATGTCGAGGCTGTCGGCCCCGAGATCCTCGATGAAGGAGGATTCCGGCTTGATCTCGTCCTCGCCCACGCCCAGCTGCTCGGCGATGATGCCCTTGACCTTCGTCTCGACCTGGCTCGTGGCCATGAAACCTGCCCTCCGCTTCGGTGGTGCTCCCCTCCGCCGGCGGCGGTGGGAATGGGTGAACCTGCCCTCGAGGCTCGACCGGCGCTCATCGCCGGCCTTCTAGCACATCTTCACGTGAGCATGCCGCCGTTCACACGGAGCAGCTCGCCGGTCACATAGGATGCGCGATCGGAGGCCAGGAAGGCGACCGTCGGAGCGATGTCGGAGGTCTCACCACGCCGGGGGATCGCCTGCAGGCTCTGAACGAAGTCGAAAGCCTCGGCATGGGGGCCGGCGAGCACCCCGTCGCTGGCAGTCAGTCCGGGGGCAACCGCGTTGACCGTGATCCCGTCGGCGCCGACCTCGGTAGCGAGCGCCCGGGTGAACCCGACGACTCCGCCCTTCGCCGAGACGTAGGCGTTCATGTTGGGGGTGCCGGCCAGAAATGTGTTCGAGGCGATGTTGACGATCCGGCCATAGCCTGCTTCACGCATCGACTTCCAGGCCGCACGGGTGCACAGATACGTACCGGTCAGGTTGGTGTCGATGATCTTGCGCCAGTGTTCCAGATCCACGTCTTCCCACGGGACGAAGGGCACGATTGCCGCATTGTTGACCAGGACGTCGATCTTTCCGTTGTCCTCGAGGACCTTTGCGACCATCGCATCCACCGATTCCGGCGACGAAACGTCGACCTCCACGGCCTGGCCACGCTGAAGTGTGCCGGCCGTCTCGCTGGCCCCTTCGGCGTTGAGATCGGCGACGACCACGGTAGCTCCGCCGGCATCCAGCTTCTCGGCGATGGCCCGGCCGATTCCCTGCGCTGCTCCGGTCACGATTGCGACCCGATTTTCGAAATCACTCATGTTTCTCTTCTCCTTTGCCCTTGCGGGCGGGTGGGGTGGTGCGTGGCTAGTAGCTGTCCGGCGCGTGCCGGTAGGACTCCCATGCGTTCATGTCATGCGTCAGGAACACCTGGGCGTCGAGACGTTCGGCGAGGTGCTTGACCTTGCGAAGGGACTCGAGGTTGGCTGTCGGGTCGTTGTGGAAACCGGCGATCCACTCGTTGTCCCAGGTTTCCTGGGTGTAGGTCACGTCGGCGCAGAACAGCATCGGCTTCTGGCCGTCCCGTTCGATCAGCATCGAGTAGTGGCCGACCGTGTGGCCGGGAGTGCGGAGCAACCGGATGCCGTCGGCGAAATCGACCTCCTCGCCCTCCAGCCAGCGGTAGGTGGAATCGGGGCGATGGAACACCTTGTCGGCGTAGCCGAGGCGCTCGAAGCCCTCGGGAACGAGACAGTGGCGCAACTCGTCCCGGTCGACCCAGGTGGTCGCGTCCGGCAGATGACGCTGACCCCCGCAGTGGTCGAAATGGAGATGGGAGTTGATCACCGCGGTCACGTCGGACGGTTTGAACCCGCATTTCTCGAGTTGACCCGGGATCGTCTGCTCTTCGGTCTGCTCCGGCAACTCGAAGGCCAGGAACTCTTCCACCGTGCCCTTGTCGAATCCCGAGTCGAACAGGAACAGTCCGTCGCTGTGTTCAACCAGGACGCTGTACACCGGGAACCGGACCGGATCGCCCGGTCCGATGTTCCACGCAATGTGTGAATGGTCGATGACCAGGCTTCCCGAATCGAGTAGCCAGACGTTCTTTACGCTCATTGTGATCTCCTTCCGGGACGTCGCTCAGACGTCCTGCGAATCGAGGGTCTTGCGTACCGCGATCAGGGCGGCCGCTCTCTTGCCGGGGAGTTCCGCCAGCTCTTCGTCGGTGTACTCGAACAGGCCTCCGCCCGTCTTCAGCCCGAGCTTTCCTTCGGCGGTCAGCTTGGTGATCGTCTCCGAGACGCCCGACTCGGTCGAGATGTCGGAGTTGAGGTAGCTCGCCACGCTCTCGTAGATGTCGAGACCGGCGACGTCGAGCAGTTGCATCGGGGGGATTACCGAGAGCTTGTAGCCGATTCCCCACTTGACGTTCAGGTCGAGCTCCTCTGCTCCGACCACGCCCTCATCCACCAGCGCCAGACACTCGCGCATGATCGCGTAGAGGACCCGGTTCTCGACGAATCCCGGTACTTCTTTCTTGAGCTGGCTGGTGTGGTAGCCGACGCGGTCGATCAGTGCTTTCGTTGCTTCGATCGCCGCTTCGCTGGTCTGATCGCCGGGGATGACCTCGATCATCGGGATCAGTGCCGGCGGGTTGGACCAATGCATCCCGACGACCCGGCCGGGGTGCTTGAGATCTTCGGCGATCTTGGTGATCGGGATGCCCGACGTGTTGGAGGTCAGGATCGCGTCGTCGGCAACCACCTGCTCGAACTTCGCGAAGACCTCCTTCTTGATCTCGAGCTTCTCGGGCACCGCCTCGAGGACGATGTCTGCGCCCTTGAGTGCTGCGTCCATGTCGGTCTCGAAGCTGATCGAGCCGCCTTCCGTCCTGTCGCCGCCGAGACGCTCGAGGATCCCCCGTGCAATTTCAACTCCCTGACGGGCCTTCTCCAGGGCCTCTTCGGATACGTCGAAGAGGGTTACTTCGATACCGCCACGTTCGAGTACGGCACCCATTCCGGGTCCCATGGTTCCGGTTCCGATTACGGCTGCCTTGTTGATCTCACTCATCGCTTCACTCCGCTTCCTTTTGTTTCTGGATTTGCCGCCATACCCGTTCCGGGGTCAGCGGAAGCTGTTTCATCTGCACACCGGCGTCGGCCAGGGCAGTGACGATCGCTGCCGGCGTCGCCGCCTGGGCACCTTCACCGCAGCCCTTGGCTCCATACGGTCCGGGACCGTCGCCGTTTTCCACGATGATTCCGGTCATGCTCTCCGGCATGTCTTCGATCCTGGGAATCCGGTAATCGAGCAGGTTGTCGTTGACGAGGATGCCGTCGTCGTAGACCATCTCCTCGAACAAGGCGTTGCCCAGGCCCTGCATCACGGCGCCTTCGTCCTGACGCTCGACCAGCAGTGGGTTGATCGCTTTGCCGACATCGGCGATGGTCGCGATCCGGTTCAGATTGACACGGCCTGTTTCGGGGTCGACCGATACCTCGGCAGCAGCGATGCAGATCTCCCAGAAGACCGGGCCCGCAGCGTAGGAGCCTTCGCCCTTTTCCGGTGCGACCTCTCCTTCGCCCACGACGTCGCCGCCGACGAGTCCGAAATGCCCTGCTATCAGCTCGGCGTAGGTGGCCTGCTCTCCTGCCCCGGTGACGATACCGTCGCTCAGCGAGAGTTCATCGCGGTCTATGCCCCAGGCCACGGTTGCCATCCGGAGGAGCTTCTCGCGCAGGTCAGCGGCAGCCCGCTGCACAGCCAGGCCGGCCAGCGTCGTCGAGCGGCTCGCGCCCGTCGAGCGGTCGAATGGGGTGAAGCGGGTGTCGGCACCCTGGACGGTCAGGCGGTCGATGTCGATCGCAAGCTCCTGGGCGGCGATCTGGGCCATCACGGTCCGGGCGCCTTGCCCCATCTCGGTGGTGCCGACGTTGACCTCGGCGCTGCCGTCAGCCTCCATCCGCACGTTGGCTCTGGAGACGGGCTGGGCACCTGCTGCCAGGAGTCCGACCGCAACGCCCCGGCCGGTCCACTTCTCGGCCGGTGAGCCCCAGTCGATTGCCGCCGCGGCCTTCTCGACGTCCCCGATCAGGTCGGCATCCAGCGGTTTGCCGCTTCCGTCCGGTCGCACCGGTTGCCCCGGCTTCAACAGGTTGCGCCGTCTCATCTCGAGCGGATCGATATCGAGCCGTCGAGCCAGTTCGTCGACCTGGGACTCCCCGATCCACTGCATGTGGACCGTGCCGAAGGCTCGGTAGGAGCCGGCAGGCGCCGTATTGCAGTAGACACAACTGGCGTCGACGTGTACGGCGTCCCAGGCGTAAGGGCCCGGGGCGGCGTCGCCGGCGGTGGCACAGACCCGGGGGCCGTTGTCGGCATACGCGCCTGTATCCAGCCAGAGCCGGACGCTCCGAGATCGTAGCTTTCCATCGCGGCTCGCGGTGGTTCGCATCCGGCACCGCATCCCGTGGCGCCGGGTCGTCACCATCGACTCGTCGACCCGGTTCTGGATCCGGACGGGTCGTCCTGCCTTCCAGGAAAGAGCTGCGGTGATCGGCTCCATCTTGGTGTAGCTCTTTGAGCCGAAGCCGCCACCCAGATACGGCACGATTATCCGGACCTTGCCGAGCGGCAGATTGAACAGGTCGGCGATCTCGGCCCTTACCAGGAACGGATGCTGGCACGAGGCCCACATCGTGATTTCATCGCCGCTGAAGTCGGCGACCACCGTATGTGTCTCCATCGCGTACTGGTAGACGGCCGGGAATTCGTACTCACCCTCCACGATGAGCTCGTCCTCGGCCTCGGCTTCGGCAACTTCGACCGAACCGGCATCCAGCTGGTAGCGGTAGCAGACGTTGCCATCGCGCTCAGGCAGCTTCCCCAGCCCGTGAAAGAGGCCGGGGCGTGGCTGGTCCTGGTGAATCTCCAATGCGCCGTCGGCGGTCGCTTCGGTCAGGGTTCCGACTGTCGGGAGTTCCTCGTACTCGACTGCGATCTCGCGCAGGGCAGCTTCGGCCGTGGCTTCGTCTTCTGCTGCTACGGCGGCGACGGGCTCACCCTGGAACCGCACACGGTCGATTGCCAGAATCGGCCGGTCCTTGATCGCGTGCCCCCAGTAGGGATCGAAATGCTCGAGTTCGGATCCGACAAGTACGGTCACGACTCCGGGCATCCGTTCGGCTGCCGAAGTGTCTATGGACGTGATCCGCGCATGCGGGAGTTCGGAACGCAACACCTTGCCGTGGAGCATCCGGGGCAGGTTGATGTCACCGGCAAACCTGGCCTTGCCGGTTATCTTCTCGCCGGCATCCTTGCGATCCTCGGAGCGTCCGACGCGGTCGGTGCTCTGGTCTGTGGGAACTTCGGTGACGGGGTTCATGAGTCTCCATTCGAAACAGGAGTTCCGGTGCCTCGAGACGAACCGCCCGGGACCACGATCAGGGCTTCCGCCGCCTGGACGATCGACTTGTAGCCGGTGCAGCGACAGATGTTCCCGTCGAGACCGGCGATTATGTCCTCGCGGCTGGTCAATTCGCCGGCGTCCCGGAGCGATTTCAGGGTGAGCAGGATGCCGGAGGTGCAGAAGCCGCACTGGAGCGCGGCTTGTTCGATGAAACTCTGCCTGAACTCCTCGAACTCCGGGGTTTCGGAAAAGCCTTCGATGGTCAGCACCTCGGATCCGTCGGCGTCGCAGGTCAGGAAAGTGCAGGAGCTCACCGGTTCCGAGTCGACCAGCACCGTGCAGGTTCCACATACCTGGACGTCGCAGGAACGCTTTGCGCCGGTCAGCCCCAGCCTTTCCCGCAGGGTGTCCAGCAGCAGTTCTTCCGCGGGAACGACGACCTCCCTCGGGGTTCCGTTGACAGAGAGTTGCACCGTGGTTTCGCTCATCGTGAGGGCTCCATGTCGAAATCGAGTCCGCGTCGCTTCATATCCCGGATCCAGGCCTGCCAGTACTCTTCGACCAGGCCGTCGTTGTACTTGTGTCGGTGAAGCTCTTCGACCTGCCGGGCGGTGATCGGCCGCGGGGTCCCGAAGGTCGAGGCAATCGACTGGAGCATCACCGACCGCTCGAGGGTTGCGGCGGCCAGAACCATCCAGGGAATGTTCCGGTGTGCCACGAGAACTCCGTGGTTTCGCAGCAGTACGGCACTGTTGTCGCCGAGCGCCTCGGCCACATCCGATCCCTGCTGCGGTTCGGTGATCAGGTCGGGCGATCCATCGAAGACCGCGAGACCCCGATCGAACATGACCGCGTCGTGAGTCAGGTGCAGAAGATCCGCGTCGGTGGCCCCGAATGCGGTGGCGTAGGGGGGATGGCCGTGCACTACCGCGCCGACGTCTTTCCGTCGCCGGTAGACCTCTGTATGCAGCACAGCCTCGAGGTGCATCTCGTCCGATGCTCCCCGGAGGTCGGCGTCGATCTCGAACTCGATCACGTCCGCCGGTGTCACTTCGACCAGCGATACGCCACGCCGCTTGATCCACATGTGATCCGGGCGCTCGGGGTCCCGCGCACTGACGTGCCCGAGCGTCAGGTCACTGTAGCCCTCGTCGGCGAGGATCCGGCAGGCCCAGGCGACCTCGGACCGGATCTGTTCGCTTCCCGAATGACCGGGACCGGACGCCCCATCAGACCGCACCAGTGCCATCCGGTTCAGCGCCTTTCAGTCGGCGGGTAGTCCGGGTGGGGGAACCCGAAGACCATCACGACGTCAGCGTCGGAATCGTTGACGACGGCATGCCAGGTATCCGGACGGATGTGAAGCGCGTCCCCCGATCCGAAACGGACTTCACCCGCATCCGTATCGAGATAGCCCGTACCGCTGACCACATAGGCGATTTCTTCGGTCTCGTGTGAGACGCTTCCGGTCGCCGTGCCCGGTTTGAAAACCGAGTAGCCGATCGAACTGCCGGTTCCTTCGGCGGTGTCGCCGGTGATGAGCATGCGGCTCCAACTTCCACCGGGCAGGTCGATCGCGGCGATGCTCTCCAGGGGGACGACCGTGATCGCCCCGGTCTGTCCGTCTTCCCGGCTCACAGGGCCCACTCTCCATCCTTGACGATGTAAGTGCCGTCATCGACTATCTGGAGGGTGGCGTTCAGGATGACCCCGTCGAGGTGCAGCCTGGATACGTTCTGGCCACCCGGGTAGGCGAGGTGGTTGTCGCCCAGCGCGAAGTGAGCCGTGCCGACACGACCCTTCTCCGATGGGGTGCCGAACGGGGCGACTTCAGAGACGCCGAAGGCGAACTCACCGGCCACGTCGGCGTTCTCGACGCCTTCGATCACTTCGCGCAGGCGAGCTGCGTCCTCTCCGCCTTCGATCGAAGTGGCACGGCCCTTCTCCATGGTCCAGGTGATCGGCTCATTGACCTGACCGGGCAGGCCGATTCCGAGCATGACCCCGTCGACGACGATGGTTCCTTCCGTACCGTCCTCGACCGCGGCGTAAGCGACTTCGGCCCACAGCGGGAGCGGCCCCATCATCTGGCCCCTCTCCTTGATCGACGTCACTTCGAGCGGGGGGCGTCCCTTGATCGAGACCAGGACATCGGTTCCGGCGGGGGAGGTCACGTGGCACTGGGTCATCCCTTCCAGAGCCGCCATGGCATCCTTCGCGCGCTGGGTTGCGGCGTGGATCTTCTCCACCGTCAGTCCCCACTCACCCATCCCGGGTTCGACCGAGGCGATCTTGGCGTTGGCCGCGCAAGACTCCTTGACCGCGGGAACATGGGCGAAACGGTTTGCCCATTCCAGGTCGGTGACGATGATGATCTCGTCGGAATGGGTCATCGCCTGATGCAGGTTTGCCGGCGGTGCCATCGGGAAATGGGTGTCGGCCCGGCCGCGCTGGACCTGGGCTTCGTTGTCCATGATCACCGGCCAGGCGCCGCGATCGAGGGCTACCCCTGCGAGCGCGTCGGCTTCGCGGCGATGATCGTTGTCGCAGATGATCGTGACGACGTCATCCTCCTCGACCGACATACAGACATCGACGACGAGTTCGGCGTCCTTGCGGACTTCTTCCGGTGACGGCATGGTCAGTTCCTCGTGCTTTCTGATTGGAATGCAGGCAGGACCTCGTTTGCGAAACGCTCCACCTGCGTGAATTGATCGAGATCGCCGAAGCGACAGATGAAATGGGTGACTCCCCTGTCGGCGAACTCCTTCAGCCAGGCAATGATCTGCTCCGGTTCGCCGATCGGGCCCCAGTTGGAAAGATCCATGGCCTGGGAGAGCTCCGGGTAGTACTGGGAGATGTAGCCGTCGAATGCCTTGCCGGCGGCTTCTTCCGAATCGCCGATGTTCATGGTCACCTGATAGGCAACCTCGTAGTCGGCAAAATCGCGGCCACGTTCTCTGGCGGCGTCCTCCAGGTAGCCGATCTGCTCGGTCAGCTCCTCGGGATGCTGCGCCCGGCAGCAGGTCATCCAGCCGTCGCCGTGTTCGATGATCCGGGCGCAGGCGCGCTTCATGATCCGGACCATGCGCTCGTCGTGGGATTCGTCGATCAGTCGTGGGTTGGAGACGATCCACATCGGCGGCGGTTTCTGAATCGGGCCCAGCGGTGCCATTTCGGTGCCCGAGTGGAACTCGATCTCGTCGTAGTCGAAGTACTTCCCGTGGAAGTCGACCTTGCCCTCGGTCCAGAGCGACCGTACGATCTCGAGGCCTTCCTCGAAGACGGTGGCCCGGTCCTTGAAGGGAACCTCGAGGGCCTTGTACTCCCGCTTGACACCGACCTCGGCGCTTCCCATGCAGGGTCCGAAGATGGTCCTTCCGTTCGACAGGTGGTCGAGGGTCGCCCATTCGGCGCTCAGTACCAGCGGGTTCCTCAGCGAGCTGACCAGGCATGCCGTGCCCATGCGTACTCGGCTCGTACGCTGTGAGAGCGCAGCCAGCAGGGTCATCGCCTCGTAGCGCGGCTTCGAGAAGAGGCTGTCGCCCACCCAGATCGAATCGAAACCGAGCTCCTCGACCCGTTCGGACAGCTTGAGAAGCGCGGCGAGATCGTAGTCGGGAGCGATCAGCGGCTCACGATTGTTGAGGTTGACGCCAAATTGGACCTCTTTCGCATTCCTGCTCTTAGCCAAGGTCATGTCCCTTCGTTTGTGTTTGTCACAGGTTGGTCAGGAGGCACCGGGTGTTCGTCGGTTTCCTCAAGTCTTTGGGGTACTTCGATGTGGTCTGCCATCAGACGTGCTGCGCTGTCTGCATCGCCGGCTTCGACCGCTTCGACGATGGCCGCATGTTCGGCGATCGACTTGCCCAGGCTGCCGCGCAGAGCCAGGGAGTGGGCGAGATAGCGCGCGGTCTGTTCGAGAAGGCGTTTGTACATCTCGGCCAGCCGACGGTTGCCCGAGGCTTTGATGAAGACGTCATGGAAGGCCGCGTTGGCCTCGAAAAAGGCATTGACCTCGCCACGTTCGGCGTGATCGACCATCTGCCGGTGAAGGGCACGGAGTTCGTCGACCTCGGCCGGGCCCATACGGGGTATCGCCAGGCTTACCGCCAGGGTTTCCAGAGCTTCACGAACCTGGTAGGAGTCGATGAACTCGTCCCGGGTCAGTTCAGTCACCACCGCTCCGCGGCGGGGTTTGATCGTGACCAATCCCTCGGCGGCGAGGCGACCGAGAGCCTCGCGGATCGGCCCCCTGCTGACACCGAACGATTCCGCAAGTGCCACTTCGCTGAGCACGGTCCCGGGGGCCAGGCTTCCGGAGAGGATGTCTTCCCGGAGCTTCTCACGCACCTGCTCCCAGAGCGTCCGGTTGTCGACCCGCGTCTCAACCGGAGCGTCGTCGAGTGCTGCCCCGACAGGCGATCCTTCGGTTTGGGACGAGGTTTCTGTCATTGAAGTTGTTTCTTACCCATCGATGATGCCCCTCAGATCGAAGCCTGGACTGCTCGTCCGCTCCGGCTGTCGCGTCCAGTTGACTGTCAGTTGTCAACAGTCGGCAATTAGTATATCATCGCCGGCAATGGTCGGCAAGGTTGTTCTTTTCGGTTGCGTTGAACTGGCTCTGGCGAGTGACGGAGACTCCGTCACGTCCCGATCCGTGGCCGACCGGTATGCCCAGAAAACGATCCTCGGAGGAGAGCGACGATGAGCAGCAACGATCGAATGGCGAGCTTTACCTACACCGGCGGGCCGGTCGCGGCTTCCCCCAGGACGTTGGCCGGACTCGGTCAGCCGATCCCTTACGAATACGAGCCGTCGTTCCTGAACCGGTTCAGGGACGTGGAGCGAAAAGTGGCCGAAGTCTTTGAGACCGATCAGGACATCGTGCTCATGCAGGGCGAGGCGGTACTCGGCCTCGAGGCCGCCGCCAAGGGTCTTTGTCGACCGGGCATGACCGCCCTCAACCTCGTTTCCGGGATATTCGGGAAGTGGTTCGGTGACTGGATGCGTGCCCTCGGCGTCGAAGTGATCGAGATCGAGGTCGAGTGGAACGAAGCGATCGATCCGGCCGAGGTCCAGAAGGCTCTCGACGACAATCCCGCGATCGAACTGGTCGCCGTGGTCCAGTCAGAGACTCCGTCGGGGACCGTGAACCCGATGGCTGAGATAGGTCCGATGGCCAACAAGGCAGGCGCATTGACCATCGTCGATGCCGTCTCCGCATTCGGCGGATCGCCGGTTCGTACGAGCGAGTGGGAACTGGACATCACCGTGGCCGGCGCCCAGAAATGTCTCGGCGGCCCCCCCGGGGTCGCTCTGGTGAGCGTCAGCGACCGGGCCTGGGCCGCGCTGGAGGCCAATCCGGACGCGCCGCGCTCTTCATACCTGTCGTTGCTCGACTGGAAGGCTTCGTGGATCGAAAGCGGACGCACGAAGTTCCCTTACACGGTCTCGGTATCCGACATCAACGGAATTGACGCGGCTCTTGACGAACTGCTGGAAGAAGGACTTGAAGCCTCGTTTGCCCGCCACGACCGGGCTGCGCGAGCCTGTCGTGCCGGCGTGAGGGCGATGGGCCTCGACCTCTGGGCGGCCAGCGATGAAGTCGCTTCGCACGGGGTAACCGCGGTCACCGTTCCGGACGGCCTGGACAATCAGGTAGTGATCGAGCACGTTCGGTCGGCCTACGGCGTGATGCTGTCCGATGGCGAGCACGCCGACATGAAGGAGCGCGTCTTCCGGCTCGGCCACATGGGTCCGGCATCGCGTTCCCTCAATCCGGTCGTCGCCTTGACTGCCCTGGGGCAGGGGCTTGCCGACTTCGGGGTCTCGACGGACATCGGCGCCGCGGTCGAGGCCGCGATGAAGGTGCTCGAAGAGCCGGTCGACGCCACCGCGGGGGCGGCCGTCTCTTGACTCTTGCGGTCCCGATCGACAGTTGCACTCGAATCGTGAGATTTGAGGAGATCTGCGTTGAGTAACGAAGATCGGGCCGCAATCTTCACCTATGGCGGTGGGCCGGTAACCGTCTCGCCCAGAACGCTGGCCGGATTCGGCCAGCCGGTGCCCTTCGAGTACGACCCCTCCTACCTGAAGCGGTTCAAGGATGTCGAACGCAAGGTGGCCGAGATATTCGAGACGGATCAGGACGTGGTCATCATGCAGGGCGAGGCGGTTCTCGGCCTGGAAGCCGCCGTCAAGGGACTCTGTCGGGAAGGCATGACCGCCCTGAATCTGGTTTCCGGCATTTTCGGCAAGCTGTTCGGCGACTGGATGCGGGCGCTGGGGGTCGAAGTCATCGAGATCGAAGCCGAGTGGAATGACTCGATCGATCCGGCGGACGTGAAGCGGAAGCTCGATGAGCACCCCGAGATCGAGCTGGTTGTCGTTGTCCAGTCGGAGACTCCTTCCGGAACCGTGAACCCGGTGGACGAGATCGGACCGATCGCCCACGAGGCCGGTGCGCTCACGATCGTTGACGCCGTTTCCTCCTTCGGGGGGTCGCCGGTGCGCACTGCAGAGTGGAACCTGGATATCACGGTCGCCGGACCCCAGAAATGCGTCGGCGGCTCTCCCGGTCTCTCGTTCGTCAGCGTCAGTGACAGGGCCTGGGAGGCGATGTCTTCGAATCCGGGGGCACCCCGCTCATCATTTCTCTCGTTGCTGGACTGGAAGGAGAGATGGATCGATGCGGGGCGAAAGAGGTTTCCGCACGTCACTTCAGTGGTCGACATCAACGGCACCGATGCGGCGCTGGACGAGTTCCTCGAAGACGGGCTCGAGGAGTCGATTGCCCGCCACGACCTCGCCGCTCGGGCCTGCCGGGCCGGAGTCGAGGCGATGGGACTCGAACTCTGGGCCGCACGAGAGGAGATTGCGTCTCACGCGGTCACCGCGGTAACCGTTCCGGAGGGGATTTCCAACCAGGCGGTGATCTCTCACATCCGGTCTGCCTACGACGTGATGCTCTCTGACGGGGAACTCGGTGAAATGATCGACCGCGTAATCCGCATCGGTCACAGCGGCCCTGTGTCGCGGTCGCTGAATCCGATTGTCGCTCTGACGGCACTGGGACAGGGTCTTTCCGACTTCGGGGTTCCTGTCGAGATCGGTGCCGGAGTTGAAGCCGCAATGCAGGTCCTGAGGCAGCCGGTCGAGGAAGACGGGGCGGCGGCCTTCGCATGATTGTCGATCCCCACATGCACGTCGGGGAATTCCCGATGTTCGACGTCTCGATGGACGAGGCAGGACTGGTTGAGCTCCTCGACCGGTGGGACTACGAAGCCGGGATCGTTTTTCATCCTGACAACCAGCTCACCCGGGAGATCGTCGAGCGTGTGCCGAACGCCTGGGCACTCTTCTGGGCCAACCCGCGCGAGGAGGATTGCGCAGCCAGGTGCGCCGAGATGCTTGACCATCCGAAGTTTCTCGGGGTCAAGATGCACCCCCTCCTGGACGGGTTCCACCCGAACGACCCGATCGTTCATCCGGTTGCGGAGGTTCTGCTGGAGCGCGACATGCCGACCCTGATCCACTGCGGTCACCCGATCTTCAGTCTTCCCTGGAGCATCGAAGAACTGGCTGTCCAGTTTCCGGACCTGAAGGTCGTTCTCGGGCACATGGGCCACGGCAACATCGTCTACATAAACGCAGCAATCGATGTCGCCGAGCGGAACCCGAATGTGTATCTCGAGACTTCGGGCATGCCCATGCACTCCAAGATCAAGACCGCGTTCGAGCGGGTCGGCCCGGACCGGGTCATGTACGGGTCAGACGCGCCCTTCCACGATCCCGGGGTCGAACTGCGCAAGATCGAGGCCAGCGGCCTGGGCGAAGCCGACCGGCGCCGGGTCCTCGGACTGAACGCACGTAAGCTCTTTTTCGGAAGCGACGAGGCTCCGGTCTCGGTACCAGCAAACGGTAACCCCGATGTTTGAGTCGGGGTGTAACAAGACGGGGCCGATCGGTCTACCGTCAGGTCTATGTACTCAAAACACCAGGAGGAGCAACAGATGAACAAGAAGCAGACCAATCGGGGCCGATTCGGCCTGAGTGGGACCAAGGCTTGGCTGATGGCCATGCTTGCCGCGCTATTCGTTGCCGGCGCGGCCTTCGCGGGCTGCAGTAGCGATGACGACGGTGACTCCGGGAGCGACGGCGGCAGCGGCGACGCACCGATCGCCAAGTTCTCGGTCGTGACTCCCGAGAAGGGCAACGACTTCGGCTGGAACCAGCAGGCCGTTGAGGGCTCGGAGGCAGTCGGAGCCGAACTCGGTATCGAGGTTGAAGTGGCTGACAACTCCGGCTACGAAGACGTCACGCCGATCCTTCGCGAACTGGCCACCAGCGGATCCGAGTTCGTGATCGCCCAGGCGTCCGGTTACAACACGGCCGCACCTGACATCGCCAGCCAGACCGGCGTGCCGATGATGGCCTGGGACAACCCCGAAGCCACCGTTGCGCCGTATTCGGCCAATGCTACGACCAAGGCACAGGACGGCGCTTATCTCGCCGGGATCCTGGCCGCGAAGACGACCAAGAAGGACAAGCTCGGCATCGTTATCTCAGCCGACGACGCGAACTGGAACAGGCAGTCCGGTGGATTCATCGTCGGTGCCCGTTCGGTTACGCCGGACATCGATATCGAGCTGGCCCAGATCGGCCAGGCCGGTTATGCCGACACTGCCGGTGGAAAGCGCGTCACAGAAGCGTTGATCGCTGACGGCGCCGACATCATCTTCGGCATGGGTGACGGTTCGTCGTTCGGGATGCTGAACGCGGTCGAGAACGCCGGTGGCGACGTCAAGTTCATTGACGTAATCGGCGACAAGAGTTCGATCGCCAAGGGCGATTCGCTGCTCTCCTCCGTTCTCTGGGACTTCCAGGGCGTATACAAGGAGGCCATCGAAGACATCGGGAACGAGACCTTCGGTGAGCGTGAGTACGTGGTCACCCTCGAGAACGGCATCGCGCTCCTGAGGACCCCTCAGATCGCCGATGACGTCTGGAGTGAGATCGAAGACGCCAGGCAACAGATCATCGATGGGGACATCGAGGTTCCGTTCACGGACACCAAGTCCAAGGTTGACTCGCTGCTGAAAGGCTGAGTAACCCGATCAAGCCAGTCGCGGG
>JAUQWL010000215.1 GCA_030835185.1 Solirubrobacterales bacterium | reverse complement strand
ACGATAACGCCGGCTCACCCATCGGCCCGTGACCGTTGTCCGTTACCGGACCCCGCCCGATCGAACGGGTACGCCTGACATGCGAACCGGATCAACCTGACCCCGGACCGCGGAATCTGTTCGAGCCGGTTCGTCGGAGATACCGGCATCGAGACCGTCGTGAGGTTGGCCGCAACGGTCACCGCATACCATTGGGAGCAATGTTCGGTGGTGGAAATACGATCACGCTGTTCCGGGTCCGCGGGATCACGGTCGCGGTCGACTGGTCCTGGTTCCTGGTCCTCTTCCTCGTCATCTTCTGGCTCTCGGACTTTTACGGCACCCTGCTCGACAAGCCGGCCTCCTCGATGGAGCCTTATCTGCTGGCGGTCGCCAGCGCGGTCGGCTTCTTCGGCTCGATCCTGCTCCACGAATTCGGCCACGCGTTCGTCGCCCTCCGCAACGGCATCGGGATCAGCACCATCCGGCTCTGGATCTTCGGCGGGGTGGCTCAGATGGACCGCGAGGCAGATGGGCCCGGCACCGAGTTCAAAGTGGCGATCGCCGGTCCGGTGGTCACTGCGTTGATCGCCGCCCTGCTGGTCGCGATCGGAGTCGTGGCTTCCGGCGCGAACGCTTTCAGCGACGCAGTCCAACTCCAGGTGGGCGCGGATACGACCGGTGTTATGGCCATGGTCGCCTGGTTGGCCGCGATCAACCTGATCGTGCTGGTCTTCAACCTGCTGCCGGCGTTCCCGATGGACGGCGGGCGGGTGGTCCGGGCGATCGCCTGGCGCATCACCGGCAAACGCAGTTCGGCTACCAGATTCGCCGCCGGACTCGGCAGGATATTCGGCTACCTCTTCATTGCACTCGGCCTGCTCTGGGCGGTCCAGGGGGCAGTGTTCAGCGGCGTCTGGCTGGCGCTGATCGGTTTCCTGATCAACGGCTCGGCCAGGGCGGCAACGGTCGAGACGACGGTCACAAGCCGGCTCGAAGGAATCGTGGTCGGCGACGTGATGGACGAGAGCCCGGTCGCGATCCCGACCCACAGCTCGATCCACCAGGCGCTCGAAGAGTATTTCCTGCGCTACCAGTGGTCGTGGTTTCCGGTGACCGACGATCAGGGCCGCTTTTCCGGCGTGATCATCCGTGACGAAGCAGAATCCGTGGCCGAGGTCGAGCGGGCCGGGACCACGGTGGGCGAGCACCTCGAGTCGAGCAGCGGCGGCTTCCACATCCGCGAGGACGCTCCGCTGGAGAGCCTTCTCGGCAACCCGGACATGCGCAAGTTCGGCGCGATGATGGTCACCGACAAGGCGGGACGCCTCTCCGGCGTGGTCACGATCGAGCAGCTCGGCCGCGCCCTCAAACCGGGCTGAGTCAGGTCGGTGAGATCCAGCCGCGCTCGACCAGGAGCTCGGCGACCTGGACTGCGTTGGTGGCAGCGCCCTTGCGCAGGTTGTCGCCGACCAGCCAGAGGTTCAGGCAGCGTTCGTGGCTGGGATCGCGCCTGATGCGGCCGACCAGGACTTCGTTGCGACCGGCCGCCTCGGAGGCGATCGGATAGCGGCCCTTGCCCGGGTCGTCAACCACAGCCACCCCGGGCGCATCGGCGAGGATCTGCCGGCAGTCCTCGGGGCTGAGGTCTTCCCGCGTCTGGATGTTGATCGACTCCGAATGGCCGGTCATCACCGGCACCCGGGCGCAGGTGGCCGAGATTCCGACTTCCTCGCCGAAGCCGAGGATCTTGCGGGTCTCGGCCATCACCTTGCGCTCTTCGGTGGTGTAGTCGTCCCCGTCCTTGAAGGTCTCCACCTGGGGCAGGACGTTGAAGGCGATGCGATGCGGGTAGACGGCAGGCGGAGAAACCTTTTCTGAGGCCAGCACCTGGGCAGACTGGGCCTTCAGCTCCTCGACCGCCTTCTGCCCCGTGCCCGAAACGGCCTGGTAGGTCGAGATCACGAGGCGTTCGAGCCCGGCCTCACGGTGGATCGGTGCCATCGCGACCATCATCACCGCGGTGGTGCAGTTGGGATTGGCGATGATGCCTTTGTGGCGCTCGGCCGCCTCCGGATTCACCTCGGGCACGACCAGCGGTACGTCCTCGTGCATGCGCCAGAAGCTCGTATTGTCGATCACCACGGCGCCTGCGTCGACGAATCGCGGAGCCCACTCCTCGCTGACCGAGCCGCCGGCCGAAGAGATCAGGATGTCGATGCCCTGAATCGTTTCGTCGTCGGGAGCGACACAGGTGAGAATCGAATCGCCGTACTCGATCTGCTTGCCGTTGGACCGGCTCGACGCGAAAGGAACGACCTCACTGGCCGGGAAGTCACGCTCGGCGAGAACCCCGAGGATGGTCGATCCGACCGCACCGGTCGCGCCGAGTACGCCGACCCTGTGACCCTCTCCGGCCATCATGAAGGGACGGTCGGGCGATGCTCGCCGGTCGGATCCTCTGGCACGATCGCGTCCTCGCCCAGTTCGAAAGCCGCGTGAAGCGCGCGGACCGCGTCCGGCACCTTCCCGGCATCGATCACGCAGGAGATCTTGATCGGCGAAGTGGAGATCATCTCGATGTTGATGAGCTCGGCTCCCATCACCTCGAAGACCTTGGCGGCGACGCCCGGGTGGCTGCGCATGCCGGCACCGACGATCGAGACCTTGCCGATCCTCTCGTCGGTGCGCACGCTGTGGGAGATGTCTCCGAGCTCGGCGATGACGTCAACTGCGGTGTGCAGGTCCTCGCGGTCGACGGTGAATGAAAGGTCGGCCAGGGCATCGTCGCCGATCGGCTCGTTCTGGATGATCACATCCACGTTCACGTTGGCGTCGGCCAGTGCCTTGAAGATCCGGCCGGCGACTCCGGGTTCGTCTTTCACGCCGACGACGGTCACGCGGGCCTCGTCGGAGGAGTGGGTCACGGCGGTTACTAGAGGTCGTTCCATGGTCTCGCTTTCTGGTAGCACGAGCGTACCGGGGAGGTCTTCGAAACTGCTGCGGCAGTGGATCGGAACGCCGTTGTTGCGGGCGTACTCGACCGCTCGCAACTGAAGCACCTTCGCGCCGGAGGCCGACATCTCGAGCATCTCCTCGTACGAGACGACCGGCAGCTTGCGCGCGCCGGGCACGATCCGGGGGTCGGCGCTGAATACGCCGGTGACATCGGTGTAGATCTCGCAGACCGAGGCGCCGAGGGCGGCGGCCAGGGCGACGGCGGTGGTGTCGGATCCGCCGCGGCCGAGCGTCGTCACATCCCGGCTGTCGGTGGACACACCCTGAAAGCCGGCCACCAGCACTATGCGCTCGTTGCCGAGAGCCTCACGAATGCGGTCGGCACGCACGTCGATGATGCGCGCCCGGGTGTGGGAAGAGTCGGTGACGATGCCGGCCTGGGAACCGGTCAGGGAAACCGCCTCGTGGCCCATGTCGATGATCGCCATCGAGCAGAGCGCGCAGGAAACCCGCTCCCCGGTCGAGAGGAGCATGTCCATCTCGCGGGAGTTCGGCCGGTCGGAGATCTCGTAGGCGGCGGCGACCAGTTCGTCGGTCGTCTTGCCCCGCGCCGAAAGCACCGCCACAACGCGGTTGCCGGCTTCGCGCGCGGTGACGATCCGCCGGGCGGCGCGCTTGAGCTCCTCGGGTCCCGACACCGAGGTGCCGCCGAACTTCATCACGACTATCGGGTCGTTTTCGGGCATCGGTTCAGGATACGGATGCAGGCGCAGAACCGGCCGGTTCTCCGGGGTAGGATATATCGATCTGATATATCATCGCGCTATATGGACCTGTCGGCTACGGCTACCGTGATTCTCGGCTTCCTGAGCAGAGGTGAGATGTCGGGCTACGACATCAAGTCGGAGGTGGACACCTCGACCCGGTTCTTCTGGGCCGCCAGCTACGGGCAGATTTACCCGGAGCTGAAGCGACTGAAGACAGCCGGACTGATCGAAGAGGTCGACGGTCCACAGGGCGACCGGCGGAGGACTGCGTGCCGGATAACCGAGTCGGGGCGAGTGGCGCTGCAGGACTGGCTGAGCGACGGAAGCTGGACGCCCGAACTGCGCCACGAGGGTCTGCTGAAGGTCTTCTTCTCCGACGCCACGTCGAAAGATCGCCGCAGGAGCCTGATGGAGGACATCGCCCGGCATCACCGTGGACAGCTGGCCGAGCTCCGGGAGCTGGCCGAAACGGAGGGCGCAGTGGAAACCGGCTCGTCGCCGGAGCTCATACTGAGGTTCGGGCTGGATTTCCAGAAGTGGATCGTCGAATGGTGGGAGGGCGAGATCGCCCGCACGGACGGCGGCGGCGGTAAGGACGGGCAGCCGCATGTTTGACCGGCTGGCCCGCACAGCAGATCGCCGGGCCCGGCCGATCGCGCTGATCGCGATCGCCATCTTCATCATTGCCGCGATACTCGGGTCCGGGCTGGCCGGGCACCTCGGCCCGTATGGCGCCGATGACGGCCGCAGCGAGAGCATCAAGGCCGAACGCCTGCTGAACGACGCCGGCTTCAGGGCGGCAGAGAATACGATTCTGGTCTCCGGGGTCGACGTACGCGGCTCCGCCGCCGATCGCCGCGAGGTCGAGCAGATCCGTCGGGAGGTACTGAAACAGCCCGGCATCCACCAGGCTTTCGGCTTCAACCAGACCCGGTCACCGACCTTCGTTTCCGAGGACAACCGCTCGACCTTCATCGCGGTTTCCCTCGACTCGACCGATGATCAGGAGCAGCAGGAAGTGGCCGCCGGCCTGGCCGAGAGCCTCGAGCACAGGGACAACGTGCTGGTCGGCGGGATCGCCCTGGCAAACGAACAGGTCAACGAACAGGTGGAAAAAGACCTGCGCCGGGCCGAGATCATGGTCTTCCCCCTGTTGCTCCTGCTTTCGCTGGTCTTCTTCCGCAGCCTCGTGGCGGCGGTTCTGCCGCTGATGGTCGGGGCACTGGCGATCGTCCTCACGTTCGTCGGCCTGCGTCTTGCGACCGAAGTCGGACCCATCTCGATCTACGCACTCAATGTGACCACCGGGCTCGGACTCGGACTGGCCATCGA
Organism: Solirubrobacterales bacterium; assembly: GCA_030835185.1. Lineage (GTDB taxonomy): Bacteria > Actinomycetota > Thermoleophilia > Solirubrobacterales > 70-9 > 67-14. The sequence goes on along the minus strand of JAUQWL010000215.1, from coordinate 4,729 downwards.
CTACAGCCTGTTCATAGTCTCGCGCTACCGCGAGGAAATCGCCCGGTCCGGAGCCGGTCTTCCGGCTCTGAAACGCACCATGAACACGGCCGGGCGTACGGTGCTTTTCTCGTCGCTGACCGTCGCAGCTTCGATGGCTGCCCTGTTGACCTTCCCCCAGAGGTTCCTCTACTCGATGGGTCTCGGCGGCCTGCTCGTCGCGCTCGTATCGGCGCTCGTCGCCCTCACGGTGCTGCCGGCGATCCTGACTCTGCTCGGGGACCGGGTCAACTCGCTCGCACCCGCCTTTCTCCAGCGTCGGGAGCACAGCGATTCGCGCGGCGAGACCCGCGGCTTCTGGTACCGGCTGTCCCGCTTCGTGATGAAACGACCGGGGCCGATAGCCGTCGTCACCGCCCTGGGTCTGATTCTGCTGGCCGTTCCGGCATTCCGCATGGCTTTCGCCCCGGTGACCGCCGAGGTGCTGCCGCCAGGGCAGAGTTCGAGGGTGGTAGAGGAGCGGATCGAGCGCGACTTCCCGGACGCAGGCTCGGAAACGATCCAGGTGCTGCTGGAGGATGGTTCTCCGGAGTCGGCCGGGCGGCTTGCCGCACAGATCGCCGCAGTGCCCCAGGTCAGGTCGGTCGGGCCGGCACAGCCTCTCGAACCGGGCCTGATCCTGATCGAAGTCACCTCGCGGGACGGTTACATGGAGCAGCCGACCCGGCGCGCCGTGGAACGAATCCGCGAGTTGCCCGATCCGAACGGCTCGCCCGTGAAGGTGACCGGCGGCACGGCCCGCTTCCTCGACTTCCAGCAGAGCCTGCTCGAACACCTTCCGCTGGCTTTGTTGATCATCGTCAGTGCCACCCTCGTAGTCCTCTTCATGATGACCGGATCGGTCGTGCTGCCGGTCAAGTCGCTGCTCATGAACGTGCTGACGCTGGGAGCGGTATTCGGATTGGTCGTGCTGATCTTCCAGGACGGCAACCTGACCGGCCTGCTCAGCTTCGAGTCTCCGGGCGGAATCGACCAGACGACCCCGATCCTGATCCTCGCGATCACCTTCGGGTTGTCGACCGACTATGCCGTCTTCCTGCTCTCCCGGATCAAGGAAGCCCGCGACTCGGGCTTCGGTGACACGGAGTGCGTCGCCGTCGGGCTCCAGAGAACGGGCCGCATCGTGACCGCCGCGGCCCTGCTCTTCGCGATCGCCATCGGGGCCTTCGCCGCGGGTGAGATCGTCTTCATCAAGGAACTCGGCGTCGGCACCGCCATGGCCGTGCTGATCGATGCGACCATAATCCGGGCACTCCTGGTCCCATCGCTGATGGCACTCCTGGGGCGGCGGAACTGGTGGGCCCCGCCCGCACTCCGGCGGTTTCACGACCGCTGGGGCGTCTCCCACGCCGATCCGGGCAGCAAGGTCGACCCGACCTCGGACTCCGCCCCAACCGTTGAAACGACAACCGAAAGCACCGGGTGAAATGAGTACCTTCGAGACCGACACAGCCGTGACCCCGATCGAGTCGGGCCGTTTCTCGGTCGAGTTGTCGGAGAGGTGGTGGATCGGACCAGGGCCCAATGGTGGCTACGTCGCGGCCCTGATGCTCAACGCCATGGATGCAGTCGCGACCCAGCCACCACGCTCGCTGACCGTGCACTTCCTCAGCCGCCCGGCCACCGGACCGGCCGAGATCGAAGTGACCGTCGAGCGCCAGGGTCGCTCGACGTCCTTCCTCTCGGCACGGCTGATCCAGAACGGTGAGGTTCAGGGCAAGGCGATGGCGGTCTTCTCAGCCAGGCGCGACGGGCCGTCATTCGACCACACCGTCATGCCCGATGTGCCGTCCCCGGAGGACGGCGAAGAGTTCGATACCTCGCTGGTCGAGGTAGCCGTGTTCTCGCGTTTTCGCGCCGTGCCGGCCATCGGCGGTGCGCCGATGAGCGGCGGCGAAGAAGCCGAGACCGCCGGCTGGCTCAGGCTCAGGGACGAGCAGCCGATGACCGCCGTGCTGGCCGCGGCGATGCTCGACGTCTGGTTCCCGGCGCCTTTCGTCGTACTGGGCAAACCTGCGCACGCCCCTACGCTCGAATACACGGTCCACTTTCCGTGCGAGCTGCCGTTGCGGGAGAACCCCGAACCAGACTGGGTGCTGGCGCGCCTGACCGCCGACCAGGCGGTTGACGGACACTTCAGCGAGGATGGCGAACTGTGGAGTCGCGACGGCGTCCTCCTGGCCCGTAGCCGCCAGGTCGCGCTGCTGAAGGACTACGACCCGACCGGGCAGGGGCCTCCCGGCACGATCAGTCGAGGCTGAGCCGGCCGGCCATCGCCTTGCCGAGAGTGACCTCGTCGGCGTGCTCGAGGTCGGCGCCGACCGGCAGGCCGCTTGCAAGCCGGGTGACCCTGGTCTGGGCGCGCAGCAGGTCGGCGATGTGCTGGGCGGTCGCCTCCCCGGTCGTGGTGGGATTAGTCGCGAGGATCACCTCGCTGATGTCACCGGTCTCGACCCGGCGGCGGAGTTCGGCAATGCGCAGATCGCTCTCGTCGATGCCGTCGATCGGTGAGAGCGCCCCACCCAGCACGTGGTAGCGCCCGCGGAACTCATGGGTGCGCTCAAGCGGAATCACGTCGGCCGGTTCCTCGACCACGCAGATCAACGACTCGTCCCGGCCGGCGTCTTCGCAGATCCGGCAGCGGGGGCCTTCGGCCAGGTTGAAACAGACCTCGCAGAGGCCGACCTTCTCCTTGACCTCGACGATCGCCTGGGCGAGATTGCGGGCGTCGGCATCGTCCGAGCGGAGAATGTGGAAAGCCAGACGCTGGGCGGTCCGCCGCCCGATACCCGGAAGCTGCGACAGCTCCGCAGTCAGACGGCTGAGCGGTGCGGGGCCTTCGCTCATCCTCCGGGGAGACCGGTACCGCCGAGGCCGGGCATCCCCGGCACGTCAGGCATCTTCGACGCGGCCAGTTCCTGAGCTGCCCGGATCGCTTCGTTTACGGCAGCCTGGACCATCTCCGCCAGCATCTCGGCGTCCTCCGGATCAACCGCGTCGGGATCGATCGTGACGTCCTTGATCACCAGGTCCCCGGAGATCTTCACCTTGACCATGCCGCCGCCGGCGCTGGCTTCGGTCTCTTCATCCTTGAGCGACTCCTGGGCCTGAAGCATGTCGTTCTGCATCTGCTGGGCCTGCTTCAAGAGGGCGTTCATGTCCATGCCGCCCATGCCGCCCATTCCTCTTTTCGCCATCAGATGACCTCCTCTGCGTTGAATTCCGATTTCACTCTCTCCACAAACTGTTCTTCATCGATCGCGCCGGGCGCGGCCTGCTCCGGTTGAATAGACGCTTCCGAACCGAGTTCGGTGTAGTCGATCTGCAGCACTTCACCGATCACCGAGGTCAACGCGGCGATCAGCTGGTCGCGCCGCTCGGGCTTCTCGGCGTTCCTCCGGTTGAACTGGGAACCGGCCGGAAAGCCGACCGTGAGCCGGCCGGAATCGAAGGCGAACGGGCGCGTGCCTTCGAAGTAGGAGGCGGTCGGCCCGGAGGCCAGTCCTCGAAGCGCGTCCAGCACCGCCGGCCAGATCTGACTCAGGCGGTCGAGATCCTGCTCACCGGCGATCTCCGGTCCGGCTCCGGTGACCGCGGCTTCCGGTTCCGGCACACCCGCCTGCGACGGTTCCGGTACACCCGCCTGCAACGATTCCGGTACACCCGCCTGCGACTCCACTCCCGCCTGCGACTCCACAGGCGGCACAGGAGCGAGGGCTTCTGCCTGAGATCCGGACGGTGGCGCAGGCGGATCGACCGGACCCGACTTTTCGAGCTTCTCCAGCCGCCGGATCAGGCCCTCGGTGCCGGGGTCGAGGTCCGGCCGGGCGGCTTTCAGCAGGGCGACCTCGATTGCCAGACGGGCCTCGTCCCCGCTTCGGATGGAAGCGAGCGCGTCGGCGATCTCGTCGATCGTCCGGATCAGATTGGCCGGGCCGATCGCCTGGGCCTGAGCCGACAGACGCGGCGCGTCGGTCGCGGTGACTGCGAACGCCTCCGGGATCTCACCGGTCGTCTGCGTCACCAGGAGCACCCGGAGATGCCCCAGGAGGTCGCGGGCGAAGCGAGCCGGATCGCGTCCGCTGCGGGCCATGGAATCGACCGAGAGCAGCACGCCTTTCGGGTCGCCGGCGACGATCGAGTCCACCACGCCGAAGAGCAGGTCGGCATCGGGCGCTCCCAGCAGCTCGAGAACGTCGTCGATCGCGATCGAGTCGCCGCTGTATGCGAGCAACTGGTCGAGAGTCCCGAGAGCGTCGCGAAAGCTGCCGGAGGCCGAGCGCGCGATCATCGATACGGCGGCCGGATCGAGGCTGATCGACTCCGCTGCCGCCACCCTGCTCAGCACTTCCGAGAGCTGCTCGACCGATGGCCGCTGGAAGTCGAAGCGCTGACAGCGGTCGGCGATCGTCGGCATCACCTTGTGGGCCTCGGTGGTGGCCAGGATGAAGATCGTGTTCGGGGGCGGCTCTTCGAGGGTCTTGAGGAAGGCGTTCCAGGCCTCCTTGGTCAGCATGTGGGCCTCGTCGAGGATGTACACCTTCCAGCTTCCGGCCGCCGGGGCGAAGGCGACCCGGTCCCGCAGGCTGCGGATGTCGTCGACCGAACGGTTCGACGCGGCATCCATCTCGATCACGTCGACCGACGAGCCGGCCGCGATCGAGCGGCAGGACTCGCACTCTCCACACGG